>JAGCZA010000096.1 GCA_017960525.1 Prevotella sp.
GGGCCATCTTCGAGATGGTCTCACGATACGGAATCTTCGGTTCCTGGTACTCAATCTGGATCTTCTCGTTGTTCTCCATACGCCACTTCAGCGTGCGCAGGTGGAACTCACCCTGACCGTGGACGATAATCTGGCGCAACTCCTTCGACTGCTCCACCACCCATGTCGGGTCTTCCTGGCGCATCTTGTTCAGGGCGGCCATCATCTTCTCAGTTTCACTCTCGTTGATGGCCTTGATGGCACGTGAGAACTTCGAGTTGGGATACTGGATATAGTTGAACTTCCAGTCGGTGCAGTCCTTGCCGTTCAGGGTGTTGCCCGTCTTCACGTCCTTCAACTTCACGGTGCAACCGATGTCGCCTGCGCAAAGTTGGTCTACCTGTACGCGGTTCGTTCCGGCGCAGGCATAGAGCGTGCCCATACGCTCCTTCGAGCCACGGTCGGCGTTGGTCAGGTCGTCGCCGCTCTTGACGACGCCGCTCATCACCTTGAAGTAGGAAACTTCGCCGATGTGCGGCTCAATGCCGGTCTTGAAGAAGAAGAGCGATTCGGGACCGTTGCTGTCGGGAGCGATTTCCTGTCCGGCGGCGTTCTTCACCTTCGGCATTTCGCTGACGAAAGGCACCACGTTGCCGAGGAACTCCATCAGGCGGCGCACGCCCATATCACGGCCAGCGCAGACGCAGAACACGGGGAAGATTGAGCGGGTGACGAGACCCTTGCGGATGCCTTCGCGCATTTCGTCCTCGCTGAGGTCTTCAGTCTCGAAGAATTTCTCCATCAGGGCGTCGTCGCCAGCGGCGGCAGCCTCGACGAGGGCGGCCTTCATCTCCTGGGCCTTGTCCATCTGGTCGGCGGGGATGTCCTCGATGGTGGGAGCGCCACCTTCGGGCTTCCACGTCAGCTTCTTCATAATCAGCACGTCGATGATGCTGTTGAATCCGGCGCCACAGGCCACAGGATACTGCACGGGCACACAGTTTGCGCCGTAGGTCTCTTGCAACTGATGCAGAATTTGTTCGTAGTCGCAATTGTCGCGGTCGAGTTGGTTCACCAAGAAGATAACAGGCTTCTGCAATTTCTCCGTGTTGCGGAAAGCGTTCATTGTTCCCACCTCGGGGCCGTACTGGCCATTGACGAGGATGACGGCCTGGTCGGTGACGTTCAGGGCGGTGATGGCACCTCCCACGAAGTCGTCGGAACCCGGGCAGTCGATGAAGTTCAACTTCTTCCCGTTCCATTCTGTGTGGAATACGGTGCTGAAGACGCTGTAGCCATACTCCTGCTCCACGGGGAAGTAGTCGCTCATAGTGTTCTTACCTTCCACGGTGCCACGGCGCTTGATGATGCCGGCCTCGTAGACCAATGCCTCGGCAAGAGTGGTCTTGCCGCTACCCGCACTGCCAATGAGTGCAATGTTCTTGATTTCGTTTGTCTGATAGACTTTCATTGTTATTGGTATTATAATAAAATTGATAGTGATTTCGTTTAAGCGACCCCAAAATTATTCATTTTCCGTCATTTGGCCAAGAAAACCCCTTAAATATTAAGAAAAATTGGGATTTTACCCTTCCTTCAAGGGTGGGGGTAGGAGGTGGGGTCTGTAAATTAGCCCTCTGCGAGTGACTGGTAGATGTCGGCCATTTGCGCCGCCACCGATGTGCCTTGGAAGCGGCGGATGTAGTCGCGGCTACGGTCAATCCGCTCCTGTCGCCCCTCCTCTCCGCGCAGCAGTTGGCAGGCTGCGGTGGCAAAGGCACGGTCGTCGTCGGGGCCAGTATAGAGGTTGTGCGGGCCTCCCGCCTCCTCTAAGCAAGAGCCTGTGCAAGCCACCACGGGCAGGCCGCTACTGATGGCCTCGATGATGGGGATGCCAAAACCCTCGTAGCGTGAGGGGTAGACGAACAGGTCGGCCAAGGCATAGAATGCTGGCAGCTCATCGTCGCCGATGCCGTGCAGCATCAGCAGCCGCTCTTCCAAGCCCTCCCTGTGGGCAAAGCTTTGCAGTTGTGCGGTGTAGGGCGTAGGCCGTCCGATGGCCACCAACGCTACGTCGGCAGGCATCCACCGCAGGGCGCGCAAGGCCAGCATCAGGTTTTTGCGCTGCTCGATGGTTCCCACCGAGAGCATAAACCGGCGTGGCAGCTTGTAGCGGCTGGCCACTTCCTGGCACTGGTCGCCGCCTATGGGCTTGTCGAAGCGGGGGGCGCAGCTCTGGTACACCACTTTAATATATGAAGGGTCTATGCCGCCCAGCTCCACGATGTCGCGTTTGGTGCATTCGCTGATAGCCACGATGCAGTCGGCCTCACGCAGGGTGCGGCGGAACTTCCAGGTGTAGATCTTGGTGTCGGCCCAGTTGTAGTACTCCGGGTGGCGCATAAAGATGAGGTCGTGGATGGTTACCACCGAGGCGATGCCGGACTGCTTGATGCCAATGGGCAATTCGCCGGTGAGACCGTGGAACACTTGCACGCCGTCGGCTTTCATCTGTCGTACTACGCCGTGCGACCGCCACAGGGCTTTGCCTACGGCTCCCCAGGCGCGGCGAGGCAGGCGCAGCTCCACACCCTCCAGCCCCTCCACCTGAGAGCGCAGCCAGTCGTGGCCGAGGTCAGGGGCATAGAGTTGAAGGCTGAACCGGTCGAGTGCCGACAGGCCTGCCACCAGCGTGCGCCCGTAGCTGCCCAGTCCTGTGCCGTTGCGCACGATGCGCTTGGCGTCCATACCGATTACTGTCTTTCCCATACGGTGTGCAAAGGTAGGCATTTCTTCCGAATTGGCCAAACATATCCACCCCTTTTTAAATTTGGTTCGTCCTAACCATAAGTTTGGTTCGTCCAAAGTGGGAGTTTGGTTCGTCCAAACTACAGGTTTGGTTCGTCCAAACTAAAAATGCCCTAAAGGCGTATTAAATCTTGTCCTGAAGGGAAGGTCAATCCTTCACCCTCCTTATACGATGGGAAGGGAGATACCGCAGATTTTCTGGTAGACATCGAGGGCATAGACGTCGGTCATGCCGCTGATGTAGTCAATGACGGCCATGAGGCGGGCCTCCAGGTCGGGGTTCTCGATGTCGTACTGGCTGCTGACGCGCCAGAGCAGTTGCTGGCTGTAGTAGCGGCTTGGGTGCTCGATGGCCTCGACCATCAGCTCCATCAGGGTGGCCATAATGCGGTAACCAGAGAGTTCCACGTCGAGAACGGGCTGGCTGCGGTAGATGCGCGTGCGAGCCACGTCCACGCAACGGCGGTAGGCATCACGCTGAAGCGGTGCCATATTGTCGACGAGCGAACCTTGGAATGTGCCTGCCAGAATCTCTTCCTCGTGGTCGATGAAGGTCTTGACGCACTCGTTCTCCAGTTTGCCGATGACGCAGGCCCTCAGGTATTGAATCTTCTCATTGGGGTCGGTAAGTGTCTCTTCCTCAATGCGTTGGCAGATGCGCTGGCGGGCGTCACTATCGAAGAAACCGAGCATCAGTTCTGACGTCTCTTCGAGCGAGAGCAGTTTCAGTTTGTAGGCGTCCTCCAGGTCCATAATCTCGTAACAGATGTCATCGGCGGCCTCCACCAGATAGACCAGCGGGTAGCGTGCCCAGCGGTCGGGCCCCATCTGCGGGATGCCCAGTTTCTGGGCCAGGGCCTCGTAGTGGGCACGCTCGGTGGCGAAGAAGCCGAACTTCTTCTTCGTGGCCTGCCCAGAGGTGAAGGGGTACTTCACGATGCTGGCCAGCGTGGAGTAGGTCATAGCGAAGCCGCCTGCGCGCCGTCCCTTGAAACTGTGGGTGAGCAGCCGGAAAGCATTGGCATTGCCGTCGAAGCGGGTGATGTCGGTCCAGAAAGCCTCGCTCACCTTCTCCTGCAAGTAGGCGCCCGGCCCCTCTGTAAAGAAAGTCTGTATGGCCTTTTCGCCGCTATGGCCGAAAGGCGGGTTGCCCAGGTCGTGGGCCAGACAGGCCGTTGCCACTATCTGCCCTATCTCAGAGATGAGGGGCGAGAGGTCGGAAGTGCGCGACGATAGATGGGTGGCCACATCGTTGCCCAGCGACATTCCCACGCTGGCCACCTCCAGCGAGTGGGTCAGGCGGTTGTGCACAAACACGCTGCCCGGCAGGGGGAACACTTGGGTCTTGTTCTGCAGGCGGCGGAAGGGGGCGGAGAATATCAGGCGGTCGTAGTCGCGCTTGAACTCCGTGCGGTCGTCGTGGCGCTCCAGGTGGCGGTGCTCCTGGCCCAGACGGCAGTTAGATATCAGTTGGTTCCAGTTCATATCGGCTGCAAAAGTACACATTTCCGGCGAAACGGCCAAATATTTGACACTTTTCATTCCGTTTACACCTTATAGTATATTAGTAGGTGTATGCCGCTTTTGCCTTAGTACGACGGCCCCAAACCCTAAAAACAACTTAAAATCCGACAAATAATGATATATTTTCTTTAATAAAAGTGGGAAAATGGCGGCTTTTTGGAGAATTGTGCGTAAATTTGCAGCCAAAATGCTTAAACAGACCTACTGGATGAAGAATCTATTTGGAGCGTTGTGCTTGCTGATGGCTACTGTTGGCGTCTTGTCTTCCTGCCTCAATGGCAACGATAATGACGTGGCGGCCTATGAGGACACGGCCATTACCGGCATCACGTTGGGAACGCTCAACCGCTATACGCAAACCACCTCGTCGAAGACGGGCAACGATACTGTCATCAAGACTACGTTTACCGGTTCAGCCTATAAGATGACCATCGACCAGTTGGGACGCACCATCTATAACCAGACGGAGCTGCCTATGGGTACTGACCTGAAACACGTGGTCATCAGCAGCCTGTTGACAAAGAATGGCGGTGTGGCGTTCCTCAAGTCGCTCACCAGCGACACGCTCTCTTACATCAGCACTACCGACTCACTCGACTTCTCTGCTCCCCGCACATTGCGTGTCTATTCCAGCGACGGCACCGCCTACCGCGACTACACCGTCACGCTCACGGCCAGCCAGACCACCGGCATCAACTTCGCTTGGAGGAAGACGCTGGAGAGTGACGAACTGAAAGGGTGGACGGACAAGCACCTCGTGGCCTGTCTGGACACCGTGCTGCTGGTCGATAGGGGCACCATCATCACGGGAAGCAGCATCTACGACGTGAAGGCTATGCGTGTGGGTGTCAGCGGATATATGGAGTTCTTTTATATGGGAGTAGACGGTAAAGGCAGCAAGGTCTACTATGAGGGCTTGGACAACGACGAACTTTGGGAAAAGTCTCATTCGACTGAAGACGTCCCCGAGCTGGCCACCCTGATTGGGGCTACGAGCCACGAGATATTCGCCTTAGGCACCGACGGACGACTGAAGGTGTGCACCGATGGCATAGGCCTCAACTGGCGCGACGAACAACTGGACAGCGACGCCAGTCTGCTTCCCACAACGGAACTGACAATGGTGAACTGGCCTTACGCCCCTGCCGACTCGATGGACTATGTGCTGCTGGCCGGACAGGACCAGAACAACAACAACACCGTGCTTTGGCGCAAAATCAGCCGATACCACGCCCCAGGTTCTGACACCGAGGGCCGATGGGTCTATATGCCCCTCGACGGCGGAAACCGTTATCCGTTGCCCTGCCAGGAAGGCCTTTCAATGGCTTACTATAGTGGTTCGGTGCTCGCTGTGGGCAGTCTGTTGAGTGTGCGCCAGTCGCGTGACCAGGGCATCACATGGAAAAAGAACGGCGCATACGCACTGCCCGACGGAATCGAGGGCACGCGGGTGGCTATGACCACCAGTGCCAACGGCGAACTGTGGCTGGTGACCAATGCTGGCCAGGTGTGGAACGGAAAACTATGGTAAGGAAGTGAAAAGTATGGTAGCACTGCTGAATAGGAAAGAATGGGGTGGCACGGGCTTTACTGTACGAGTCATCCAGGGTGTCACCATACTCATTGCCTGTCACCTCTCTCTTTCAACTTGTCTGGCCCAGGACCAGCCCGAATACCGTTTGGAACTGGGGGCCGGGGCAGGCCTGATGTCCTATCAAGGCGACTTCAGCGGCAGTCTGCTCAAGAGCGTGCAGCCGATGGGCGGGGCTGTGGCAAAATACAAGTTGAATCCCAGAATGTCGTGGGCGGGCGTGCTGAACTACGGCCAACTGAAAGGCTCGTCGTCCAATGCGGAGACGTGGTATCCCGAACTCAGCAACAACCCCATCTCGTTCTCTACCAACCTGGTGGACTTCAACGTGTGCTTCGAGTATAACTTCTGGCCCTTCGGAACGGGCCGTGAGTATTTCGGGGCGAAACCGCTCACACCGTTCATCGCCATCGGAGGTGGACTTGCCTTCGCCAAGAGCGACAACACGTCGGCAGTGGCTTTCCAGATGCCGGTGGGCGTGGGCGTGAAATACAAACTGGCACAGCGGCTCAACCTCACGGCGGAGTTGCTGATGCACATTTCGGGCAGCGACAAGCTCGACGGCATCGCCGACCCGTATGGCATCAAGAGCACAGGCATGTTCAAGAACACCGACTGCTTCAGCACCCTGCAGGTCTCGGTCACCTACGACCTCTGGGCCCGCTGCAAGACCTGTATGAACGACGAAGATTAAAATTACATTATAAATTGTGAATTATGAATTGTGAATTATGACTTGTGAATTATGAAGTGTGAATTAGATAGAACCCGCATCCCGCAGCACATTGCCATCATTATGGACGGTAATGGCCGTTGGGCCACCGAGCGTGGATGGGACCGTACGCTGGGCCACAAGGCCGGCATCGACACCGTGAAGAAAATCACTTCCGAGTGCGCACGCCTGGGCGTGAAGTACCTGACGCTCTACACCTTCTCCACCGAGAACTGGAACCGCCCGGCCTACGAGATTGAGGCGCTGATGGGCCTTGTGCTCAGTTTCATCGAAATGGAACTGTTCACCGACAACAACGTGAAGTTCCGCATGGTGGGCGACTTCCAGCGGCTGCCTGAAAGTGTGCAGAAGAAGATTCGCTATATGGAGGACCTGACGGCAGAGAACACGGGCATGACGATGGTTGTCGCCATGAGTTATTCTTCCCGCTGGGAGTTGACAAACGCCATGAAGCAGATTGCCAGCGAAGGCATCAAGCCCGAAGACATCACGGAAGAGACCATCAACAGCCACCTTGTCACCAACTTCATGCCAGACCCGGAACTGCTTATCCGGACAGGCGGCGAACTGCGCATCAGCAACTATTTGCTTTGGCAGATTGCCTATTCCGAGCTTTATTTCTGCGACACCTACTGGCCCGACTTCGACGAAGAGTGCCTCCACCAGGCCATCGCCAGCTACCAGGGCCGCCAGCGCCGTTTCGGCAAGACCGAGGCACAGGTGGAAAATGAGAAATGATTAATATGATAAGTGTTTTTGACAATATTAAGAGTTTAATGGGCAGATGGATGAGTTTGCAAGGGCAATACACGTGTCTTTGCAGAATTGTAATCATATTTCTCATCTCTCATTTTTCAACTCTCATCTATGCGCAAGAAATCAGCTATGCCGGTACACCTATGGAGTGCCAGATAGGCGGTATCACCGTGAAAGGCGTTGAGGACTACGAAGACTTTGTGCTTATCAACCTCTCAGGACTCAGTGTGGGCCAGAAGATTGAGGTGCCGGGAAGCGAAATCACCGAGGCTGTGAAACGCTATTGGAAGCACGGACTCTTCAGCGATGTGTCGATAACGGCAGACTCTATCATCGACTCAAAAGTGTATCTGGGCATCCACCTCAAATTACGCCCACGCATCACCGAAATCCGTTACTATGGCGTGAAGAAGAGTGAGCGGGAAGATTTGGAGAGTAAGCTGGGAATGGCAAAGGGAATGAGCCTGACAAAGAACATCATCGACCGGGCCACTATCCTGGCAAAGAAATATTTCGACGACAAAGGCTTCAAGAATGCCGAAATAGACATACGCCAGAGCGACGACGTGACGGGAAAAAACCAGGTGATGCTCGATGTCTACATAGACAAGAAGGACAAGATGAAGGTAAGGAAAATCATCTTCGAAGGAAACAACCAGTTGAGTGACGCCAAAATCAAGGGACACGTCTTCTCAAAGGGTGCCTTCGGCAAGATACACGAGGCAGGAACAATGCGCTCCTTCCTGAAGGCCAAGAAATTCACGCAAGAGAGATATGTGGAGGCCAAGCAACAGCTTATAGAGAAATATAACGAGCTGGGATTCCGAGATGCCGCCATACTTGAAGACTCCATCTGGAACGCCGACGAAAAGCACGTGAACGTCTATGTCAAGATAGACGAGGGCGACAAGTACTACCTCAGAAACGTCAGCTGGGTGGGCAATACGGTGGTCAATACCGACTACCTGAACCGCTTGCTGGGAATGGAGAGCGGCGATGTCTACAACCAAAAGCTGCTTAACAAGCGCTTGCTGCAGGACGAGGACGGCGTGCACGACTACTACTACAACAACGGCTACGTCTTTTCGCAGATTGAACCCACCGAGGTGAACATCACGGGCGACAGCATCGACTTGGAAGTGCGTATTATGGAAGGGCCGCAGGCACACCTCAGCAACGTGAAAATATTCGGCAACGACCGCATTTATGAGGAAGTGGTACGTCGTGAACTGCGCACAAAACCCGGCGACCTCTTCTCAAAGGACGCTTTGATGCGCTCCGCACGTGAAATTGCTGCTATGGGCTATTTCGACGCCGAGACCATCAACCCCGACGTGAAGCCCAACTACGACGACGGAACCGTAGACATCAACTGGATGCTGGAGCAGAAGAGCAACGACCAGCTGGAGTTGTCGATGGGATGGGGCCAGACGGGTATCATTCTGCGTGCAGGCATCAAGTTCAACAACTTCTCGCTACGCAACCTTTTGGGTAAGAATAAGTTGCATCGTGGATTTATGCCTTCTGGCGACGGTGAGCAAATTGGCATTAACGCCCAGACCAACGGTCGTTACTACTCATCGTTCTCTACCAACTACAGCACGGGATGGTTCGGAGGCAAACGCCCCAATGCCCTCAACGTTGGCGCCTACTTCTCGCACCAGAGCGACGTGTCGAGCAACTACTACAACTCGGCCTATATGAACTCGTTGAGCTATCTCTATTCCGGCTTTGGCACCATGACCAATGGCTATTACAACAACTATGAGAGCTATCTCGACGACGACAAGTATGTGAACCTTTTCGGACTCTCCGTAGGGTGGGGCAAGCGCCTGCGCTGGCCCGACGACTATTTCCAGCTCTCGGCCACCCTGGCCTACCAGCGCTATATGCTGAAGGACTGGCAGTACTTCCTCATCTCCAACGGCAACTCCAACAACATCAGTCTCTCGCTGGCACTCACGCGCACATCGACAGACAACCCGCTCTTCCCACGTCACGGTTCGGAGTTCTCGGCTTCTGTGACCCTCACGCCGCCTTGGTCGCTCTTCGACGGCAAGGACTACAAAAACCTGGCCACTCAGAGAACCTATACCGAAGACTACAGCCGTTGGCAGGATGAGCAGTCGGAGAAATACAAGTGGGTGGAGTACCACAAATGGAAGTTCAAGAGCCGCACCTACACCGCACTCTCCAGCGCCCAGAAGTGCTTCGTGCTGATGACCAGGATTGAGTTTGGACTGCTGGGTTCCTACAACAAATACAAGCGCTCGCCCTTTGAGACATTCTATGTGGGCGGTGACGGTATGAGCGGCTACAGCACAAGCTACGCCGAGGAGACCATCGGACTCCGAGGCTACGACAACGGCTCCATTTCCGCCTCGGCCTACTACGAGGGCGGTGAATGGACGGGAAGCCGCTACAGCGGCTACGATGCCTACGCCTACGACCGCTTCACCCTGGAGTTGCGCTATCCCTTTATGCTGGGTAACACCACCATCTACGGACTGGGATTCCTCGAGGGAGGTAACGCCTGGTACAAGACTCGCGACTTCAATCCCTTCAATATGAAGCGTTCTGCCGGTGTGGGTGTGCGCATCTTCCTGCCGATGGTCGGATTGATGGGTATCGACTGGGCATACGGCTTTGACAAGGTCTACCAGGGCAGTAGCGGCCTGAAACAGGGTGGCAGCCAGTTCCATTTCGTACTCGGACAAGAGTTTTAAGCGGCCTGCGGCCTAGTGAATAGTGATAAGTGAAAAGTGATAAGTGAAAAGTGATAAGTGAATAGTGATAAGTGAAAAGTGATAAGTGAAAATATAGTATAAACCAAATATTTGAAAGTATGAAAACGAAAAAGGAAAGGATAATGAACAAAAGGTGGATGGTGCTTTTGGCATTGTTCGCTATTCAATGTTCTCTATTCGTTAGTGGCGCAAGTGCACAGAAGTTCGCGCTGATTGATATGGACTACATCTTCAAGAACATACCTGCCTACGAGCGTGCCAACGAGCAGCTGTCGCAGGTGTCGAAGAAGTGGCAGGCTGAGGTCGACGCCCTCACCACCGAGGCGCAGACTATGTACAAGAACTACCAGAATGAATTGGTGTTCCTCTCGGCTGAGCAGAAAAAGGCCCGCCAGGATGCCATTATGGAGAAAGAGAAGAGTGCTAGCGAGCTGAAGCGCAAGTACTTCGGCCCGGAGGGCGAGTTGTTCAAGAAGCGCACCGCCCTGATGACGCCCATTCAGGACGAAATCTACAATGCCATCAAGGATGTGTCGGAGCAGCGTGGCTACCAACTTATACTCGACCGTGCCAGCGACACGGGCATTATTTTTGGCAGTCCCAAAATCGACATCAGCGACGAGGTGCTTCGCAAACTGGGCTACGCCAACTGACCCAAGCCCCCTAAGTTAGGGGGTTAGGGGTCTGAACAAGCGCAGATTCCCTGACTCCCTGATTATCAAAACAAAATAAAAACTAATTAAAAATGTCTGATTAACGCTTGTTCAGACCCCCACCCCCCTAACTTAGGGGGCATAAACAATGAAAAAAATTATCATCTGCGCATTCTGCGCAATCTGCGGTTTCGTTACTGTCTCCGCACAGAAATTCGGACATGTGAACTCACAGGAAATCATCCAGGCAATGCCTGAGTTCAACACAGCCAAGGCTGAAATAGAGAAACTCACCCAGCAGTATGAGGCCGACCTCAAACAGATGCAGGAGGAGCTTCAGAAGAAGGCCGAGGCATTTGAGAAGGAAGAGGCCACCCTGCCCGAGAACATCAAGCAGCGCCGCAACCAGGAACTGCAGGACCTCTACCAGCGCATCCAGCAGACCTACCAGGACAACCAGCAGGCTCTGGCAAAGGCCCAGCAGGACAAGATGGCCGCCATCACCACCAAAGTGGTTGATGCCATCAAGGTCGTCGGCCAGGAAGGCGGCTATGTTTACATTATGGAGACCGGAGCCGGCATCCCCTACATCAGCACAACGCTCTCTACCGATGTTACCGCCCAGGTGAAAGCCAAACTCAACCTCAAGTAAGCCGTTATGAAGCATCTGATTCTACTCTTCACCCTGCTCCTCACCCTGCCGATGACGGCGCAGGAGACGCAAGACCCCGCTGTGCTGCTGCACCACCAGCCCACGGTGTGCATTGGCTACGTGAGTTACGACTCGGCGTTGGCCGCTATGCCGCAGCAGGCCATCGTTCAGCAGCAGGTGCAGCAGCTCCGCGAGGCATACGACAGGGAGCTGCAGCGCACAGAGAAGGAGTTCAACCAGAAGTATGAGGCCTTCCTCGATGGAATGAAAGACTTCCCCCGCACCATTTTGCTCAAGCGCCAGAACGAACTGCAGCAGCTGTTGCAGCAGAATCTGGAGTTCAAGCGCAAAGGCCGTGCTGACCTGCGCAAGGCCGAGCAGGAGGCGATGGAGCCGCTGCGACAGCAGCTGAAGGCCGTCATCGCCAAGGTGGCCAAGAAGTATGCCCTCACGCTGGTGGTGAACACCGACTCCAACGCCTGCCCCTTCATCGATACCGACCTGAGTGTCGACATTAACAAGGAGGTCGTGGAGTTGCTCAATGCCGAATCTGCCGAGGACGGAAAGCAATAAGCGTGTGGATCAACTACAGTTGCAATCCATGTCTCCCATCGGAATTTTCGATAGTGGCTATGGCGGGCTGACCATTCTGCACGGCATCCGCCAGCTGCTGCCTGACTATGACTATCTCTATCTGGGCGACAACGCCCGCGCACCATACGGACCACGTTCTTTCGACGTGGTCTATGAGTTTACGCGCCAGGCCGTCACCAAGCTTTTCGACTTGGGATGCCCTCTTGTTATCCTGGGCTGCAACACCGCTTCGGCCAAGGCGTTGCGCACCATTCAGGAGAACGATTTGCCGCGCTTGGACCCTTCACGCCGCGTTTTAGGCATTATCAGGCCGACGGCAGAAGTCATCGGCAGTCTCACCAAGACGCGCCATGTGGGCGTGCTCGCTACGGAGGGAACCATCAAGAGCGAGAGTTACAATTTGGAAATCAGGAAACTGCACCCAGATGTCCAGGTGACGGGTGTGGCCTGCCCTTTCTGGGTGCCGCTGGTGGAGTACGACGAGGCCGACTCGCCCGGTGCCGACTATTTCGTGAAGAAGAACTTGGATCAGCTGATGCGCCGCGACCCGCTCATCGACGCTGTCATCTTGGGTTGCACGCACTATCCGCTGCTGATGCCCAAAATCCTGAAATACATTCACCCTGGAGTACGCATTGTACCCCAGGGTGAATATGTGGCGCAGTCGCTGAAAAACTATTTGGAGCGACATCCCGATATGGAGGCCCGTTGTTCTAAAGGCGGAACAGCCCGATTCCTCACTACTGAAAACGCCGACCGCTTCGGCCAGCAGGCACAGGTGTTCCTGCGCGAACCAGTCTGTGCCGACACCATTACGCTGGCATAGGCTCAGATGTAGGCCGAGCCGTAGCGGATGCCCACTTCGTTCACATATTTGCGTATGAGTGCCGACGAGTCGCTCTTCTTGCAGATGAGCAGCACGTCGCCCTGTTCGGCCACGATATAGCCGTCCAGGCCGTTGATGACCCCCACGTGGCCTCGCGGCAGCTTGATGATGTTGTCGCTGCACTCCTCCAGAATCACCTCCGAGTCGATTACCACGTTGTCGCCCTCGCCTTTCTGCATACACTCGTAGATGGCGTGCCAGGTGCCTAAGTCGGCCCAGCCGAAGTTGCAGCACATCACGTACACATTGTCCGACAATTCCAGTGCGGCCTTGTCCATCGACAGGTTTGGATAGGCCGAGTAATACTGGTTGACAAACGCCAGTTCCTCTTCCTCCGAATGGATGTTGATGAGTTGGGCCATGCGGTGGGGCAGGTCCTGGATGACCGTTAGGAAGAACTGGCGCAGAAAGTTCAGGTTGGCCAGAAACATCCCCGTGTTCCACAGAAACTCGCCGCTCTCCATAAACAGCTGTGCGAACTGCCGCTCAGGTTTCTCCGTAAACGACTGTACCTTGCTGATGCCGGCATAGAGCGAAGGCTCGCCCATCTGGATGTAGCCGTAGCCCGGTTCCGGTCGGGTGGGGCGGATGCCCATCGTCAGTATGATGTCGGTCTTGGCCACAAAGTCGAGACCTTCCTCCACGCAGCGGCGGAAAGCAGCATCGTCGACAATAAGCTGGTCAGAAGGCACCACCAGCACACTGGCGTCGCTGCACTCGCGGTGGATGCGCACGCCAGCCCACGCCACGGCAGGGGCTGTGTTGCGGTTCACGGGCTCGCAGAGCACGTGGCGCTCGTCAATGTCGGGAAGCTGTGCGTGAACCAGCGGTTCAAACTCCTTACACGTACATATATATATATGGTCATTGGGGATGATGCCCGAAATTCGGTCGAAAGTGGACTGAAGCTGTGTGCGGCCTGTGCCGAAGAAATCAACAAACTGTTTGGGGTGCTCTTGGCGGCTGGAGGGCCATAGGCGCTTGCCGCGTCCGCCAGCCAGAATAATGCAATAATTATTGTTCAAGTTGGACATAAATTAGACTTTTGGTTAAAAAGACGGGGCTAAATTACGCAAAACATTTCAAATAGACAAAGTTTTTTTATATTTTTAGCAGAAACTCTTGCATATTTCATTTTTTATTCGTAACTTTGCACCCGCTTTCAGAGGCCCAGATGGCGGAATCGGTAGACGCGCTGGTCTCAAACACCAGTGGGGAAACCCGTGCCGGTTCGACCCCGGCTCTGGGTACGCTGAAGCAGATAGAACGTAAGGGGTAAAATGGCAGGGGCTGTAGGGACATACCTTACAGCCCTTGAACTTTGCCTCTCCGCAGACCCGAAAAGTTTGGTTCGTCCAAACTGTCACTTTGGTTCGTCCAAACCAGCAGTTTGGTTCGTCCAATTTCTGACCCGCCAAAAACAGGCATTATATTCAAGTTCCGTATGATAGGAGTGATAAGGAGTGAAAGGGGAGTGAGCCGACTGCCGTCGACGGGAGTGAAAGTGACAATAGTTCATGCGCTTGAACTATCGTCCCCTTCACTCCACCATCATTTCCCCTTCATTTCCCTTTCACTCACCTTATAATAATAGTTATGGACATCAATAAACTTTACCACATCTACCGCCAGCACAACGGAATCACTACCGACAGCCGCGACTGCCCCGAGGGAAGCATCTTCCTGGCACTCAAGGGTGACTCTTTCGACGGCAACAAATTTGCCGCGCAGGCCCTGCAGAAAGGATGCTCACTTGCCATCGTCGACGAGCCGCAGGTCGTACCCCATCCCATGTCCCCGGACTTCAGGCAATATATCCTGGTGGAAGACTGCCTCCAGACACTCAAAGATATCGCCCGTGAGCACAGGCGGCAGTTCGACATACCCGTCATCGCCATTACCGGCACCAACGGCAAAACCACTACCAAGGAGCTGGTCAGGGCCGTGCTCAGTGAGAAATACAGCGTGCTGGCCACAGAGGGAAACCTGAACAACGACATCGGCGTGCCAAAGACGCTCTTACGCCTCAACAGCTCACACCAGATAGCCATCATCGAGATGGGGGCAAGCCATCCGGGCGACATCAAGACCCTCGCAGAAACCGCCGAGCCCACTTGTGGCATCATCACCAACGTGGGGCGCGCCCATTTGCAGGGCTTCGGCTCCTTCGAGGGCGTCGTCAAGACCAAAGGCGAACTCTACGACTACCTTGCCACCAGGGAGGACGGACTCATCTTCCTCAACGCCGATAACGACACCCTTGTCGATATGGTTCCCGACTCGCTTTGGGTCACACCTTACTCCACCGACCCAGACAAGCAGTATGAGTGCATTTCCGGCGAAATAATCTGCGACGACAACGGCCAGCCTTCGCCTTTCCTGCGGATGCGCTGGCGGAAACCCTTGATGGAGTTGGAAGACACGGGGGCGTCGCAGAAATGGCACAAGGTGCAGACGCAACTCATCGGCGACTACAACATCGACAACCTACTGGCAGCCATCGCCGTAGGCATCAACTTCAGCGTAGACAGGAAGCAGATTTGTCACGCGCTGGAGAACTATGCGCCAACAAACAGTCGGTCGCAACTGATGAATACGGATGGCAACCGCCTCATCGTCGATGCCTACAACGCCAACCCTTCGAGTATGATGGCGGCATTGCAGAACTTCGCACGGCTGACAACCCTTGAAGGGGAAACGAAAATGGCCATCTTGGGAGACATGCGCGAACTGGGCGACGACAGCAGGGACGAGCATCAGAAAATAGTTGATTTGCTCCTTGCCACCGGCTTGGAAGACGTGTGGCTGGTGGGTTCGGAGTTTGCCGCCACCAACACCAGTTTCAGGAAATTCCAGTCCGTGGAAGAGGTGAAAGAAACACTACAAAAGCAGAAGCCAACACGTAAACTCATCCTCCTAAAGGGGTCAAATGCTACAAAATTGTATCAACTTCCTTCAATGCTGTAGATTTGGCAAAAAAAAATGCAAAAAAATTTGCGTGGTATTATTTTTTTTCCTACCTTTGCACCCAAACTAGTAATTTGTTTAATTGTATAATCGTCAAAACCCAACAAAACCAAGAAACCCAATTATAATAACTAGCTACAAACAACTATGAAGAAAAAACTACTATTTGTCGCACTCGCAATGACTTGCGCAATGTCATCCTTCGCATACAGTGAGGGAGATTACGCTTTTCTCAAGAACGGACGAGTGAAGATCACAGGTGAGAACCTGATTACCAATGGCACTTTTGGCGACGCTACCACTGGCTGGACTGATGCTGCAGGCGAACCCGTCAACGCTGAAACATGGGCTGTGGAGCCTGGTGAGGGCGAGAATGGCGAGAATGTTATTATGAGCCAAGGAGCAACCGAAGGAGCCGCTTTGGCACGTGTTATGAAACTGGACGCCGGTACCTATGTGGTTTCGTATCAGATACGTGCCGCTGGAGAGACCACTTCAGGCATCACTACTATCGGAGAGTCAATAGGAAGCAACTATTTTGACATATTCCTCAATACCTCAGGCGAACTGAACAAGGCTGCTTCAACAGAAGATGCTCTTGTTGCAAACATTGCTACCGCCGAGAACTTCAATGGGGAATGGACAACGGTAAACTATTATTTTGAAGTTTCCGACTCTGTCGGTGCACCTCAGATGTTGGCCATACACGTTGAGAAGATGGCTACGGGTGTCCAGATTACCAACTTCTCCGTCAATACAGCCGACGAAGTCTATGATATCCGCATTGCACAGAAGAAGATTGATTTCGCAAAGCTGTTGTTGGCAGATCCTAACTTTGATACTCCTGAGGCTGCCGATGCAAAGGCTGACATGGAAGGAAATGTCATCCCGATGATTGAGGCAATGATTGAGAACAATGAATTGGATGATGTTACAACTGCAGAAGGTCTGATGGGCGAAGAAGGCTTTGAAGGCGCACTGAACGCATATCTTGACGCCAGTTCAATCAATATTGGCAAAGATGACACTTACTTCAAATATGTTTCCGACTTGACCGCTTTCCCGAAGTATAATCGTGGCAACATTAGCAATGGGCAGATTATCGGTGGCTTCAAGTTCTATGGTGACAACTGGCTGCATGCACAAGGGGCTGAAAACTTGAACAAGCAGATTCAGGGTACTTACGAAAATCCGGAAGGTAAGGTGGCTCTCTACAACCAATATCTGCCTGCAGGAAAGTATTACATTGCTGCTGAGGTACGCAATGCATATTGCGACAAGAATTATAATTATACCTATACCCTCGAAAAGAATGTCAAGGCTTTCGTTGGCAGTAACGAGGTTGAGTTGGGCACCATCGTCGGTGAGGACTATGTGAAATACTATATCGTAGCTGAATTCGATGGCAATGGTCCCTTCGAGGCTGGCTTCTGGTGGGAAGGTCACAACGCCGGTTCTGCATTCAATATCAAGAACTTTGAGATTCGCAGCTTCGAAGAGGTTGCTGCCGGCGTAGAGCACAAGCAGGCTTTCGAAAAGTTTATTGCTCAATACAATGCTATGTTGGCCGCACGCGCAAAGGTGGTCAGTATGCAGGGCAAGAAGGATTATCCTTGGGATCAGGCCACATTGGCTGCTGCCCTCGAGAAATACGACCCCTACTATAATGCCATCGTTGCCAAAGGCTGGGTTACCAGCGACGGTGAGGATGCTGGCGTGGCTACCACCGAGGAGCTGAACGACTGGGCACTCTATCAGGGTGTCGAAGAGTACACAGAACCCGATGAGGAGGGTAATACCAAGCGTCTGGAATACCAGGTCGTGCGTGGCTATCAAAATGCAGCCAACGCTGTCATTGAAAGCAACAAGCCGATTGCAGATCTGTTTGCTGCCATCAACAATGCCAAGTCGGTGCGCAACAATCCGAAGAATGTAAATGCCGACAAGACCATTATCGACCCGGCAATTAAGGCTGCTTCTGATTTGTATAAAGAGATTTATGCTAACACTAATGATGATCGCCGTGACACAGACGTGGCTAATATCGAGTCTATGATTCAAGCTTTGGCAGAGGCCGTTGAGTCCTTCGAGGCAACTGCAGAAATTAAGCCTATTGTCGACATCGACTTCTCAACGGCTGTCGCACAAAATGATGCTGGTGAATATGTCGCTATAGGTAGTGCAGGAGAAATGGTTCTTAACCCATATTCTGACAATAATGACGACGGAAGTAACTTTGCACTGGGATATACGGATGCCCTTACGGATGTACTCCGTATTGGTAAGGGTACGGCAGTGGCCACTTTCGATGCTCCTTCTGATAATGATATCATTGAGGTTAACTTTGATATGTGGTATGGTAAATTAGTAAATCGAACAACAGGTATTGAGTTGCAGAATGAAAATGGCACTCGCGTTGCTGGTTTCACATTTAACTCTTATAATGCAGTTGTTGGTTATAACGAGTTTAACGATGACGCTAATAGTGGTATGGATATAAACGGATACGTAACGGGTATTGGCTCTGGTTCAGCATCTAATGGCGCTATTTGTGTAGACAATAATAAGTCAACATTTAAACTTGTTATTAATTATGCTGAAGGTACAGTACAGGGTACTGTGGTTAACGCTCAGAAAGGTACTTGCACAGGCAATCCTATCAAGATTCAGGAAATGGATGACAACAAGGTGACTCGTTTCGTTATAACTTCTAACTATGATAACAAGGATCGCCGCTGCTGGTTCGACAATCTGAAGATCTTCAAGTTCGTTGGTGCTGCTGGTATCCAGGGTGACGTGAATGGCGACGAGCATGTAGACGTGGCTGACATTTCTTCCATCCTGACTGTGATGGCAAATGGTGGTAACGATGCTGTTGCCGACGTGAATGGCGATGGTTATGTCGATGTGGCTGACATCTCTACGGTGCTTACCATAATGGCAGGAGGCGAGTAAGCAATAGTAAAACTGTGTGTGCCCGCTCAGATGGGCGGGCATACATAGACTAAAGTAAAAATAAAGAGAATATATAATTATATTATTTATCATTAATTATTAACAACTTAAAAATTAAAAACAATTATGAAAGCATTTAGACTTATGATGATGGCCGGTCTTCTGGCCTTCGCAGGTGCAGCTAACGCTGACGAAGTGACTGTTCTTACTGCTGCTGATGTTACAACAGCTGAAGACGGTTCTTTTGAACTTGTTGTAGGTATTGACTATGACACACAAGAAACGCTTTGTGGCGTGAATTTCTCGATTAAGTTACCAGAAGGAGTTGACTTTAATACGACTAGCACTAAAATTGCTGGCAAGAAAAAGTGCATTGAGGCTGGTGATGCAATCGATGAAGATGCCGATATCGAAGGCGGTAAGCAACTTCAAGAACTAGCAAGTGGTGATGGTTATGTGTTTGCTTTTGTTGACGGTGATCATACTCCGTTTGCCTCCACACATGGCGTGCTCTTTACCTTCAAATTCAAAGCTGATGATCCCCAATTTAAGGGCGAAGGTAAGATTTGCAACATCGGTTTGGCTAACATCGCGAACGAGGGCTGGGCTACATTTGGCCAGGGTAATACCATTGCTGATGTCACTTTCAAAATCAATGATGACACTAACGGCATCAACGAGGTTAAGAACGCAGAGAACAATGGCGCTATCTACAACGTCGCAGGCCAGCGTCTGGAGAAGGCTGCTAAGGGTCTCTACATCCAGAACGGCAAGAAGTACGTGAAGTAATTTCATTCAAATCTTAATCCCAAGAATGGGGAGGAAAGCAGACTTTTCTGCTCCCTCCCCATTCTTTTTTATTGAAATATTTGGCACATTCGGATTTTGTTAGTACCTTTGCACAACTAAACTGATTTTAAATTTTGTACAAATGACTATTCCTGCTGCTTTTTGGATTGTGCCCGTCGCTTCTGTAGTGGCTTTGGGTATGGCGTGGACCTTCTTCCGCTCGATGATGGGCGCTGATGAAGGCACTCCGCGTATGAAAGAGATTGCCGGTCATGTGCGTCGTGGCGCTATGGCCTATCTGAAACAACAGTACAAGGTGGTGACCATTGTCTTCGTGGTGCTCGCCGTCCTTTTCGCCTTTATGGCTTACGTGCTCCATTGGCAGAACCCGTGGGTGCCCTTCGCTTTCCTGACAGGTGGTTTCTTTAGTGGTCTGGCTGGTTTCTTCGGTATGAAGACCGCCACTTATGCCTCTGCCCGCACAGCCAATGCTGCCCGCCAGAGCATGGATGCCGGCCTGAAGATTGCTTTCCGTTCAGGTGCCGTGATGGGTCTTACCGTCGTGGGTCTCGGCTTGCTCGACATTGCCATCTGGTTCCTCATCCTGAACCACTTTTATCAGGGCGACCAAATGGCCCTAATCACCATCACCACTACGATGCTGACCTTCGGTATGGGTGCCTCCACGCAGGCCCTGTTTGCCCGCGTGGGTGGCGGCATCTACACGAAGGCTGCCGACGTTGGTGCCGACATCGTGGGAAAGGTGGAGGCTGATATCCCGGAGGACGACCCGCGCAACCCCGCTACCATCGCCGACAATGTGGGTGACAACGTCGGCGACGTGGCTGGTATGGGTGCCGATCTATACGAGTCGTACTGCGGTTCCATCCTCTCTACTGCTGCCCTTGGCGCTACGGCATTTGCAATGGTGCCCGACATGCAGTTGCGTGCTGTCATCGCTCCGATGCTGATTGCTGCCGTCGGTGTGTTCCTCAGCATCTTCGGTGTCTATCTCGTCCGCACCAAGGAAGGTGCCACAATGAAAGATTTGCTCCACTCGCTGTCATTAGGCACCAACGTTTCGGCTGTGCTTATCGCTGCTGCCACTTTCGCCATCCTCTATCTGCTACAGATAGAAAACTGGCTCGGCTTGTCGTTCTCGGTCATCACGGGTCTGGCTGCCGGTGTCATCATCGGTCAGGCAACCGAATACTACACGTCGCACTCATACAAGCCGACGCAGAAAATCTCTGAGGCTGGCCTTACTGGCTCGGCCACCGTTATCATCAAGGGTATCGGTACGGGTATGATTTCAACGTGCATCCCTGTGGTTACCATTGGCGTGGCCATCCTGCTGAGTTACCTCTGTGCCAACGGCTTCAATATGGAGATGAGTGCTGAGGCACTGTCGAAGGGTCTCTATGGCATCGGTATCGCCGCCGTGGGTATGCTCTCCACGCTGGGCATCACTTTGGCCACCGACGCCTACGGCCCCATCGCCGACAATGCTGGCGGTAACGCTGAGATGAGCGAGCTGGGCGAGGAAGTGCGTCATCGCACAGACGCCCTCGATGCACTTGGTAACACTACCGCTGCCACTGGCAAGGGCTTTGCCATCGGATCTGCTGCCCTGACCGCTCTGGCCCTGCTGGCCTCCTATATAGAAGAGGTGAAGATTGCGATGGAGCGCACAGGCACCACGCTCACCAACCTGAAGGGTGAGGTCATCAACGCCGCCCAGGCTACTATCCCCGACTTTATGAACTACTTCCAGGTGACGCTGATGAATCCGAAGGTGCTCGTAGGTGCCTTCATCGGTGGCATGGCTGCCTTCCTGTTCTGTGGTCTCACGATGGAGGCCGTAGGTCGCGCCGCCCAGAAGATGGTGGAGGAAGTGCGCCGCCAGTTCCGTGAAATCAAGGGCATTATGGAGGGCAAAGCTACGCCCGACTACGGTTCGTGCGTGGAGATTTCCACCCGTGCTGCCCAGCATGAGATGATATTCCCGTCGCTGCTTGCCATTGCTATCCCCATCGTTGTGGGTTGCGTGCTTGGCGTGGCTGGCGTGCTCGGTCTGCTTGTTGGCGGACTGACTTGCGGCTTCACCCTGGCCGTCTTTATGGCCAATGCCGGAGGTGCCTGGGACAATGCCAAGAAGATGGTCGAAGAGGGTAACTTCGGAGGCAAGGGCAGTTTCGCACACAAGGCCACCATCGTTGGCGACACCGTAGGCGACCCGTTCAAGGACACCAGCGGCCCCTCGCTCAACATCCTTATCAAACTCATGTCGATGGTCAGCATCGTGATGGCTGGCCTTACCGTCGCATTCTCTTAAACGAAGACAGTATGAGAGTAGGAATCATTGTCGCTATGGACAAGGAACTGCACCAGTTGCAGCAAGTGTTCAAAGGAAGTGATGTGCTGGTGCAGAAATGTGGCATCGGCAAGGTGAATGCTGCCCTTGGTGCCCAGAAATTGATAAACGAGTTCCACCCCGATTGCATCATCTCCAGCGGATGTGCTGGCGGCAATGGCGACGGGATTAATGTGCAGGACGTGGTGGTGAGCCGTGAACTGTGCTACCACGACGTGTACTGCGGGCTTGCTATCGACAGCACTACGCAGTTCGGCCAGGTACAGGGCTTGCCTGCCCGTTTCCAGGCCGACCCCTATTTGTTGCAGCAAAGTGAACGTCTTGTGGTCGAAGGCTCTACTGTCCATCATGGCCTCATTGTTACTGGCGACTGGTTCGTCGACTCCAAGGAGAAGATGCGTGAGATTGTGGCCCACTTTCCCGATGCCATTGCCGTCGATATGGAGTCGTGTGCCATCGCCCAGACGTGCCATATCCTAGGTGTACCCTTCATTTCGTTCCGTATGGTGAGCGACATCCCTCTGCGTGACACTGATGCCTCGCAGTACCACGACTTCTGGAACACCATTGCCGACCGCTCCTTCCAGACCACCCGCTCTTTCGTTGAATCGCTCTGAGGGGGCTTTTCCCTGTCGTAATCTCTTAATAACGTAATAACGTAATCTCGTAATAACGAAAAACTCGAAAATAAAAAAATCAAAAATCGAAAATCCGTAAATCGTAAATAAACAATGATGACTGCAAAAGAAATCCGCGACTCGTTCAAGAAGTATTTCGAGTCGAAAGGACATGCCATTGTGCCCTCGGCCCCGATGGTGATCAAGGATGACCCGACGCTGATGTTCACCAACGCCGGTATGAACCAGTGGAAAGACATAATTCTTGGCACCCGTGACCCGGAGCCGCGCCGCCGTGCCGACACGCAGAAATGCCTCCGCGTCAGTGGAAAGCACAATGACTTGGAGGAGGTGGGCCACGACACCTACCACCACACTCTGTTCGAGATGCTCGGCAACTGGTCGTTTGGCGACTACTTCAAGGAGGGCGCCATCGATATGGCCTGGGAGTATCTGGTTGACGTGCTGAAACTGAATCCCGAAGACCTTTATGTCACCGTGTTCGAGGGTTCGCCCGAAGAGAATATCCCCCGCGATGACGAGGCCGCCCGTTACTGGGCCAAGCACGTGCCAGAAGACCATATCATCAACGGCAACAAGCACGATAACTTCTGGGAGATGGGCGATACTGGTCCTTGTGGCCCCTGTTCGGAGATTCACGTCGACAGCCGCACACCAGAGCAGCGCGCCGCCAGCGGGAAGACCGGCCGCGAACTGGTGAACAAGGACGACCCGCAGGTCATCGAAATCTGGAATCTGGTCTTTATGCAGTTCAACCGCAAGGCCGACGGTTCATTAGAGAAGTTGTCGATGAACGTCATAGATACTGGTATGGGCTTCGAGCGTCTTGTCCGTATGATGCAGGGCAAGCACTCGAACTACGACACCGACGTGTTCCAGCCTGTCATCAAGGCCGAGCAGCAGATAACTGGCCTTCACTACACCACTTTCGAGGAGGAAAATGAGACTACTGAAGCTCAAGAGCAAGTGAATGTCGCTATGCGCGTCTGCGCCGACCATCTGCGTGCTGTGGCCTTCTCGATTGCTGATGGCCAGTTGCCCAGTAATGCCAAGGCAGGCTACGTCATCCGCCGCATCCTGCGCCGTGCTGTCCGTTATGCCTACACGTTCCTCGAACAGAAAGAGGCCTTTCTCTACAAACTTCTGCCCACGCTCGTCGAGGAGATGGGCGATGCCTTCCCCGAACTGAAGGCCCAACAGCAACTCATTGGCCGCGTCATCAAGGAAGAGGAGGACAGTTTCCTGCGCACCCTCGACAAGGGTATCTCCCTGCTTGACAAGGCGATGGAGGAGATGAAGAGCAAGGAAGAGAAGGAGTTAAGTGGAGAGCAGGCCTTCCGCCTCTTCGACACCTACGGCTTCCCCCTCGACCTGACGGAACTCATCTGCCGCGAAAACGGCTTCACCGTCAACGAAGAGCAGTTCAACGTCGAGATGCAGAAGCAGAAAGAGCGCGCCCGCAATGCCGCCGCCGTTGAGAACAGCGACTGGGTGGAACTGCAACCAGGCGAACAGCAGTTTGTCGGCTACGACTATACGGAACACACTTGTCATATTATAAGGCATCGCAAGGTTACCCAGAAGAAGAACACCTTCTACGAACTGGTGCTCGACTACACGCCGTTCTACGGCGAGATGGGCGGCCAGGTGGGCGACACGGGCGTACTTGCCGGCGAGAACGAGACGGTGGAAATCATTGACTCAAAGCGCGAGAATGGCCAGACCGTCCACATTGTCAAGCAGTTGCCCAAAGACCCGACGGCAGAGTTTATGGCCTGCGTCGATACCGACAAGCGCGACGCTTCGGCTGCCAACCACACCGCCACCCACCTCCTCGACTATGCCTTGAAGCAGGTGCTTGGCGACCATGTGGAACAGAAGGGTTCCTTCGTTTCGCCGGCCACACTGCGTTTCGATTTCTCCCATTTCGAGAAGGTCAGCGACGAGCAACTGCGTGAGGTGGAGCGTCTCGTGAACGACCTGATACGTCAGGACTTGCCCCGCGACGAACACCGCGATATGCCGATGGACGAGGCAAAGAAACTCGGTGCCATCGCCCTCTTCGGCGAGAAGTACGGCGACAAGGTGCGCGTGATGCGCTTCGGCCCGTCGTGCGAGTTGTGCGGCGGCATCCATGCCACTTCCACAGGCCGCATTGGTTTCTTCAAGATTGTCTCCGAGAGCAGCGTGGCTGCTGGCATCCGCCGCATCGAGGCCCGTACTGGCAAGGAGTGCGAGGAACTTCTCTATAACATTGAGGACACGCTGAAGGCCATCAAGTCGTTCTTCAACAACGCGAAAGACCTGCAGGGCGTCGTCCGTATGTATATCGAGGAACACGACTCGATGAAGAAAGAGATTGAGACATTCCAGGCCCAGGCCGTTGAGCGTTATGCCAAGCAACTGCTGGGGAAGTCCCGCGAGATTGGTGGCGTGAAGGTGGTTACCACTATTATGCCTATGGAACCGCAAGCCGCCAAGGACCTCGCTTTCAGAATACGCGCAAGCGTGGAAGGGCCGTTGTTCTGCGTCATAGGTTCAAAGGCAAACGACAAGCCGCAACTCACCATTATGATTAGCGACGACGTGGTGGCCAGTCACGGCCTGAATGCCGGCCAGTTGGTGCGCGAAGCCGCCAAACTCATCCAGGGCGGCGGCGGTGGTCAGCCCCACTTCGCCCAGGCAGGCGGCAAGAACGCCGACGGGCTGAGTGCTGCCGTAGACAAGGCATTGGAACTTGCCAACCTTTAGACAATGAAGAGATACCTCTCGCCATTGATGGCCATGCTTAGCAATCTGCTGCTGGCCTATGTGGTATATTTTCTGGCCCGTCTGGCCTATCTCATCGACAACTGGAGCTATTTCGCCTCCAGTTTGTCGATGGAGATATTCCAGGGCGGGCTTGTGTTTGATACTTCGGCCATCCTTGTCACCAATATTCCCTATATTGTGCTGATGCTGCTGCCTCTCCACCTGAAGGAGACGCATTTTTGGCATCTGTTGTGCAAGTGGGTCTTTGTGCTGATTAATCTTCTGGCCTTTGCCGTCAACCTGGCCGATGCGGCCTATTTCCCTTTTACCCTGCGGCGCACCACGACCACCGTGTTCAGCGAGTTTGGCAATGAAGGCAATCTTGGGGGTGTCATCTTTACCGAGACGCTTCGCCACTGGTATTTCCTGCTGCTCTTCATTGTCGTGGCCTACGGATTGTGGCGGCTCTACCGCACACCCCGGTTAGAGGCCCGCCGACTGTCTTGGTGGCGCTACGATCTGGCGACGCTTGCCTCACTTGCCCTTGTGGCCCCCTTTGTAGTGGCAGGCATCCGTGGTGGTTTCACTACAGCCGTCCGCCCCATCACCATCAGCAATGCCAACCAGTATGTGGACCGTCCCACCGATGCCGCTCTGGTGCTGAACACGCCTTTTGCGCTCTACCGCACCATCGGAAAAGCAGTCTTCGTCGTTCCCGACTACTTCGCCCCAGAAGAATTGGAGACCATTTATACGCCAGTCCATAGACCCTATGAGTTTCAGAAGTCTCATAAGAACGTTGTAATACTTATTGTGGAAAGTTTTGGCCGCGAGTATATCGGAGCCCTTAACAAGAATCTGGAGAATGGGAAATACAAGGGCTACACTCCTTGCGTCGATTCCATCATTGCACAGAGCACCACTTTCGAGTACAGTTTCTGTAATGGGCGCAAGAGCATCGACGGTATGCCGAGTATCCTGTCAAGCATCCCTATGTTCGTTGAGCCGTTCATCCTGACCCCGGCCTCGATGAACCATGTCGAAGGCATTGCCAGCCTGCTGGGCCAGGAGGGCTACCAGACGGCTTTCTTCCACGGGGCGCAGCGCGGCAGTATGGGTTTTATGGCTTTTGCCCGCAGCACGGGCTTCCAGCAGTATTATGGCCGTGAAGACTACGACGATGACCCCCGATTCGGCGGCGATGACGACTTCGATGGTATGTGGGCTATCTGGGATGAACCCTTCCTACAGTACTACTGCACCAAGATGTCGGAAATGAAGGAGCCGTTTATGACCGCCATCTTCACCGCCAGCAGCCACCATCCCTACGCCATCCCCGACAAGTACCGCGATGTCTATCCCGAAGAGGGCCTCATCATCCACAAGTGCATCCGCTATACTGATATGGCGCTGGGCCGTTTCTTCCGGCAGGCCAGCCGCCAGCCGTGGTTCCAGAACACCATCTTTGTGCTCACCAGCGACCATACAAACCAGACTGACCACGCCTATTACCAGACTGACCTGGGTGGTTTCTGCTCGCCCATTGTCATCTATGAACCAGGCGACACTCTGCGCCAGCGTGGCGAGGTGCAGCATAAGATAGCGCAGCAGATTGACATCCTGCCAACAGTGATGGGGTTGTTAGGCTACGACAAGCCCTTTTTCGGCTTTGGCATAGACCTCTTCGCCACCGAGCCGGAAGACACTTGGGCGGTGAACTACCTGAATGGCATCTACCAATATGTGAAGCACGGCCACGTCCTTCAGTTCGATGGAGAGCGTACCCGTGCCGTTTATTCACTTGCAGACTCGCTGATGCAGCAAAATGTGGCGGGACATTTCCCACAGCAACAACAGATGGAGCTTGAGTTGAAGGCCATCATCCAGCAGTATATGGAGCGTATGACGCAGGACCGGCTCAGCTGCCAGCCCTGACGTCTCGGCGTTTACAGGTTTTCCATCAGGTCGGCCTCCACGATGCGCAACTCGGTCTTGCCCTGTGCGCTCTTCATACGGTCCATCTCGTTGGCCACGCCTCCGGCCAGTTCCTTTACCGTTCCGAACTTCTTGCTGTCCTGTGCCGGGCCCACCATCTTGATGGTCAGTTCCTTGGCGGCCACGGGCTGCTCAATCTTCAGATGGACGTAGCCCAGCGTGGCGGGCGTAATGCCCTCCCACACCTTCTTCTTTCCGGCATAGACCTCTATCGGATAGCACTTCTGCCGCCATCCCCTGAGTTTCAGCGTAATCTCTCCGATGGCCGCCTTCCGCTCCAGTTTGTAGGTCACCCAGGCGTTCTGGCGCTCGCCGTCGCTCATCCATTCGGTCAGTTCGTTGTCATCGATGCTGTTCTTGGCGTCGGCGGCGTTGCTGCCTGCTTTGACGTCGGAGATGCCGACGCTGACGAAACAGTCGCGGTAACTGGGCGTATTGGGCGTCTCGCCACGGACGAGGCTGGGCTTCAGGGTGAGCGAGGGTAGGGGATTGGCTTCTGGCTTCCTTGTGTTCAGATTCAGGTAGGCGGGCTTCACACCGTCGGCCTGTACGGCAATCTCGATGAGGCCAGGTGTGGTGGTCGAGCGCAGGACCACGCGGTTCACACCGCACTCCACGGGCAGCGACTCGTGGCCCACGTAGTTGTCCGAGAGGTTCTTCTTGTTGGCCGAGTCGAGCAGTTTCTTGTCCGGATTCGGGTCGTCTATCTGGAATTTCTTGTTGTCGCGTGTGCCAATGCCGCCAATCCAGCGCACTTCGCCGTTCACGTGGAAGTTCACCATACGGTCGTCGAGCGGGCAGCGGCGGCCCTGCTTGTCTACTACCTCCACCTGGACAAGAGCCATATCGGCACCGTCGGCGCGGAAGCCCTCAGGGTTCTCTATGGCGGTGAGTTTCAGTTGGTAAGGCTCTCCGGCGGTCTCAATCTTGTATGACGAACCGTCGCTGCCCTTTGCCTCAATGGTGCCAGGCTCGAAGGCGACGTCCTTGAACGTGAAGAGCCACTGGAACGAGCGCTCGCCCTTCCCCTGCGACTTTCCGTTGACGAACAGTTCCACCTCGTCGGCGGTGCTGACCACATAGACGGGCTTGCGTGTGCCCGACTGGTAGTTCCAATGGCCGACGATGTAGGTGCGGCTGCGCTCAGGCGACACCCATCCGTCCCACATCACTTGATGGGCGAAGAAGGCGTCCTTGGGCAGACGCATGGCATCGACCACGCCGCTTGTGCGGTAGTTCGACTCGCCCCGATGGTGCGTGTTGGTGTCGCTGAACACAATCTTCACACCACCCGAAGAGACACGCTTGCCCGTTCCGGGCCGCTCCAGCCAGTACTCGTGCCAACGCTCCACCATACCGCAGGCCAGCGCGTCCATATTGTGGTTGTAGTCCAAGGCCGGCGCACCTCGGTAGAGCGGGCCGTCGCCCTCCTTGTGGAAGGGGTGGCTGTACTCGTCCCAATACTTGCGCAGACCCTCGTCGCGGTAGTATTCCATCGACCACATCGGCTTGGTTGCGCTCTTGTTGATGTAGAGCATTTCGCCGCCGTACTCCGCTTCCGGGCGGTCGAGCATCTCGCGGCTGCCTATGGCGCGCCCGCCGTAGGGGTCGTATTGGTTACGTATGCGCTTCATTTCCTCCATGTGCTCCTTCGAGATACGGAAGTTGCCGCACTCGTAGAAGATGATGCTGGGGTTGTTGCGGTTGTAGATGATGGCGTCGCGCATCACCTGTGTGCGCTGCTGCCAGCGGGCGCCGTCCACGTCCTTCTCAGCATCGCCGGCGGGCATCGCCTGGATGAGGCCCACGCGGTCGCAACTCTCAATGTCCTGCTTCCACGGGCAGACGTGCATCCAGCGCACCAGATTGCCGCCGCTTTCCACCATCAGACCGTTGCTGTAGTCGCTCAGCCATGCGGGCACGCTGATACCCACGCCCGGCCACTCGTTGCTGGTGCGCTGGGCATAGCCGTGCACCATCAGCACGCGGTCGTTCAGGTAGATCTTGCCGTCCTTGAACTCTGTCTTGCGGAAGCCCGTGCGGGTGATGACCTTATCGACGGCAGAACCGTCGGCTACGAGGCTTGTCTCTACGGTGTAGAGGTAGCCATAGCCCCACGACCAGAAGTGCAGTCCCTTGATTTCCTGCTTGGCGCTTGCTGTGAAGCTCTGGCCAGGCTTGAGGTTCATCGAGGTGCCTTCAAAGCGGGCCACCTCTTTGCCGTCTACATCGCGCACCACCACCTGAAGGGTGAACGTGCGGTTTTGGCTGTCATCGTTCTTCACTTGCGTCTCCACGTGGATTGTGGCTTTGCGTGCGGCTATGTCGAAGTCGGTGGCATAGACGTAGGTGCCTGTCGTGCCGAGGTTTGAGTAGAGGGGCAGCGTCTGGTAGAGCTTGTCGGTGACGTGCAGCCAGACGTTCTTCGGCAGGCCGCCGTAGTTGGCGTTGAAGTTCTTGTCGTTCCACTGGTAGCGGCTGTCCAGTTCGCGGTCGCGGTACGTCCACGAGTTGTCGCAGCGCACGGCCAGCACATTGTCGCCGTCCTTCATATAGGGTGTCAGGTCGAAGCCGAAGGCCATCACGCCGTTGTCGCTATAGCCCACTTTTTGGCCGTTCAGCCACACGTCGGCTCCCTGTCGGGCACCCTCGAACTCGATGAAATACTTTTGTTTTCTCAACTCAGAACCCTCAACTCTGAACGTTTTACGGTACCAACAGATGGTGTCGGTCAGGTCTGTGATGTCCTTCTTGAAAGCCTCGTGGCCGTTGAAGGCATAGGGCAGGGTGACCTGCTGCCATCTGGAGTCGTCGAGCCCCGATTGGCTGGCGTCGGCAATGTCGCCCACCATCAGTCGCCATCCGGCGTTGAAGTTCAGCTTTTGCCGTTCTGCGGCAGTCGTTGTGAGTGCAAACAGCATCAAGAGGGGAAGTAGCAGTTTCTTCATAGCTTTTTCAGTTAGTTATGTATGATAGTTAGTTTTCTGTAGCCTTTTCGTTTCGTCTTGTTGATTAATTTGGTGCAAAGGTACGAAACTTTTCACAAATACGATGCGGTTCTGCCGTTAAAAGTATAGAAAATGTTGTTTGGTCTATCCTCTTTGCCAAATTGCCGTAATGTCTTTGCCAATTTGCCGTAATCTTTCGCGCCAATTCTCTCGAGAATTGCGAAGAAAGATGCCTTGTAACTGAGCGGTTGCTGGCGTATATGCTGGAAACTGAACCGTTCTAAGCTTTTTCCCACCGAAAGTGTTGGCAGAATGAAGGAAATCTCTTTACTTTTATAAAAAAAAATGTCCAAAAAGGTAACATAAATCAGTTATTTTTATTGATTTAATAATTTTTTTATTGAATTATTGTTCGGGATTTAATAATAATAAGTAATTTTGCACCGGATAAACCATTAATTAATTATTATTATGAAATCTTTTAGGTTAGTAAAATTTTTGTTCATTGCATTTTTGACAGCTTTTGCTGCTTCTTGTAGCGACAAGGAAGTGTTTGATTCAAATGCAGGACAGGGCGGACAGTCTGGAGTTGTCAAAGAGGCAAACACATTTGATTTCTCCACCGTTCAGACCGTGAACATGACTGTGGACTACTCGGCCTTCCAGACCTATGGACAGGTCTTTTTCAGCATCTACAGCGAGAATCCTTTCGTAGGCGAAGGTGACGAAGAGCGTCTCGATGAGGCCATCACCCCTATCTATGAGGACTTCACCAACGCACAAGGCAAGTTCAACATGGACATCAAGCTGCCGGCATACGCCAAGCACCTCTATGTGGTGACTGGCAACTACTTCGTGTCGGAAACTCTGATGGAGACCGAAGTGGTGAATGGCGCAGCCAAGGCTGTGGCTACGAAGACCACTCCGGCTATGACACGTGCTGCCAACTTCACACGTGGCGACGGTCCTCAGACCGACGATGTCTCGACTATGCCCCAGCTGTCGTTCATTGTTGACAATAACGGCAACAACACGGGCGAGCGCATCTACAAAGACTGGCTCACACCGCTGGGCACTTGGGATGCTAATACCGGCGAACCCAGCTATCTCATTCAGCCGGGACAGGTCGATGCCGAACTGCTCTTCAGCGATGTGGAGATGGAAGGCTTGTTCTCAGCCGTCGGCCAGGCCCTCAATACCAACAAGGCCTGCAACCTGGAGTATCGCAATCAGGCCGACCTGACCCTGGAGAAAGAGTCAGAGGTCACCATTACGCTCCTGGGTGGCAACACTTGCTGGATGAGCACACTGGGCTACTACTACTATTTTGACAACCAGCGCCCCGCAACTACTCAGGACCTGAACATCATTATGCTGTTCCCCAACACGCAGGACGGCGAATGGTCGAAGCTGAAGAGCAACCAGAGCTATCAGGGCAATATCGGCGTGCGCCGTGGCGATGCCGTTCAGCTGAAGTACTATCCCAACATTGCCAACAACGGCGACCTGTCGGGTGAGACCACCGTCTTCCCCAAGGGCATCAGAATTGGCTTCATCCTGAAGACCCACGGCTGGGGTATGCAGGGCAGCAAATACACAATCAAGGGCTTCAACGACAGCAACAGAAAGTACAATGTATGGGGTACGTCGACCAACGGCATCTCGTTCTGCAGACCTTTCGGAGCAGCTGGCGTCGCTCCCTACCAGTATCCCAATCCCGATGGCGACAGCCGCACGGCTAAGTTCTCGTATATCTCGCCCGAAGGCGACAAGTACGCTATCGTTTCCTTCGAGGATGCTTGCAACGACCAGGACTACGACGACGTGATCTTTGCCCTCAAGCCCGTCAATTCATTCACCCCGCTGCCTGAGATTGAAGACCAGACCACGACCACAGTCGGTGTCTATGCCTTCGAGGACTTGTGGCCTGAGAAGGGTGACTACGACATGAACGACATCGTGGTGGACTTCAAGCACGAGAAGACTATGTCGAAGCAGAAGAGCGAGAAGGAGTTCAAGCTCTATAAGGAGACGTTCTATCTGACCACCTATCAGAACTATGTCACCCTGAAGAGCGGACTGGCCGTGAGACTTAACACCCCCGTGACTCCGTCGACCATTTCGATGAAGAAGATTGCAAAGGGATCGAATGAGGCCGTTGAAGCTAATTTCGTTAAAGACCGTGACACCAATTCGGGCCAGGACGTCTATTGTCTGACAGATGACGTGAAGGCCGAGCTGGGCACCACCTATATCCTGGAGCTGGAGTATGCCACCGGACAGACCCAGAGCAATCTGGCTACCGTGCAGCCTTTCATCTACCGCAACGAGCCGGAGGGCAAGACCTGGGAGGTGCACGTACCGTTTGAGGCTCCGACATTCAGAATGAACCTCAGCTACTTCGGCACACACGACGATGCCTCGTCTGTTAAGGACGCCAAGTACTTCGTCAGAGATGGCAACTATCCATTCGCTTTCTTCCTCTATGGTGCAAAGATTGAAAGCTTCATCAACACCATTCTGGAGCGCTCAAACGAGAGCAAGGCCATTGATGTGTTCTATCCCGGTTTCCTCAACTGGTCTTTGTCAGGAGGTCAAACGGATGCTGACTGGTATCTCAAACCAGTACAGCAATAATCAAATGATGATACAACAAAAGAGGTCTTCACACGAAGACCTCTTTTGTTGAAGATAAAATACTAGTTTCCATACTAATTTGCCACCCAAATACTATTTTTTATACATCTTTTTAATAATATAGTGCCGATTTACAAATAAAATTTGTACTTTTGCAGATGCATTGTGGCGTTAACTGAACTCTGACGGGAGGGAGGGCTGCGATGCACGAATTTTTGCTGGATAAAGAAAGTCGTGTCATAATGACTGAGGTTTAAAAGTTGAATGTTGGCGCATGAAACGAAATGAAACCTCGGGCAGGGATGCGCCGTTATGGCGTACCCTTTTCCGAACGTTCTCATTTCAGGGTTCGCGCCAACTACCCAACTTTTAGGACTATTAGGGATTGGGTACCCTTTTCGTGTCTGGCAGTTTGGTAACTAAGAACAGATAACTGACATTAGATTTTAAAAGTTGGCGCTTTATGAAGAATCTAAAACAACGGTCTGTCTCTCTGAGTCGTACCCTTAAACGAGTGCGGCTATGAGTAGGCATATAGACAAAGCTGAATTGATCAGCAAGTTGCAGACCTTGAAGGGCCTGACCAATGACGAGCGTAGTAGCCTTATCGGTCTATTGCGTGAGCATAAAAAGTATGGGCTGGTGTGGGAAGATAAACCAGAGGACGTTGAAGAACGGCTGCGAGACTCACTGCCTGTTCTCCGTGAAGTAAAGGAAAAGCGTATCGTAGGCGTTCAGCCGGATTTGCAATCCGGCTGCACTGAACATAAGGATTTGCAATCCGAAAGGGGCATTACAAATGCTGATATTCACAGCGAGCGGATTACAAATCCGCTCGAACAGCCCATTCCAAACCATATTTTGATTGAGGGTGACAACCTCGAGGCTCTTACAGCCTTGAGTTATACCCACGAGGGGAGAATAGATGTTATCTACATCGATCCTCCTTATAATACAGGCAACAAAGACTTTGTCTATAACGATTCGTTTGTAGATACAGAGGACAGCTATCGACACTCCAAATGGCTCTCGTTTATGAACAAACGCCTAAGGATCGCCAAGAAGTTGCTATCGGATAAAGGTGTTATCTTTATCTCGATTGATGATAATGAGCAAGCAAACTTGAAGCTGTTGTGCGATGAAGTGCTTGGGTACGACCACTATGTTGCTTGCGTTTCATGGCAACGAACCTATTCAACAAGAAACGATTCAAAAGGAATACCCAAAGAAGTTGAATCTATCCTTGTGTATAGCAAGCAAGATACTTGGACCCCTAAAAAGCTTACACGTACAGACAAGATGAATGCTCTTTACAAAAGTCCCGACAATGACCCCAAGCCTTGGACAAGCAGTTCTGTTTCTGCACCAGGTGCTACAACCCACCAAGGAATGGTTTACGCCATTCAACATCCATATACAGGAGAAATGATGTATCCAACAGTTGGGCGGTGTTGGAGTTTAGGCCAAGAATATATGTTGGAAAACCTCAATCAATGGTGCGCATATAAATTGGAAGATTTGCATGACGAAAAAGAGCGTGCAAATATTTGTGGGCTTGCAGTGACTGATGTTCGTGCCAACGTGCAGGGAATCGTTCTCGCCGAACCTTTATCAGCGTCTCGTTCTAAAGTTCTTTCTATTTTGAATAGAGGGAATTGGCCATACTTTTATTTTACGAATGGTGGAAAAGGTGGTCTTCGCAGAAAGACGTATCTTGACAACATGGAAGGAAGGGTCGTAACTAACTATTTTCCTTACGATGAATGTGGCCATACGGATGAGGCAAAAAAGGAGTTGATGTCAATGCTTAATGGCAAGTCACCCTTTGATACCCCCAAACCTGTGAGGCTGATAAAAAGAATTCTTCAAATCGCCTGTGATACCGACTCCATCATCTTGGACTTCTTCGCCGGCTCTGGTACCACTCTCCACGCTACGATGCAACTAAACGCCGAGGACGGAGGCCACAGACAATGTATCCTTGTGACGAACAACGAGAATAACATCTGCGAGGAAGTGACCTACGAACGTAACAAGCGAGTGATAGAGGGCTACACCACTCCGAAAGGCGTAAAAGTGGAAGGGCTGAAGGCCAACACGCTTCGCTACTACAAGACGGACTACATCTCTCGCGACCGCACACAGAAGAACATGAGGGATTTGGTGGCAGCCGCCACAGACCTGCTGTGCATCAAGGAAGATTTGTATGAAGAGCAGAAGACATTCGGACGGTTTAAGTTAAAGCCTCGACTTGCTCGCTATTTCAACAACGGTCGGAAGCACATGATGATTATCTATCGCGAAGAGCTGATAGATGAGATTGCTGAAGAAATCAAGCAGTTGAACTTTGACGGTAAGCGCCTGAAAATCTATGTATTCTCCCCTGGCCGCTATGCCTTTAACGATAACTTCCGCGAAGTGGAGGACAAAGTGGAACTGGTAGCTCTGCCTGCAGCCATCTACGATGCCTATCAGAAGGTATTGCCAAAGCGCAGAGAAAAGCTATTGGAGTCTGAGATTGCAAATCCCCTCCAACAAGAAACAAAAATCCCCACCGATCTATTCGAGGGGCAAGGAGAATAAGCTTACTTGGAATAATGGAAACGCATCGAAAGAACATAAACATAAATCATCCCATTACTGACAGAATACACCAAGCGGTGCTCGTCGGTAATGCGGCGACTCCACACTCCGTGCAAGTCACCCTTCAAAGGTTCTGGCTTTCCTATGCCTGTGAAAGGATGCAAGAGGATGTCGTCAAGCAACTTCGTTATGCGTTTCATAATGCGCTTGTTGCCTGTAGATTTCCAATAGGCAAGATCTTCTTCTGCCTGCGGCATGAGCTTTACTTCCATAGGTCTTCAACTTTTACGACACGCCCACGCCCCTCTTCAATATCCTTCTGGCCTTGTCGTATAATCTCGACCATCTTGGGCGAGGACATAATGTACTCGGTCTCGTCCATAGCCTGCTTCTGTGCTGTCAATTTCTTGAGATACTTCACGGCCTTCTTCATCAGGCCTTCATCCTCGGCAATAATACTCAATTCACGGAACAACTCCGCATTCATCTGTAGTGCTGTCATAATAATCTGCTTTTGGGTGCAAAATTAAGAATAAATTTTGAATAAACAAAGAAAAGCTATGAAAGAAATAATATACCAACAAAAGTATGTGCGAAAGTTAGTGGATGA
>JAGCZA010000007.1 GCA_017960525.1 Prevotella sp.
GACTTCACCCATACCATCAAGACGAAGCCCAAGGCACCGAGGAAGGAAGAGGCAGAGCCGTCGCTCTATGGCGAATATAACAACTTGCGGTTGGACATCAACCTCAACCCGCTTGACGAAGCCTACCAAGTGCGCATCACCAACGAAATGGGCAGAGTGGTCTATGAAAAAGCCATCGACGCAGCCAGCATCGTTGGCCTCAACATCGACATCTCCGCCTACGCAGAAGGCAGTTACACCGTAACCGTAGAAAACAGCCAGGAGTCCTTCACAGGCGTATTTGAGGCGCAATCGACGGGAATTAGCGACGCTATGCGCTTCAACAACAATGAAGAAAGAGAAAATATCTACAACCTCCAAGGCCAGCGCATCAGCACCTTGCAGAAGGGGTTGAATATCGTAAACAGACGAAAGGTATATGTAAAGTGATTGCAGTTTCGCATAAAGTTTGTGGATTCTTTTGTCAGTATCAAACAAAAGTAGTACCTTTGCAGCAAACTAATGCATAATTCATAATTGATGAAAGAATTTCTGCGCGTACTGAGGCGGTTTGTGCCTCCTTATAGGAAATACCTGGTGCTCTCCATCGTGTTCAACATCCTGTCGGCCCTGCTGAACATCTTCTCGTTTGCCGCGCTGATACCCATCTTGCAGATTCTTTTCCAGACGGGTGATGCTGAGGCGGCCACGGCTCTGATGGAGTGGGACTGGAGCAACGCGCAGGCTGTGCTGATGAACAACCTGAACTACTTTGTGAACGGCCTGATTGCAGATTATGGCCCTACGACCACGCTGCTGTTCATCGGCCTTTTCCTGGCTGGCACTACGTTGCTGAAGACGGGTGCCTACTTCCTGACCTCGGCCAGCATTGTCCCTATTCGTACGGGTGTGGTGCGCGACATCCGCAACCAACTTTACCACAAGATAACGTCGCTGCCCTTAGGTTTCTTCACTGAGGAGCGAAAAGGCGACATTATTGCGCGTATGAGTGGTGATGTGCAGGAGGTGGAGAATTCGATTATGTCGTCGTTGGAGATGCTTTTCAAGAATCCTGTGCTGGTGGTGGCCTACTTTGCCACGCTGATCTTCATTTCTTGGCAACTCACGGCCTTTACGCTTGTCATTGTGCCTGTGTTGGGCTGGATCATGGGTTTAGTGGGCCGCCGGCTGAAGCAGGACTCTGTGAAGGCGCAGTCGCTCTGGAGCGACACGATGAGCCAGGTGGAGGAGACGCTGGGTGGCCTGCGCATCATCAAGGCTTTCTGTGCGGAGGGGAAGATGAACCGCCGCTTCGACGAGGTGAACTCGGCCTACCGTACTGACCTGATGCGGGTGAACATCCGCCAGTCGTCAGCCCACCCTATGTCGGAGTTCCTCGGCACGGTGATGATTGTCATTGTGCTCTGGTTCGGCGGCGTGCTCGTGCTCAACAACCAGGCCATCACGGGTCCCACCTTTATCTATTATATGGTCATCCTCTACTCCATCATCAACCCCCTGAAGGAGTTCTCGAAAGCCGGTTACAACATCCCCAAGGGTCTGGCCTCGATGGAGCGCATCGACAAGATTCTGCTTGCCGAAAACAACATCAAGGAATCGCAGCAGCCCCGCCATATCTCCTCGTTTGAGCACCAGATAGAGTTCCGCCACGTGTGGTTTGGGTACAGGAGTGCAGGAGTGCAGGAGTGCGGGAGTGCAGACGACGGTGATGTGAACTGGGTGCTGAAGGACATCAACCTGATTATCCCCAAGGGGAAGACGATTGCCATCGTGGGGCAGAGCGGCAGCGGCAAGTCGACGCTTGTTGACCTCATTCCGCGCTATTACGATGTGCAGAAGGGCGAGGTGCTCATTGACGGCATCAATGTGAAGGACTTGGGGCTGCACGACCTGCGCCAACTCATCGGCAACGTGAACCAGGAGGCCATTCTCTTCAACGACTCGTTCCGCAACAACATTTCCTTTGGTGTGGCCGAGGCTACCGATGAACAGATTGCCGATGCCGCCCGCATTGCCAATGCCTACGACTTCATCACGCAGAGCGAGCAGGGATTCGACACCAACATCGGCGACCGTGGCGGACGCCTTTCGGGCGGCCAGCGCCAGCGCGTCAGCATTGCCCGCGCCATTCTGAAGAATCCGCCCATCCTCATCCTCGACGAGGCCACTTCGGCTCTCGACACTGAGAGCGAGCGGCTGGTGCAGGACGCGCTGGAGCGGCTGATGAAGACGCGCACCACCGTGGCCATTGCCCACCGCCTCTCCACCATCCACAACGCCGACGAGATTTGTGTGCTGCACGAAGGCCGTATCGTGGAGCGCGGATCGCACGACGAACTGTTGGAGAAAGACGGTTACTATAAGCATTTGCACGATATGCAGCAAGTTTAGGGACAAGTGATAAGTGAATACCAGATAAGAGTGATGCCGCAGGTGGCTGCTGACAGCGATGCCTTGCGGCGCTATGTGGCCCAGGAGAAAGGGTTAGCCCTGAGTGCGCTGAAGGCTGTGCGTGTGTTGCGCCGCAGCATCGACGCCCGCCAGCGCAACATCTTCGTCAACCTGAAGGTGCGCGTCTACGTGAACGAGGAACCGCAGGACGATGAGTACGAGCGTGTGGACTATCCCAATGTGGAAGGACGGCCACAGGTGATTGTCGTGGGAGCCGGGCCGGGCGGACTTTTCGCCGCCCTGAGGCTGATAGAACTGGGGCTGAGGCCCATCGTGCTGGAGCGTGGCAAGGATGTGCACGAGCGCAAGCGCGACCTGGCCACCATCGCCCGCACACAGACTGTCGATGGCGAGAGCAACTATTGTTTTGGCGAGGGCGGAGCCGGCGCCTATAGCGACGGTAAACTCTTCACCCGCAGCAAGAAGCGCGGCGACGTGGAGAAGATTCTGCGCGTGTTCTGCCAACACGGCGCCTCTACCGCCATTCTGGCCGACGCCCACCCGCACATTGGCACCGACCGCCTGCCTGCCGTCATCGAGGCTATGCGCAACACCATCATCCGCTGTGGCGGCGAAGTGCACTTCCAGACGAAAATGACAGGCTTTATGATTGACCATTCACCATTGACCATTGACCATTCCGTTGTCGGCGTGAAAGCGCAGCAAACGGTCAATGGTCAACGGTCAATAGTCAATGAAAAAGAGTTTCTTGGTCCTGTCATCCTGGCTACAGGCCATTCTGCCCGCGATGTCTATCGCTATTTGGCGGCGGAAGGCATCGAGATAGAGGCCAAGGGCATTGCCGTGGGTGTGCGTCTGGAACACCCGTCGGCACTCATCGACCAGATACAATACCACAGGAAGGAAGGTCGTGGTCAATGGCTCCCAGCAGCCGAATACTCGTTTGTGACACAGGTGGAAGGTCGGGGCGTCTATTCGTTCTGTATGTGCCCTGGTGGTTTCGTCATTCCTGCCGCCACGGGGCCTGAGCAGATTGTGGTCAACGGTATGAGTCCCGCCAGTCGTGCCTCGCAGTGGAGCAACAGCGGGATGGTGGTGGAAATCAGACCAGAAGACCTTGAAAACAATTACCTTCCTCAACAGGGAGGCCACACCCCCTCAGCCCTAAAAGTGATGCGTTTCCAGGAAGAATTGGAACAACTCTGTTGGCAGCAAGGCAATCGGAAACAGACGGCACCGGCACAACGTATGGCCGACTTTGTCAACGGACGGTTGAGCAGCGACTTGCCGCGCAGCAGTTACGCCCCCGGACTGGTGGCTTCACCCCTGCACTTCTGGCTGCCGAAGCCCATTGCCAACCGACTGCAACAGGGCTTCAGGACCTTTGGCCGCCAGGCGCACGGTTTCCTTACCAATGAGGCCGTGCTTATCGGTGTGGAAACGCGCACTTCATCGCCCATCCGCATCCTGAGGAATAACGACAACTTACAGCACATCCGCCTGAAAGGGCTTTTCCCTTGCGGCGAAGGGGCCGGCTATGCAGGAGGCATCGTTTCGGCTGCTATCGACGGCGAGCGCTGTGCGCAGATGTGTGCACTCTACTTAGAAAATCATTGCTGTTCAACGATGTAAGGCAGTTTAGACCACTGCTTGTCGTTGGTGTAGTTCACCTTGGCGCCCTTTGGCACTACGATGCGGAGGGCGGCTAAGGTTGTGCCTTTGAAAGTGGTGCTGCTGATGCCAGGAGGCAGAGGAGCGCCGCACTGCAACTCCCTCAAAGACACACACTTGGCAAAGGCATTGCCGCCCAGTTTGCGGATAGCGGCAGGCAGTTCCACACGCTGCAGCGAACTGCACTCGCGGAAAGCAGAGCTGCCAATGGTGGTGCAGGCTGCGGGCACAACGATGGAGAGCAGCGAAGTGCATTTCTCGAAGGCATCGTCGCCAATGCTCGACACAGAAATAGGCAAGTCGATGGACCGAAGCGAAGCACACTCGGAGAAGGCATTGTCGCCAATCGACTTCACCGATACTGGCAGGATGACCGTGCGCAGCGAATGGCAATAGCGGAACACGTCGCTCTCCAACTTCTCAATAAACCCTTGAATATAAACACTATCCAGCGACGTGCAGTTCTCGAAGGTGTCGCTGCCCATCTGCTTCACCAGTTGGGGGATGTAGATGAATTTCAGGCTGGTGCACTCCTCGAAAGCGTGGTCGTAGATGCGCGACAGCGATGTTGGCAGGTCGATGGTCGGCAGCGACTTACAGCCCTTGAAGGCTCGCGTGCCAATCGACTTCACCGACCTTGGTAGTGTGATGGCCGACAGGTTGGTGCAGTCCCTGAACGTCTCGGTGCTAATGACCTGCAAGTTGCCGTCGATGCTGACGCTTGACAGGGCTGCACAACCCTCGAAGGCGCTGTTGCCGATACGGCTGGAGTTCTCCATCTCGACAGATTGCAAGCTGTTGCACCCCTTGAAGGCATTGCTGCCAATCTCAGAGGCGCGGCTTAAGTCGATGGATTGCAGCGAGGTGCAGCCCTCGAAAGCGCTGTTGCCAATCTCGCCCACAGGCTCGCTGGTCTCCACGCGCTCCAGGCTGATGCACTTCTTGAAGGCGTCGCTGCTGATGGTTTTCACCGAAGCGGGCAGCACAATCTCTTCCAGCCGCTCGCAACTGGCAAACAGGCCGTTGGCAATCGTTGTGACGCGACCGCTGAAGGCCACACGCTCCAACTGTTTGCAGCCATTGAAGACAGAAGCCTCCAGGGCGCCCACGGTCTCAGGAATCTCTATCTGCCGCAGGACGGAGCAGCCGCTGAAAGCGCTCTTGCCTATCTCCACCAGACGGGGCGGCAACTTCAACTCTTCCAGACTGCTGCAGCCATTGAAGGCATTGTCGTCTATCTGGATGACGCTTTCGGGGATGGTCACATCCTTCAGGTTGCTGCATCCGGAGAAGCAACTGCGGCTTACGGCTCCAGACACTTCGGGCAGCACCACGCGCTGGAGCGACTTGCAGCCGGAGAGGAATCCGCCGGGCAGGCGGTCGCTCTTGGTCACGGTGACGCCCTTGCCCTCTATAATGGTGATTTCCGAGAGGTCGAGCGCTGTAAGCAACGTCTCGCCAGCCTTCTTGGCTTTCGTCCGGCTGGCTATCTGCTGCACTATCTTCAGGTCGGCGCCGTTCAGCGGGCCGCAAACTTTCAGTTCCTCCATCGTGTAGCGGATGCTGTCGGGCAATTGTGCTGCCAACTGGCCCACAGAGTCCACATTGACCGTGAGTTGCTGCGCCACAACAGGGCAAATGAATAAACTTAATAACAGGCAAAGTGCATAAATCTTTTTCATATTCTCGAACACATATTAAAATAAATGATGAGGGTCGTATTGGGGTGTAACGCAACCGTCTGCGGATACTGTTACGAGGAAATCGGCCATTGTCCAGTCTTTGCAAGATTTCTCGACCTGGCTACTCTCAGACTGAAAACCTATTCCGAAGTAGGTTTGAGTATAGATGCGTTGCCCAGCCAGCTCTGCAATGGCATAGTTATATGCGTCAGTATGACGCAAACGTTCAATTTTCTCAAAGTCACTATGCGTGTACTGCGATTTGTCCTCAAAGAAAATGAGTCTGTGGCTTTTGTGAGCAATGATGTCAGGAATAATACTTCCGTCAGTCTTCTCCAACGTACCAGCAGGGTGCAGGGCACGCCCCGTACCGCTCTGGGGATAGTCAAAAGAAAGGATCTCCCATCCCGCTGCCACAAGCCAACGGATAATCGCCTTGGTCACTTGCTCTTCTGTCATGCGTCTCTCCATAATGCACCGTCTTTAAAAAGAATGGCATCTGCAAAATAGGAATACACCCTGATGTGCTTGCTCTTTGAGAACATAGAGCCGTAACGAACCTGCATATAATAACGAGGCACCTCGCAAACCTCCAGTTCGTCATAATTCTTCACTAAGAGATTTTTGTTATTGCAGGCCTTGACATCTGACACGAAATCGTTTACAGAGCAGTTTTCACTATTAATATCGATAACCTGTCGATTATCATCAACAGTCAGTCTACCCCAGCACATCACCAGATTGTATCGTCGTTCCTCAAAGGTTTTTCCTTCACGGCATTTCAGATAGTCGATAGCCGCCAAATTGCCAGGATAGGGATCTCCCCTAAAGGAGGCATTCACCTGATATATGATGGTCTGAGGCCTGCTCCGAAGAAGCTCTCCAATATGGTAGGCACGTTTCTCGTATCTGCTGAGATGGTTGATGAGGTATGACGTGGGCACAATGGTTGTGGCCGTGAGTGGCGACATAGCATCACTACCACCTTTCGCCACAAATTCTCCCTCCATCCAGGCCCGTTGGTCTTGAACGCTACGCAGCCCCATCAATTTTTCCCTGGCTCTGATGACTCCGTTTCTTTCAACAGAAGAAACGATGTCATTGATGATGGCAAAAAGTCGCACCATCTGTGTGTCGGAACTGTCTGGACAGTCCAAGAAGTTTATATCGGAATCATACCGTATTCCCTTGCGGCCTATGAGGCTTGACTTGGCGGCATCTGGAACATCACGAAAGTCTGTAGGATAATAAAACATAAGGGCAGGTATGCCGTAAATGTTCATAACCGAGGATAATCCTCGAAACACCAAAGGGTTGATGGTATCCCACCGTATCGTTCCATCATTACGACTAATAATGACGGCCTCAGGATAAAGATATAAGGCAGGAACGTTGTTTTCCACAGAGGCAGCCATACGGGCAAACCTCTGGAAGGCATTATGTCCAGTTCCTGCCTCTTTCGACTCTTCTATGCTAAAGATGGGCTCCGAATTGTATTCCACAATGATGTCTGGAGCATCAAGGTAGAGTATCTGTTTGATATGGTCGGGCATAGAATGAAAATAACGAGGCTTGCTGGTGTCACTCTCATATAGCTTCGCTTTAACGACCTCCCTGTTCCGCAGGCAAGTGTGTGCTATGATATAGTCAGCAAATCCTTCGCTGCTGTGCCAAACTCTATACATAATTTATGAGGTGCTAAATGATTAAAGATATTGCTTTATGGCCAAAGCTACGGCACGGGCAAGCAGAGGCGGAACGGCATTGCCTGTCTGCACCCGGCCTTGCACGATGCCGCCAGAAACCTCAAAACGGTCTGGAAAGCTCTGAAGGCGGCACCGCTCACGGATGGTAAGACCGCGGGCGTCAGTAGGGTGGCCAAACTGGAACGACGGTCTGATGCCGCCAGAGACCTGAGTAGGGCTGAGGTCGGAGAGTGACAGACGGATGCGCTGGTGGTAGCGCTCATAGAGCGGCTCACCTTGCTTGGTGCGTGCTATGTTGGCAATAACATCGGCCGGATGGTTGGGGGCCTGATGATTGGTGAGACGATTGGCAACAATACCTTCACGCATCAGTCGCTGATAATCGTTCTGAGGCTCCTGGTCATAGCTGGTAGCCTTTTCATTAGCTTTCAAATGGGGGAGGTCACTCAGGGCATCGCCTACGGTGTTGTAGGCGCGGCCTGTATCTGGGCCGTGGGTCTTCTTGATAGAGGAGAAGTCGAACTCCTTTTCCCTTACTCCAACGAAGAGAAGACGCAGGCGGCTCTGTGGCACGCCATAGTCAGGAGCATAGAGGAACTGACTGCGGACGGTCATCCCACTAGCCTCAGAGAGGTCGCGCTCGATAGTCTCCACAATGTTTCCCGTACTTTTCATACCTGATACATTCTCCAAAACAACGGCCTTTGGGCGGAGGGCCTTGACAAAACGGATAAACTCCAGATAGAGCTTGTTGCGCTTATCCCCGGCATGGCGCTTGCGGTTGTTGAGCGAAAAGCCTTGGCACGGCACTCCTCCGATGAGCACATCGACCGGTGTGTTGCCCAACAGGGCTTTCATCTGTTCAACTGTGACTTTGTGGATGTCGCCCAGAATGGTTGAAACCCCGGTGTGGTTCTTGCCAAAGGAGGCAATGGCCGGTGCCAGAATGTCGGCTCCGAGGAGAATCTGGTATCCAGCCATCTCGAAGCCGAGCGACGTGCCCCCACAACCGCAGAACAGTTCGACGACAGTCGGCTGCCCATTGGGAGTGAGATTGCCTTTGTGCATAATGGGTTCACCCTTCCAATAATAGGAGTTCTCTTCCACCTCCACCGATTTGTCCCATCGGTTGACTGGCACATCATCCTCGCCAGATAGATTCAGGGGGATGGATGAGGGGTGGTTGGTATGCTTGGGGTCGGTCATTATTATCATCTGAAGACTTTATTTTGCCGTTTCCAGCGTGCTCCGCTTTGAGCGGTGGTAAGAGCGGTAGTCGTCGAGCGGGATTACCACATCGGGTTCATTCAGAGGGCCTTCGTGGGGAAGGCGGAACTTCAGGTATTTGATGGCGATGCCGCGAGACAGCCACATCTGTTCGTAGTAGGTTTGTATAGAGGCGGCTTCGCTCAGACTTTCGTCCTTGTCGCTGTATAGATTCTCCGTTCTTAACTCTGCGGGCAGGCCGCTCTTCTCCAACAGCAGCGAGGTGTAGGTGAACAGGAAGTTGGAGTCGGTCTTCACGTGCACCACGCCACCGTCCACCAGGAAGCGGCGGTAGCGTTCCAGGAAATAAGTGCTGGTGAGGCGCTTGCGGGGATTCTTCATCTGCGGGTCGCTGAAGGTGAGCCACAGTTCCTGCACCTCGCCGGGGGTGAAGAATCGGTCGATAATTTCTATGTTGGTGCGCAGGAAGGCCACATTTTTCAGCCCCTCTTCCATGGCCTGGGTGGCACCCGTCCACATGCGTGCCCCCTTGATGTCCACCCCAATGAAGTTGCAGTCAGGATGGCGGCGGGCCAGCCCCACGGTGTATTCGCCCTTGCCGCAGCCCAGTTCCACCACGATGGGATGGTCGTTCTTGAAATAGTTCTCTCGCCAATGGCCGCGTATGGGGAACGGAACGTCACTCACTACCGAATAGGGGTACTGGAACACGTTCTCGTAGGTCTCCATATCGGCAAACTTGGCCAACTTTCCCTTACTCATCTTCCTAACTTTTGTTTTCTACCAGCGTGCAAAGATACGAAAAAAGCTTTTAATAAGCGAGGGATTTTGGAAGATTAACGCATTTCGGCCTAAAATAAAGGCAAAACGGGGAATACTGAGGAAGTACGAAAATGAGGGTAACGCATATAAGTTAGGCGGTTTCGAACAACGGATTTCACGGATTTATAACCGCCTGACAATTGGTCGTGGCCTTATCCGTGAAATCCGTTGTTTTTCTGATTTGACACACCGTCTTTAGGCTACATTCTGCCTCCCTGCTGGATGAGGAGGCGGACTTCGTGGTTGAAGTCGTCGGCCTGCATCAGTTGCTCGATGTTGAGGTGCATGCGGTAGCGCCAATAGTGGCGCGGGTTGGCGGGGATGTTGATGCGCTCTGCATTCTGGTCGGGCAGGCGGAGGCGCTCGTCGATGGAGAGCCAGTCTTGCAGCGAGAGCAGGCAGAGCATGGAGGGCGACACGAGGTGGCGGGCCACGATTTCACGGGCCAGATTGCCACTAAGCGGATGGGGTGCCGGGCCTTCGCGGTGCAATTCGTTGTTGTAGTAGCGCTGGGTGCGCTCTTCGTCCTCGTCCCACCACTGGCGGAGGGTGGACATGTCGTGGGTGGAGATGGTGGAGACGGAGCGGTAGGGGTTGGCCTGGAGACATCCGAACTCCAGTCCCAACGTCTTGGGCATCGACTGGATTTCCAGCGAGAGGATGCGCAGGTCATTCATCACCCAGGGCACGCAGTCGGGCACCATGCCCAGGTCTTCGGCGCAGACGAGCATACGTGTGGCCTGCGTGAGACGTGGCAGTTTCTTCATAGCCTCCTGGTACCAGAAATTGTTGTTACGACGGTAGAAATAGTCGTTGTAGAGGGCTGTGAAGGCTTGCTGCTCCCTCTCGTCGAGTTGTTTGAAGGCGTCGAGTTTGAGGGCGTTGATGCGCGGGTGCCAGGCGTCGTGTCGCTTGTGGTCTTCCAGATACAGTTCCTCGCGGAAGGGCAGGCCCCAGTTGGCAACCTCCTCTTTGGTGAGCGGCAGCGACGGCTGGAACTGTCCGTAGAGTCCGCTTTTGTGTGGCACGGGAATCTCCCAGATGCGGAAGAAGCCGAGCACGTGGTCTATGCGGTAGGCGTCGAAGTACTCCTGCATCTTGCGGAAGCGCCGCACCCACCACGAGCAGCCGTCGGCGAGCATTTCGTCCCAGTTGTAGGTGGGGAATCCCCAGTTCTGCCCGTCCTCGGCAAAGGCGTCGGGTGGTGCTCCAGCCTGTCCGTTGAGGTTGAAGTAGCGCGGCTCTATCCAGGCCTCGACGCCGTCGCGTGAGATGCCGATGGGTATGTCGCCCTTGAGGATGATGCCCTTCTTGCGGGCGTGTTCGTGGGCTTGGTGCATCTGCTGGTCGAGGTGGTATTGCACGTAATACCAGAACTCCACCGTCTCCTTTTTGGGCAGCGGCAGTTCCTTGGGCCACTGGTTGAAGTCGGCTGTGCCGTAGATGTCGCGGTAGCAGCAGAAGCGGGCGTATGGTTCGAGCCACTGCCTGTTGCCGTCGAAGAACTGGCGGTAACTGGCCCTGCGCTTGACGGTGTTCCACTCCTGGGCGTATGTCAGGTGGAGGTAAGACATCTTGGCCTCCATCATGCGCTCGTAGTCGATTTGCGGCATCGCGTTCAACTCCTGGCGAAGCATTTCCATTCGATTTTTCTCGATTTCATCGGAGATTGGCGGCAACTGTCGGAGGTCTATGTATTGCGGGTGCAGGGCATAGATGCTGATGCTGTTGTAGGGGTAGGAGTCCTGCCAGGTATGGGTGATGGTGGTGTCGTTGATGGGCAGCACCTGCAGGATGCTCTGCCCCGTCAGGGCGCACCAGTCGATGATGCTCTTCAGGTCGCCGAAGTCGCCCACGCCAAAACTTCCCTCGGTACGCAGGGCAAAGACGGGGATGACGGTGCCCGCGCCCTTCCACGGTGCTATCGAGAACCAGGGCTGCGGCAATTCTGCCACCACGGTGAAGTCGCTGCTGTGTATGGAGATATGGCTGCAAGAGAGGCAGTAGTGTAGGTCGAACCAGCGGTTGGGACCGTTCTCCCAGAGGATATCGTACTTGTCGTTCTGCTTGACAATGATGAACTTATATTCGAAACTGGTGGGCAGACGGTCGGCATCGAGTTGCAACTGCCATTCGCATCCGTCGGTTTCCTGCAAGGGCAGGGCCTTTTCCGGGTTCCATTCGCCCAGATAGACGGGGCCTCCCACCAGGGCCAGGCTTTCGCCCTTGCGCAGTTGCGGTGCGTGCACCTTCATCAGCACCGTGCGGGAAGTGTGAAGTGGGAGGTGGGAAGTACGAGATGGAAGGGGAGAGTGGTGTGGTGCCACGCAGTCGGTGAATGCCGAGGTGTAGAGATAACTGTCCTCAGGATTGTCGTTCCATCTGTCGAAGACCACGCAGTCGTTGTCGCCCAATTGCAGTTTGTGTGGCAGCAGGAGCCACTCTTTGCGCAACACGTCGCTGCCTCTTACCACACAATAGTGATAGGTGAGGAGTTGGGGAGTTGGGGAAGTGTGGATGTCTAACTCCAGCATCCAGTTCACGCCGTCGCTTGTTGTCATCGTGTACGCCGTCTCACTGCCGTCGATGCCCACGACATTCAGCGTCAGTTGTTCTCCGAAGACAGTGCGATACTCCAGGTTGAATAATAGTTTCATAGTCGTTCAGTTTTAGTTCTTGGCGCAAAATTAGCACTTTCCCGCGACTATGCTACACAAAAAAAGGGCTAAGAAGCCCTCCTGTACGCGCAAACGTTTGCACGTTGACATTGACTATTGACCATTGGCCATTTGTATTTACACGAGTTGGTTCTCAAAAGCGAGGATGGCCTGCTGGGTCACCTTCACCGCCTCCTCCATCGAGCAGAACAGTTTGCCGCCAGAGGCGTTCAGGTGGCCTCCGCCGTTGAAGTAGCGTGCCGCCATCTCGTTGCACGGGAACTGGTCCACACTACGCAGCGACACCCATACCAGATTGTCCTTCTCAGTGTCTTCGCGCAGGGAGATGCTCAGTCGGTGGCCTTTCATCTGAAGGGGCATATTGACCAGCCCCTCGGCGTCGCCCTTCATAAAGCGGAAGTGCTTCAGGTCTTTGCGCGTGAGGGTGAAGTAGCTGGCGTGGCGGTCGGCATCGACCACTAACCTGTGGCACATCACGAATCCTTGCAGGCGCAGGCGGTTCTCCGAGAAGGTGTGGTAGACGTTCCGGTAGATGCGGTCTTTGTTGATGCGCTTGGTGAGCAGCTGCGAGATGATGAAGTAGATGTCGGGGTCGTTGGAGTTGTAGGTGAAACCGCCCGTGTCGGTCATCATACCGCAATAGACGGGCACGGCGAAGTGGCGGCCCAGCTCTGCAAGACATCCCATCTGCCACACCAGGCGGAAGACGAGTTCGCATGTGCTGCTGGCCTCCGGCTTGGAAATGGTCACGACCGCATCGACGGTGGGGTCGAGGTGATGGTCGATGAGCACGCGCTGTGCTGCTGTCTGGCAGAGCGATGCCTCCATATCGGCAGTACGGGCGGCAGAATTGAAGTCGAGGCAAAATACCAGCTGCGCCTTTTTCAGCAGTTCGTCGGCTTCTGCTTTCTTTTTGTCGTAGCGCACAATCTTCTCGCTGTTTGGCAGCCATTGCAGATAGTCGGGGTACTGGTCGGGCACGATGACCACGGGCTGCTTGTCATAGCAGACCCTGAGCACCTCCGCCCATCCCAGGCAACTGCCCAAGGCGTCGCCGTCGGGGTTTTGGTGGCATACACAGACAATGTTCTCGCTTTCTTCTATAAGTGTTGTGAGCTGCTGTAGCTGCTCGTCGGTGATGATGTTGTCAAGCATAATTGATAGGTAGTTTAGAAGTGGCACCCTATGGCTACGGTGGCGGTTGTATGGTCGCGCCCAGTGGCACATTCGGATGAAGGGGTGTTGCACTTACGATGGTGCAGTGCAGCCCTGACGTAGGTTCTGAGTTGTGTTGAAGGGAAGATGAAAGTGTATTTCACGCTGCCGCCCAGACGGTATTGTGCCGCCGTGAGCCACTGGTATTCCTGCCAGAGGTAGTAGTCCATTGAGGCGGGAGCCTCCATCTTGTCGCTGGGAGTTTGGAAGGTGAGGTCTTCACAGGGTTCTCTACTGCCTTTGCCATAGGCTCCGTCAAGGCCGATTGCCCATAAGCCCTTGGCCCCTTTCGTAACGGCAAACTGACAACTCACGCCGGCCGAGAGTTCGCCGTTGTCCAGGTGCTGACGGCGGTAGAATGGGTAGAAGTAGGCCGTCTGGCGGCGGTGCATCCAGGCGTAGCCCAGTTGCAGCATCCAGGCGTGGACGGTCTGCTGTGCGGTGGGGTCGCTCACCTGCCCGAGGTCGGCCCCCAGCGTAAGCGAACCGTCGACCCACACTTTGTTGGCGGCCTTGGTCGGGGTGTAATAGTTGTAGTAGTTCGCGCCAGACTCGTTTTGCAGTTCCCTGTAGTTGGCCACGTTGTTGGTCAGGTTCTCGGCGTTGAGCGCCAGGTCGAGGTGGAGTCTCGACAGGGGGCAGACCAGTTCCAGTCGGGCGTCGTAGTGCCACACGTCGCTCTTATGGTCTGTGTAGGTGATGGTGTAGGGCGACTTGCGGCCATAGTAGCCCTTTCGGTGGGCGTATGCGGCGGCGTTGAAAAACGTGAGGCTGTTGCTTCCCAAGGCTTGGATCAGCGAGAACTGGAGCGTAGCCCCGTTGTAGTCGCTCACGAGCGGCATTTCGCGGCTGCTGTCGGTGAATCCGCTGGAGGTGAACTGCTCCAACGGGCCTGTGAAGTTGGCGTAGTCGATGAGCGACTTATAGACCTTGTCGGTCTTGCCGTAGGTCTTGAAGAGCAGACTCTCGGTAGTGCGGTGGTAGATGTAGTTGGCCCCCAGCGCTATAGCGGTCTTTCTGGCGACGGTAAGGGGAACATAAAACCCTGCCGTGAAGTGCAAGTCCATCAGTTTGTTCTGGTGGCGCAAGTCCTTGTACTTGGCATAGTTGGCGGCGGTGTAGTCGAGGCGCGCGCCTAAGGAGATGCCCCGATGGATGTCGATGCCCATCCCGCCCGACAGCCTGTAGATGTCGAGGTGCTTGGTGCCGGTGTTGGTGAGCGAGTCTTCCACGATGTCGAAAGGAAGATGGCGGCTGGTGTGCAGTTGTGGTGTGGCCACCAGCGTGGGGTTCCAGCCGTCGGGCGTCAGCGGCTGGATGAAGGCCGAGCCGGCCATATCGTGGCCTGAAAAGTTGTCGTAGCCCATAGCGCCGAAGACGACAGCCTTTTGGCCGAGCCTGAAGAACGAGGAGACGGTGGCACTGGCGGTGAGGGCGTCGGGCGAGTCGTAGTAGTTGGTAAAGTCCCCCTTCCCCTTGGTCAGCGACAGTTCTGCCGTCGCCGTGGTGTTCCCCACAAAGCGCGTCAGTGCGGCGGCGTTCTGCGAACAGAGCCACGGGTCGTAGGTCTGGGCCACCACGTGGAGAAATGAGAAATGAGAAATGAGAAATGAGAGACAGGCTGCGCGTGAAACACGCAACCATCCTATGTTCCTCTTTATGTCCCCCTTAAAGGTAATCATATTTCTCATTTCTCATTTTTCATTTATCATTCAGCCTCGTCTCACTTGGCCATCTCTGTGAGTACTGTGGAGATATCGGCCACGTCGACGATGTTGTCTTGGTTGACGTCGGCAAGCGGGTCGGTGCCGGTGCTGGCCATCACGGTGAGGATAGACGCGATGTCGGCCACGTCGACATTGCCGTCCTGGTTGACGTCGCCCTTTTTGGCATTGACGGACTGTGGCGCATAGTCCCTGAGCGAGCAGCGCAGACGCTCGTGGAAGTCTTCGCTGGAGTTGTCCCAGTCGCGATAGACAATGTGTGCGCCCTGCTTGATGCTCTCCTCGGCATCGATGCCGCTGGGGTCGGTAGACTCGTCGGTGCCCAGGGCGTAGTTATAGACCAGTTTGCCCTCGTTCTCTGCCCGTGCGGTGGTCAGTTCCACGTCCACATTGCGGTAGATGGAATGGGCCAGTTTGTTGGTCAGATAGACGTAGCCCGCGTCGATGTCGGCGGTGAAACGTTTTTTGCAATTTTCTTTGTTTGTAGCATTGAACACCTCCACACCGTCGATAATCCAATCCGCAGGCACTTTCATACAGGCATAGACTGGTGTCTGTGAATACCCGGGAACATACCAGAGGTTATCGGCATCGGTGGCGAAATCTACAGGCGACACATCCTGCGTCTGGAAGATGAAGAGTGCCGGAGAGGAGGTGCTTAGTGGCCAAGCGTTTCCCTGACCATACTTCACCGTCTTTAGGTAGTGGCTGGCAGGGATGACGTCGGCAGGAGTGGGATAGTAACTGGTGTTGTTGTAGCCCGCCTCAGGGTCGTACATACAGTAGTAGCCGCTGTAGGCATAATTCACCGACTGCGAGTAGGTCTGTGTGTTGTCGATGGCCCCGTGCACATTGACCACCACCTGCTGGAAAGGCTCTATGACGAGCGTTGAGGGGAAATACCAGATGCCGTTCTGCGCAGGGATGAATCCCTCATCCTCATACACCAGATTTCCGCTCTTGTCATAGATGCTGCCGTTGCTTGGCGCCTCGGCATTGTAGGGCGTAGCCATACCGAAACACAGGTTGCTGGCCACCACGCGCTCAGGGCAGTTGTTGTAGAGCACGATGCACTTGTCCATATGGAACATATCGCTGCCCTCGTCCTTGGGACATCCGCCGCAGTAGATCTCTTTGATGATAATCTGGTCCACATTCTGGTCGGGTTGGGCCACTACGGGGCTGAATAGTAATGAAGAAAAAACAAACAATAAACCTTTTTTCATATTCTCAATGTATTATTCTCTTTCTTGATGATTTCAGGGTGATGCTGGCCTGGTTGGTGCTGTCGGGGTCAACAACAATCATACTCCTGACGCCATTGAAGTTGTAGCGCCACCAGGTGTCGGTGGTGCTGTCGATGAACTGCGCCGTCGAACTGGCCTCGTAGATGCCGGGCGTGACGATGAAGCGAGCCATACCCTCCGCATCGGTGGAATCGACAAAAACAGCGTTGCGCCCCAGGCTCTTGAGTTCCACCCTGGCCCCGGCGTAGGGGTCGATGGTGTTCTCAGGGTACACCAGTTGCACCGAGAGCGTGCACGTGGTCAGTTCCTCAGAGTAGGAACAGGCCATCAGGCATATCAGGCATAAAAGGCCGAAGAGTTGTTTCATATCTTTAGTCTCAATGATAGTCCGTAGTAGAAACTGGGGATGTAGTTGCTGCCGAAAAGCGACGTTTCAAGGTCGGTCTGCGACGAGTGTACCCGCCGCATATTGTTGAAGAAGTTGTTGGCATAGAACGACACCGATATATGGTCGCCTATCTCCTTTGTCACGCTCAGGTTGGCCGAATAGTAGGCCGACAGCCGGTTGGGGTTCAGGACGTAGGGGAAGTTGGAGCGCACCACAAGTTGCGCCAACTGGTTGTAGAGTTGCTTGTCGTTCTCCTTGGCGTCAAGGAAAGCCTCGGCGAAGGGAATCAGCCGCGACGGCTCCTCCCAGGTGGAGTAGTATTCAGGCCAGACCACCACATAGTGGTCGGTGGTGTTGCCGTCGTAGGGCTCGCCCGTGTAGCCCTCATTGCCTTCGAGCATATAGCTGCGGGGGGAACCGTCGTCGTGCTGGCACAGTGCGCGCTGGTAGTTGTAGAGCGAAGCCTCCAGGCGCAGGGCCATCACTAGACGGATGCGCGGGATGTGGGTGGTAAGCGTGGTGTTCAGGTTGAGTTGGCGGGCCAGTGCACCGTTGCTCACCGAGGCGTTGGCGCTGCTGCCGGCGGTGGTCACGCTGGTGCCACGATAGTAGCCGATGTACTGGTAGGGCTGGCCGCTGCTGGTCACATTGCTGATGCCCAAAGGCACGTCGGCAAAGAGCACGTCGTCTGTGCTTTTATAATAATAGTAGTTGCCGTCGAGACGGAGCGAGGTGCGCAACGCCTTTATCTGGGCGAAGTCGATGACCCACTCCAGGCCGTAGCGGTTCAGCGGCGTGGCGTTGGTGTAGTGCTGGTTCACCACGTAGGTGTGCTTGTCGGTGTAAGGCAATTCGGTTGAGAGTTGGGGATTTTGCGTTGAGTGTACGGTGACGGTTCCCGTCTGGCGGTCGATGGTGAACGAGCGGTCGCTGGCAGGGATGCCGCTCTGCTGTATGGCGGCCTGGCCGGTGTAGCGGTAGGAGAAGGGCGTGTAGTTCTTGGTGGCCATATAGGTGCCGTAGGTCTTGTGGTGATAGCCGGAGAGGCTCACGTGGGTGCCCTTGATGTCAAACTCAATGCCGATGTCGGTCTGGTTGGTGTGCTGCCAGGTGAGCGAGGGGTTGTACTGTGCCCGAGAGGGGTAGGTGTGGTAGGCGTAGTACGACACGTTGTCGGCTGTCGATGTGGAGGCGAAGGCCAGCAAGTCGCTATACGACGGCGACGGATAGAGCACCTGGAAGGAGGGCAGTTTGACGCTCTTGCCCCATCCCGCGTGCAGTTCCAGGGCGGAGACCCATCGCCGCCGCTGGCTCCGCCAGAGCACAAGGCGTGTGTTCACACGTGGCGAAAGGCTGCTCACCGTGCCGTAGTCGCTGCCGCCAATCATCGTGATGTCGTCGCGCAGGCCGACAGTCAGTTCCAGAGAGGAGTTGCTGTACTTTTCACTTTTCACTTTTAACTTGTCACTTGAAAAAGGTATGACAGCCTTCTCCTCCACATAGAGGCCCACGTTGTGCATTGTCGGCAGTTCGTCGTAGCGGTATTCGCGCCAGGTGGGAGCCACGCGCATATCGTCGTAGTAGATGCCGCGCCCATTGTTGCGGCTGGCATTGTACTGTGCGCCCACCGCAATACGGTTCATTACGGTGCCGAATCGGCGGTTGTTCTCAGCCTTCAGTTTCGCCGCCCACGAGAGCGGCTTCGTATCGTTAAACGACAGCACATCCCAGTAGCCCGTCGGCCCCAGAATGATAGGGCTGTACTTTTCACTTTTCACTTTTAACTTTTCACTTGATAGCCAGTACCCTTCCTCGGTAGCGTGCAGATAAGGCTGCGTAGAGGCGCTGCTGGTTCGGGTGAGGGCTTCCTGCTTGCGGTCTTGGTAGGAAAACGAGGCACTGAGTTGCAGATTGGTGAGCCACGGCTTGTTGGGCATCCACCGCAAGTCGATGCTGCCCCTGAAGACATTGTCCCGCACTTTGTTGTAGTTGTTTAGTTCTTCGTCAGGGTCTGCCTCGCTGTTGTATCCCCCCACATTGCCCGTCAGGCCCACGTCGAGCGTCAAGGGCATTGTCTCGGTGAAGAAGGTGTTCAGGTAGTGCAGCGAAAGTATGTTTCGCTGGTAAGTCGTATAGGGCGAAGCAGGGTCGGACAACGAGCGGGCGTGCTCCATCGACAAATTGAAAACACCTAAACGCTGGCGGGAGCGGCCTAAATTGAAGCCTTTGCTCACGGCAATCTGGCGCGTGTGCTGGTTCAGGCTGCCCTCCACGATAAAGGGCGACTTGCCCCTCCGCGTCTGAACCTTCACGATGCCGTTGCTCAAGTCGCCGTACTCCACCGACGGAATGCCAGTCACCACCTCGATGCTCTCCACATTGCTCGTGCTGACGGTGCGCGTAGAGGCGCCTAAGGTCTCGTCTTTCATCGCATTGTTGTCAAGACGCAGACCGTCCACTTCGACGGCTGTGCCGAAAGAGGCATTGCCTTTCTCCTGCGAAGCGCTGCGCAAAGCCATGCGCGTGTCGTTCATCAGCGAGGGGTTCACCGTCTTGCCGCCAGGGAGGAGCGTGCCGATAGTGCTGATGTTCACCAGTTGCTGCTGGTCGAGCGTAGTGCGGTCAATCGAGTAACTTGTGGTGGCCTCGTCCTGCTTGCGCCGCGCCGTCACCGTCACCTCGTCCAACTTCAGGTTGCCAGGCTTCAGCCGAAGGTTCATATCTTTCACGTCGCGCTCAAGGGTCATCGGAAAACTGCGCTTCTGATAGCCCAGACATTGCACGGTCAGCGTGTTCTTGCCCTTCGGGACACTCTTGATGGTGAACCGTCCGCCCTCGCCAGTGACTGCCCACAGGCCGCTCTCGCTCAACAGGATAGAGGCAAACTCAATGCCCTCACCCGTGTCAGCATCAGTCACAACACCCCCTATCGACACCGTCTGCGACTGTGCAGGCAGAGTCACACCCAACAGCAGGAAAAAGAGCAGGCGCATCATCATCGTCCACGTTTTAAGGGGCAAAATTACGCATTTTCCCACAAACAGCAAAGAAAAAGGAAAGAAACTTTCTGAGCCACCCAAAAGTTTGGTTCGTCCAAACTCCCAGTTTGCTCCGTCCAAACTCCCAGTTTGGTTCGTCCTTTCTATGAGTTTGGTTCGTCCTTTCTATGAGTTTGGTTCCCGCTACGCGGGCAAGCTGCTCACGCTCGGAAGAGGAAAGAGCCAGGCGAAGCCCTGGCTCTTTCCTCTTCTCTCGCTCAACCGCAGCTTTCGTCCAAATTCAAGCGAAGGGTTGGCGCCACGTACAGCCCGACTTCCATTCAGAGCAACCGTAGGCCGTCCGACCCTTGATGATGTGGCCCTTGCCGCAAAGGGGGCAAGGCTGGCCTTCGACTATGGCCGCCGAGGGGGCTTCTGTGGTTTTCTTGGCCTTCTTGGGGCTTTTGGCGGCTTTCACCGGCTTGTCTTCGGTGACGGTGACATAGCGGTTGCTTTGGTCGGCAATGACCTGGTGCACAATCTCCGTAATCTGCTGCTTCAACTCGTTGACAAACAGGGCGGGGTCGTATTTCTTGGCCTCAATGTCGCGCAGTTTCTTCTCCCAGATGCCGGTCAGTTCGGCACTTTTGAGCAGTTCCTCGTGTATGAGGTCTATCAGTTCTATGCCCGTCGGCGTGGCCACGAGACGCTTGCGCTCCTTGCGGATGTAATGGCGCTTGAACAGCGTCTCGATGATGGCGGCGCGGGTGGAGGGACGGCCAATGCCGTTCTCCTTCAGGGCGGCGCGCAACTCCTCGTCGTCGACAAACTTGCCCGCCGTCTCCATAGCGCGCAACAGCGATGCCTCGTTGTAGTAGGGCGGCGGCGTGGTCCACTTTTCGGTCAGCGTAGGTGTTTGGGGACCGCTTTCACCTTTCACGAAAGGCGGCAATGTGCGCTCCTCCTCTTCCTCCTTCTTCTTGGCGTCCTCGTCATCGTCGGCCTGCACATCCTTGGCGTAGACAGCCCGCCAGCCTGGGTCAAGAATGGTGCGGCCAGTAACCTTGAACTCGATGGCCTGCTCCGTTTGTTGCGGCTCGGTCGAAACGCATTGGACGCTGCCCAGCACGGTGGTTTGCGCATACTGGCAGTCGGGGTAGAACACGGCGATGAAGCGGCGGGCCACCAAGTCGTAGACCTTCCGTTGCAGGTCGGTGAGCGGGCCGGGAATCTGGCCTGTGGGGATGATGGCGTGGTGGTCGGTGACCTTCGACGAGTCGAACACCTTCTTCGACTTCTTCAACGCCTTTCCGCCCAACGGGCGCACCAGGTCGGCATAAGGGGCCACGCCTGCGAACTTCACCTGGAAAAGGCCGTTCATCGTCTGCGGGCACTTGGGGTAGACGTCGTCGCTGAGGAAAGTGGTGTCCACACGCGGATAGGTGGTCAACTTCATCTCGTAGAGTTGCTGGATGATGTTCAGCGTCGTCTCCGCCGAGAAGCCGAACTTGCGGTTGCAATCCACTTGTAACGACGTCAGGTCATAGAGGCTTGGCGGCGTCTCCTTGCCGTTCTTCTTCTGCACATCGGTGACGGTGAACGGCTGGCCGGCGATAGAGGCAAAGGCCTGCTCACCCTCCTCCTTCGAGGTGAACTTCCCCTTTGTGGCGGTAAAGGTGGTGTCGCGATAGACGGTGGCCAGCACCCAGTAAGGCTCGGGCTTGAAGTTGTCTATCTCCTTCTGGCGGTTCACAATGAGGGCCAGCGTGGGCGTCTGCACCCTTCCGATGGAGAGCACTTGGCGGTTCTGCCCGTATTTGATGGTGTAGAGGCGCGTGGCATTGATGCCTAAAAGCCAGTCGCCCACGGCGCGGCTCAGGCCGGCCAGGTAAAGCGACTGGTACTCGCTCTGGTCTTTCAGTTTGGCGAAGCCCTCGCGGATGGCCTCGTCAGTCATCGACGAAATCCACAACCGTTGCACGGGACAGGTCGCCTGTGCCTTCTGCATCACCCACCGTTGGATAAGTTCTCCCTCCTGTCCGGCGTCACCGCAGTTCACGATGCCGTCGGCCTCGTGGAACAGCCGCTCAATCACCGCAAACTGTTTCTTCACACCCTCGTCCTCCTTCAGGCGGATGCCGAAGCGGGGCGGAATCATAGGCAGGGCCGAGAGACTCCACGACTTCCACATCGGCGTGTAGTCCTCGGGCATTTTCAGTTCGCACAGATGGCCGAAAGTCCACGTCACTTGGTAGCCGTTGCCCTCGTAATAGCCGTCGCGCCGCGCCGTCGCGCCGATGATGCGGGCGATGTCGGCAGCCACGCTGGGCTTCTCTGCTATACAAACAATCATCTCTTTCCTTTTTGCTTTCGAGGCGCAAAAGTACGCAAAAAGTCCGAAATAACGGCTATCTTGGCTCCTGTTTTCATTTTTTTAGCAGGAAAAGCTTTGCCGTTTTCCAAAATGCCCCATCGTTTGTCGGCCCATCCGTGGGCGGCGGGCGGTCTTAAAGACGCTTGTCTCTCTCGAAGAAAGACGTTTTAATAAAAGAAACAAGCATTTATGCCTTTCTTTGCCTATTCAGAATTTCATTATTCCGCTGCAACGCAATGCCAATTCTTTTTGAACCATCATGACTATTGGAGATACGGGGGTAAGTGCCGTTACTCTTTCTTTTGCAATGTCCACAACAATGCCTGCATGGTTTGGATGCCGCTTACTTGGGATTGGCAATACATCTACTTTCGTCTCTAAACCTTCATCGTTGCCTATCCCTATCTCCCTGATACATCCAACTCCCAACAAGGCATACCCATAACGCTCATCGCCCTCACCCCTGGCCTTGAAATGCCTTGTCTCTATTTCAAGTTTAGACACATCTCCTCTCAGAACGGAGATATAATCCTCTGCATCTCCACTTGGAAGAACATACCAACGGAAAGCTGTGGGTGCTACTCGACCGTTATAGATATATGATGGCGAGAAGATAATTCTTGCCACACTCTCTTCGTCACCGATTATATGGGGATAAGATTCAGCCATGAACACGCTCTAAAATGGATAGCAGGTTTCGGGTAGTGAAGGCTGCACCATCATTCTTCACGGTTTTTCCGTCCTTCCTGAAAAAATAGATCAAGCGTTCACCCGTCATCGTGATCCCTGCAACGGCATTACTTCCAGTATAGTCAAGATAAAGGTACCCATGGGCATCAGGGAACAGCAACCATCCTTGAAGCAATTCCTCACGGGTCTTAACTATGGCAGTTTTGAACTTGCGTATACTCTGGGGCATTATGGCCTTACTATCAGCCCCATCCCAGCCGTCAGTAAGTCTTTCTAAAGAGTCAACACGTTCTAATAGTTCACGATGAACCTTTCCTCGGAAAGAAACAGCTTGTGGCATTTCCGTTTTGTGTAACATAGCCACTTGCTCCACGCCTCTTAATTGCCTTATTGCTGTTCGGAGACGAGGTAGTTGGGAATTGTCATTTACTGTAACTAACAATTGTGCCATATACGAATTGGTATTTCTTTGTGCGCAAAGTTACTAATTATTTCGGATTCTGCAAATTTTTTAACGAATTATTTGGCCATTTCGCACAAAATCACTACTTTTGCCCCATCGTTTGTTTGCCCATCCGTGGGCGGCGGGCGGTCTTATATATGAGAAAGACGTTTTCGAACGTCTGTCGTTGTGGTCAACGAACTTCGCAAACTCATTTCCCACAACAGGCAGATGACAACCGAAACGTCTACGTAGTACGCTTATATACCTATGTTAATATATAGCTATGCGTACTGGCGTGGGCTTTTCTGCGTTGTCTATCCTGTGTGGGAAGGGCAATGCGAAGGCCTGTTGACCCAGGATGGACAGAGAAACAGACACCTACGCCTTTTTTATGTATATGAAGTACAGAAAAAAGTAATGAACCTAAGTTTGGGGTGTCTATTAGCAAAAACAAAAATGTATGAAAACCTTTACAAAAATGAGTGTTGCTTTCTTTGCAGCATTCCTGCTAGCACCCGATTGTCATGCACAAGATGAAAGTGGGTCTGAGATCGAAGAACTTCAAGAAGCTGTTGCGGTTTTTGAGTTTAAAGAGTCTAGCCATCCTGTTTCTAACAATGATTATCATGATGGTGATATTCTGACTCCAGAGACAATCTATGACAGAGACATTGCTCTGACAATTTCGCCCAGAGTAGAAAGCCGAAATACGGAAAACCGATTTTGGTTATCAGGAAATAATACCCAACTCCGCATGTATAGTGGAACGCTGACTTTCGAGGCGATAGAAGGTACAATTATTAAGAGCATTGCTTTTGAAGCAAAAGTAACAAAAGGAGATTTTGGAACATGTGACACAGGTGTCTTGAATGCATATGATGGCTCATGGGTAGGAGAAGCAACAAAAGTGGTAATAAACCTACCAGACATTTGCAATATTCAAATCAATTGTATTCGTATTGGCGAAGCAACAGGTCTTGAAGAAGGTGAATATGAAATATTCAACACAATAGCTGGTTTCAAGTCAATGCCTTTAGGTACCTGGGGAAAGCTCCAACTTGATGGGGCAAAGGTAACGTCCAACAGCGAGGAGTCTATAACCATTGAGGATGAGACAGGTGCCATTAGGTTAAAGAATTCGGCATTAGGTACAATAGACGGGAATATCATTAGTGGCTTGATTGGCGGAAAATACATCAAGGAGGATAAACTGCCCATCATGTTATTCGCACAGAGCACTGACCTTACAGCCACAACAGGTACAGTTGAGCCTACATTGATGAGCATTGCCGATTTGATTAAAGAGCAAAGCCTGTTGCGGTATGTAAAGACCGGGGCTGTAAAAATAGAGAATAGCAGAGCAATAGATAATAGCAGCAGTATATCCGTATTAGGTGTTGAGCCTGACATTATTTCTGCGGAAAGCATAGAGGGTTTCGTTGAGATAGCAAAAGGGTATTATGTATTGAATGCTACTCAAGTAAAAGGTGCTGTTGAAGACGTTTATTTCTGGGTAGACCCTCTATATTATCATGTCACATCAACTGAAGAGAAAACTGTAGAGGTACTCAAGTGCCGTCAGGATTTCTCAGGCGAACTCATCATCCCTGAGACTGTAGAGCATGACGGCATTACTTATACTGTGACGAGCATCGCTGCCGAGGCCTTCCAGCATTGTGTCTATGTTACACGGTTGATAATTTCCGAGACTGTGGTTTATATCGGCGACGGTGCCTTTGATGGATGTAGCGGATTGACTTATATCTATGTGCCTATTAGCGTTAGCTTTATGGGGACAGGATGCTTCAGCGGCTGTATCAGTCTTGGTGGAATCAGTTGGGGGAATTTGGGAATCAGCTTGGTTATAGAGATTGGCGTTGTGGAAATTAGTGCAGAAATGATTACTGTTTATAACGACCTCACTGCTGTCACTCTGCCCGCTACTCTGAAGAGCATCGGTGAGAAGTGCTTCTACGGTTGCTTCCGCCTGATGACCGTTACGTCGAAGATTGAGGACCTGTTCAGCATCAGCGACGACACTTTTGCTGATGTTACCTATCAGTTCGGCACACTCATTGTACCCGATGGCACGAAGTCACTTTATGAGAGCACTCCCGGCTGGAAGAACTTCCGTAATATCGTTGAACAATCGACCGTCGGCATAACACCCTCAAATATATGCGAGAAGAATGATGCAAGCATCTTCACACTCAGCGGCCAGAAAGTGAAAGATACTATACGAAAAGGTCTGTACATCATTAACTGCAAGAAAACCATCGTGAGATAATTACCTCTGTCGCTCCATTAAACGATACCGCCGGTCGCGCTTTTTGAAGCGTAGCTGGCGGTATTCCTTGAATGGGTTCTTACTCAATATCGTTCTATCTTGCAGTTTACAACATCAACAGCATCATGCCCGCCAATGCCAGGTTTGCAGGAGATCCGGATGCTTGGGAATGACAGACTAAGCTCCCGAAAATTGGCCAAATCTACCTGAAAAGGAGAGATTTGGCCAATTTTGCTTCCTGTCTTCTTTGCGAGTTTTGTAGAAAAGTGCTGTTGGAACACCTTTTCGCACCTCTCTGACATCTTAACCCCAAATTGTTTGGCGGTACGCCATTTTTTGCTTACCTTTGCACGCTCAGACGACAAACGGTAAGGAATGAATACAGACAAAATAAAGGTGATAGCCTTCGATGCAGACGACACGTTGTGGGACTGTCAGGGGCATTTCGAGGTGGTGATGCAGCGGCTCTACGACGAGTTGGTGCCCTGGGTCGACCGCGAGACGGCGGCCCTCGAACTCTTTGCCACTGAGCGGAAGAATATGCGTCTGCTGGGCTATGGCGTGAAAGCGTTCACTCTCTCAATGATGGAGACCGCCCTGCGTGTGAGCCGAGGCGAAATGGCCGCCACCACCCTGGAGAGCATTCTCAGGCAATGCTACACGCTTCTGGAGTTCCCTTGCACGCCCCTGCCAGAGGTGGAGGCGACGCTGAAGGCACTCCGCAAGCATCGGCCTGACCTCCGCCTCGTGGTGTTCACCAAGGGCGAACTGCTCGACCAGCAGCACAAACTGGAGCGCAGCGGTCTGGCCCCTTTCTTCAGCCACGTGGAGATAACGAGCGACAAGGGCGAGCCTGAGTTCCGCGACCTCTGCGCCCATCTCGACGTGGCCCCATCGGAACTGCTGATGGTGGGCAACTCGTTGAAGAGCGACATCGCCCCCGCGCTCGCCATCGGCTGCCATACCGTCTACATCCCCTTCCACGTCACCTGGCAACTGGAGCACACCGACCACTTCGAGCATCCCCGAATGGTGCAAATAGAGCGTTTCGGCCAGTTGCTGACACTCTTTTCCATCCCGCCAAATGTCAGAATCCCTTAAATAACCTTACAGATTTTGGCGGTTTGAAAAGAAATGCTTACCTTTGCACGCCAAAAACAAAACAAGATATATATTTATAATATTGTATGGGTAAGAGATTTGCCGAACATAAGGGATTGAACCTGACACAGGTGAACAATGAAATCCTGGAGAAGTGGATGAAGGAGGACATCTTCCACCGCTCTATCGACGAGCGCGAGGGCTGTCCGCAGTTTGTGTTCTACGAGGGACCTCCCTCGGCCAACGGCCATCCAGGCATCCACCACGTTCTGGGACGCGCCCTGAAAGACACGTTCAACCGCTATAAGACTATGCAGGGCTTCCAGGTGAAGCGCAAGGCCGGCTGGGATACTCACGGCCTGCCCGTGGAACTGGGTGTGGAGAAGGAACTGGGCATCACCAAGGCCGACATCGATAACAGGGAGAGTGCAAAATATATCTCCACCGAGGACTACAACACCCGTTGCCGCGAAAATGTGATGAAGTTTACTGCCGAGTGGCGTGAACTGACCGAGCGGATGGGTTATTTCGTAGATCTCGACCATCCCTATATCACTTACGACAACAAGTATATCGAAACCCTCTGGTGGCTGCTGAAGCAGTTCTACCAGAAGGGTCTGCTCTATAAGGGCTACACCATCCAGCCCTACAGCCCCGCCGCCGGCACCGGTCTTTCCAGCCACGAATTGAACCTGCCTGGCTGCTATCGTGACGTGAAGGACACGACGTGCACAGCATTGTTTAGGGTTAAGAGTTCAGGGTCGAGTGACGGTAGTATAGTCTCTCAACTCTCAACTCCCAACTCTCCACTATACTTTATGGCTTGGACCACCACGCCGTGGACGTTGGCCGCCAATACGGCGCTGTGCGTAGGCCCGAAGATTGACTACGTGGCATTGGAGACCTATAATCCCTATACCGCCGAGCCTATCACCGTCATTCTGGCCGAGGCCCGCGTGCCCGCCTACTTCGACACCGCTGCCGAGATTACCGACGGAGGCGAGTTGCCTGAGTTCAAGAAGGGCGAGAAGTTCCTGCCTTACCGCGTGGTGGGTCGCTACAAGGGCACCGACCTCGTGGGTATGGAGTACGAGCAGTTGCTGCCGATGATTAAGCCGATGGGCGATGCCTTCCGTGTCATCCCCGGCGACTATGTAACCACCGACGACGGTGCCGGTATCGTGCATATCGCGCCGAACTTCGGTGCCGACGACGCTTTTGTGGCCAAGAAGGCCGGCATCTGCCCCATCGTACTCATCGACAAGAAGGGTGCAGAGCGTCCTGTCGTCGATTTGCAGGGCAAATACTTCCTGGTGGAAGACCTCGACCCCGACTTCGTGAAGAACTACGTGAACGTGGAGAAATGGGGCCGCTACAGCGGACGCTACGTAAAGAACGCCTACGACGAAACCCTCACCGACAAGGATGAGACGCTCGACATCGCCATCTGTATGGACCTGAAGGCCGAAGGCAAGGCATTCAAGATTGAGAAACATACTCACAACTACCCGCATTGTTGGCGTACTGACAAGCCCGTGCTCTATTACCCGCTCGACTCGTGGTTCATCAAGAGTTCGGCTTGCAAGGAGCGTATGAGCGAGTTGAACAAGACCATCGGCTGGCATCCGGAGTCTACCGGTTCGGGCCGCTTCGCTGGTTGGTTGGAGAACCTGAACGACTGGAACCTGTCGCGCTCGCGCTTCTGGGGCACACCGCTGCCCATCTGGCGCAGCGAGGACGGCGAGGAAAAGTGCATCGGTTCGTTGGAGGAACTTTACAACGAGATAGAGAAAGCCGTGGCCGCCGGCGTGATGGACAAGAACCCGCTGAAGGAGAAGGGCTTCGTACCTGGCGATATGTCGCAGGAGAACTACGACCGCATCGACCTGCACCGCCCCTACGTGGACTATATCCTGTTGGTGAGCGAGAGCGGCAAGCCGATGAAGCGCGAGACCGACCTCATCGACGTGTGGTTCGACTCCGGCTCTATGCCATACGCCCAGATTCACTATCCGTTTGAGAACCGTGAACTGATAGACGAAGGCAAGGCCTTCCCCGCCGACTTCATCAACGAGGGCGTCGACCAGACCCGTGGCTGGTTCTTCACGCTCCACGCCATCGCCACGATGATTTTCGACTCCGTATCGTTCAAGAACGTCATCTCTACCGGTCTCGTTCTCGACGCCAAGGGCAACAAGATGTCGAAGCACGTGGGCAATGTGGTGAACCCCTTCGATATGATTGAGAAGTACGGTTCCGATGCCGTCCGCTTCTATATGATGACCAACTCTGAGCCGTGGGACAACCTGAAGTTCGACCAGGAGGGCGTGGCCGAGGTGAGCCGCAAGTTCTTCGGAACGCTCTACAACACCTACTCCCTCTTCGCTATGTACGCTAATGTGGACGGATGGGAGCCTCAACAGGCAACACTCGCTTTAACCGAGTTCGACCGCTGGATTCTCTCCTGCCTCAACTCGTTGGTGAAGGGCGTGGAGCAGGAACTGGACAACTATAACCCCACCCGCGCAGGCCGTCTCATTGACAACTTCGTGGACACGGAACTCAGCAACTGGTATGTGCGCCTGAACAAGAAACGCTTCTGGGGCAAGGAGATGGACGCCGACAAGCAGGCTGCCTATCAGACTCTCTACACCTGCCTGATGACCGTCGCCAAACTGTTGGCACCCTTCGCACCATTCTTTGCCGACCAACTCTACCGCGACCTGGGCGGACAACTCGATTCCGTCCATCTGGAGCGATTCCCCGACTTCGATGCTTCTGCCATCGACGCCAACCTGGAGCAACGTATGGATATTGCCCAGCGCATCACCACCATCGTGCTGGCCCTGCGCCGCAAGGAGAACATCAAGGTGAAGCAGCCCCTGCAGACGCTGATGATACCCCCTGTGGACGCCGCCCAGCGCGAGGCCATTGAGAGCGTCAAGTCCATCATCCTGCAGGAGGTGAACGTCAAGGAAATCAAATATGTTGAGGGTAGCGGTATCCTGGTGAAGAAGGTGAAGTGCAACTTCCGCACGATGGGCAAGAAGTTCGGCAAACTTATGAAGGGCGTGGCCGCCGCCGTCGATGCCCTCTCGCAGGAGCAGATTGCCCAGTTGGAGCAGCAAGGCACCATCGACGTCACCGTCGAGGGGCAGACGCTCACCGTCGAGGCCGTCGATGTGGAGATTATCAGCGAGGATATTCCTGGCTGGCTCGTGGGCAACGACGGCAACCTGACCGTGGCTCTCGACATCACCCAGACCGACGAACTGCGCAACGAAGGCATGGCCCGCGAACTGGTGAATCGCATACAGAACCTGCGCAAGAAGGGCGGGCTGGAGATTACCGACCGCATCACCGTCAGCATCGAGCCTAACGATGCTGCCACCAAGGCCGTCGAAGCCTTTGGCGACTATATCGCCCGCCAGGTGCTGGCCGACGCCATCCGCCTGGAGCAGAACGACGGACAGAACGTCGAATTCGATGACTTTAGTCTAAATATCAAGATAACTAAAAACTAAAATACTATGACTGAGAAGACACGCTACACCGACGAGGAACTCGAGGAGTTCCGTCAAATCATCAACGAGAAGCTCGCCCTGGCAAAGCGCGACTACGACCAAATGATGGCCACACTGACCAACAAAGACTCTAACGACGTGGACGACACCTCGCCCACCTACAAGGCACTTGAGGAGGGCAGCGAGGCCCAGTCGAAGGAAGACCTGATGGCCTTTGCCGCCCGTCAGCAGAAGTTCATCCAGGGCTTGAAAGCCGCTCTGGTGCGTATCAACAACAAGACCTACGGCATTGACCGCATATCTGGCAAACTCATTCCCGCCGAAAGGCTGCGTGCTGTACCTCACGCCACATTGAGCGTGGAGTCGAAGGAATTGGAGAAGAAAAGACGTTGAAGATTGAAAATTGAGAAGATAATGACCCGTGGAAGGATGGCAATGCTCATTGTCGTTGCCGTCCTCGTCATTGACCAACTTATCAAACTTTGGGTCAAGACATCGATGTCGCTTTCGGAGAGCATCCGAATCACCGACTGGTTCTACATCAACTTCATTGAGAACAGCGGTATGGCCTACGGTATGCAGATAGGCTCCAAACTGGCGCTGTCGCTCTTCCGTGTGGTAGCCATCTGCGTGCTCACCGTCTACATCTGGCGACTGTCGCACAAGGCGCAGGCCAAATGGGGCTATATTGTCTGCCTGTCGATGGTGCTTGCCGGTGCTGCCGGCAATCTCATCGATTGTATGTTCTACGGCCTTTGCTTCGATGCCTCCACGTTCTCCCACGTCAGCGAGTACGTGGGGTGGGGCAATGGCTATGCCCCCTTCCTGATGGGTAAGGTGGTCGATATGTTCTACTTCCCGCTCATCGAGACCACCTATCCCGACTGGTTCCCCTTCTGGGGCGGCGAGCGGTTCATCTTCTTCAGCCCTGTCTTCAACTTTGCCGATGCCAACATCTCCGTCGGCGTGGTGGCCCTTCTGTTGTTCTACAGGAAGGAAATCAGTGAGCTCTCAGTTAAGAAAGAAGTGACAAGTGATAAGTGAAAAATATGGTTAGTTCTATGACAACCAAGTGGCGTAATAGTATGGGAAGCATAGTTACGGCCGCCAGAAATCTAACCATACTTTTCACTTATCACTTGTCACTTATCACTTTTTCCTGCGCTCCCGGCACGCCCGAACAGTATATTCAGCCCGACGATATGGAAGACCTGCTCGTAGACTTCCACAAGGCACGGGCAATGGCTCACAACTCTTCTGCACGTTCAGATTCCGTCGATTACTACGAGGCTCTCTACACCAAGGCTGTGCTCGAGAAACACGGCGTCAGCCAGGAGCATTTCGACTCTTCATTCGTCTACTACTATTCGCGTGCAGACCGCTTCAGCAGCATCTACAAGGAGGTTGCAGACAGACTCGACGAGCAGGCGCTTATCCTCGGAGCTTCAGAAGGGGAAATAGGCAAGTATGCCGCCCTCAATGCCAATGGTGACACTGCCAACATCTGGAAAGAACGCCCGGCGACTATGATGATGCCTGTGCCTCCCTACAACCGCTGGGACTTTAGGCTGGAGGCCGACACCACCTTCCGCCGGGGAGACGCCTTCCTGCTACAGTTTGTGAGCGACTATGTCTATCAGGACGGTGCCCGCAACGGTGTGGTCTACTTAGCCGTGGACTACGAGAGCGACACCACCGTCACCCGCAACCTCCATTTCACCACATCAGGCATCAGCCAGCTACGCTTCGACACAAGCGTCGACAGCGACATACGCAGCGTGCGGGGATTTTTCTATTTAGACGGCGGCAGCGAACAAACCACAACCACCCGTCTGCTTTTCCTGAACAATGTGCAACTAATCAGATTCCACAAGCAACATGAGGACAACAAGGAGGATAGCAACGAACCGGCTCCTTCTGCCCAACGGCCAGACACTCTCGCCGGCAGTAGTGGAGATACACTCCGGAGTGCCGACACAATGGTACTTATTGACTCAGGAGCTCCCGCACACCGAATGGCTTCCAGGCTGCGTCTGCCTGAAAAACGACAGTAACGGTATACTGCGGGCATACTACCACTCCACAACGCAGCAAAACATTGCTGTTATAGACTGACAAACGAAAGGTTAATCTTCTGTAATCTTTTTTGCCATTTCATTACAAATGTGTACCTTTGCAACCCCAAAACAACACAAAACGTTTTTTTATGGCAAACAGTCAATCATTCGTAGGTTCCAAAATCAAGGGAATCAGGGAAACAAAAAACCTTTCCGTAGAGGAAGTTGCAGAACGCAGCGGCCTCTCCATTGAGCAAATCAACTCTATTGAAAACGAGCAGAACCTGCCGTCGCTGGGGCCGCTCATCAAGATTGCACGTGCGCTGGGCGTCAGGCTGGGCACCTTCCTCGACGACAACGACGGGCTGGGACCCGTGGTGTGCCGTGCGGCCGACCGTGAGAGCCAGAGTACCATCAGTTTCAGCAACGGTGCCACCGATGCCCGCAAGCACATGGAGTACCACCCGCTGGCGCAGCAGAAGACGGGTCGCCACATGGAGCCGTTCATCATCGACATCAACCCCAGTGAGGAGCATCATTACCAACTTTCCGACCACGAGGGCGAAGAGTTCATCTACGTGATGGAAGGCCAGGTGGAGTTGGACTACGGCAAGGAGAAATATGTCCTGAACCCTGGCGACAGCATCTTCTACGACTCCATCGTAAAGCACCATCTGCACGGTGCCCCCGGCAAAAGTGCCAAGATTCTCGCAGTAGTTTATATCCCGTTCTAATTTGTCGTTATCACGTAATGACATTATAACGTAATAACGAAAGAAAACATGGAAACAAAAAATGTGAAATTAGATATGGCAGGCAGGCCACTGCCTGACAGGACATATCCTGCCGAGACGGGTTCGGCTGGTTACACCCTCTCTGAGCGCACTTTGGGCCAATGGCTCGAGCATTGGGCTGAGACAACCCCAGACAAGGAATATATTGTCTATAGCGACCGCAATCTGCGCTTCACTTGGAGCCAGTTCAACGAGCGCGTGGACAATCTGGCCAAGGGCCTGCTGGCCATCGGCGTGAAGAAAGGCTCAAACGTGGGAATCTGGGCCACCAATGTGCCCGACTGGCTGACGTTCCTCTATGCCACGGCCAAGATTGGTGCCGTGCTCGTCACGGTGAACACCAACTACAAGCAGGCCGAACTGGAATACCTCTGCAAGGACTCCGATATGCACACGCTGTGCATCACCGACGGCACATGGGAGTGCGACTATGTCGATATGACCTACAAAATGCTGCCGGAACTGCGTGAATGTGAGCGTGGACACCTCAACAGCGAGCGCTTCCCTTATCTGAAGAACGTGGTGTTCATCGGAATGGAGAAATACCGGGGTATGTACAACACCGCCGAGTTGCTGCTGCTGGGCCAGAACATTGAGGACGAGGAGTTGCAGGAGGCCAAGAGCCACGTCGGCTGCCACGATGTGTGCAATATGCAGTACACCAGCGGTACCACTGGCTTCCCCAAGGGCGTCATGCTGACCCACTTTAATATCGCCAACGACGGCTACTTCACCGGCGAGAATATGGGCTTCACCCAGGACGACAAACTTTGTGTCTGCGTCCCGCTGTTTCATTGCTTCGGCGTGGTGCTCGCAACGATGAACTGCCTCACCCACGGCTGTACCGAGGTGATGGTCGAGAAGTTCGACCCGCTTGTGGTGCTCGCCTCTATCCATAAGGAGCGGTGCACCGCTGTCTATGGGGTGCCCACTATGTTTATCGCCGAACTCGACCATCCGATGTTCCCTATGTTCGATATGTCGTGCCTCCGCACGGGCATTATGGCAGGCAGCCTCTGCCCTGTGGAGTTGATGAAGCGCGTGTCGGAGAAGATGTTTATGACGATAACCTCTGTATATGGACTCACAGAGTCGTCGCCGGGTATGACGCAGACCTGCCTGAACGACACCTTCGAGCAGCGTTGCACCACCGTGGGCCGCGACTTCCCCTTCGTGGAAGTGAAGGTGCTCGACCCAGAGACCGGCAAGGAGTGCCCCGTCGGCGTGCAGGGCGAGATGTGCTGCCGAGGCTTCAACGTGATGAAGGGCTACTACAAGAACCCGCAGGCCACCGCAGAGGTCATCGACGAGAACGGGTTCCTGCACTCAGGCGACCTGGGCGTGAAGGACGAGCAGGGCTTCTACAAGATCACGGGCCGCATCAAGGATATGATTATCCGTGGCGGCGAAAACGTCTATCCGCGTGAGATTGAAGAGTTCCTCTACCAGATGCCAGGCATCAAGGACGTGCAGGTGGCTGCCGTTCCTTCGCGCAAATACGGCGAAGAAGTGGGAGCATTCATCATCCTGCAGCCTGGTGTGAAGATGGAGCCGGAGGACGTGCGCGACTTCTGCAAAGGCAAGATTGCCCGCTACAAGACACCTAAGTACGTCTTCTTTATCGACCAGTTCCCGCTTACTGGCTCCGGCAAAATCCAGAAGTTCAAATTGAAGGAAATGAGCCTCCAGCTCTGCGAAAAGATGGGCATAGAGGTCATCTGAAAGACCTGATAATGAAGACAATTGACAAGCCCTCGCCGTGACGGCGAGGGCTATTTATATAAGAATGATTGTGAACCGTTCCCGTTGCTCACTTCACAACGATTTTCTTCGTGGTGCCGTCATTCATCTTGACGATGTTGACACCTCGCTGGGGCTGGCTTGTGCGACGACCATTCAGGTCGAAGTACTCTGCAAGCACAGGCAGTTGCTTAACCATCGGCGAGTTGATTCCTGTAGGAGTAATAGCTACAATATTGTAGAACCCACTCCAAGGAGCCGTTGTCCGATATGCTTCCAGGCTGGCTTCAGGAACATGCAGCGTTGAACGTTGAAGATTGAAGGTCGTGAAAGTCTCTTCATCCGTCTCAGGAATGGTTGTCGCCCTGCAAGTCACATCAACCGTAGCGCGTTTGGAAAATAATCTTTTCCCGATTTTGCTAACAGTACTGCTGATATCCAACTTTGAACAGCCATTGAAAGCATAGTCACCGATGGTGGTCACGCCCTCTCCTATAATATAATCGTTAACCCGATTGCCGAACAGTTTTCCTAAAGAAGTCTCTTCGCTATAGTTTTGTGAGACTATCTCGTCACTGGTGAGTTCAACCTGTGACAAATGGAAACACTCGTCGAACACACTCTCATTGATGTTTCCCAAAACACTGCCGATGGAAAGAAAAGTAAGACTTTGGCACTGCTTGAAGGCATAGTCCCCAATCGTCACCACACCATCACCGATGACAGCAGAGGCAAGGTCCAAACATTCCTCGAAAGCATATTCCCCAATAGTCGTCACGCTATTGGGAATGATGACGGAGGTAAGTTTGCATCCTTGGAAAGCGAAATCTCCTATGCTCGTCACACTATTGCCGATAGTGACGGAGGCCAGTTGATGACAAAAACGGAATGCCTGCTTTCCAATACTTGTTACACCATCGCCAATCCAGACAGAGGCAAGGTTCGAACAATCCCCAAAAGCAAACGACCCGATAGTCGTTATGCTATTAGGAATCGTTATGGACGTTATACCACTTCCGCTGAACGCTCCATCGACAATGGTTGTCACACCATTTGGAATCATAACAGATGTTACGCCCCAGCAACCGGAGAACGCTCTTTCAATACTCGTCACTTTCAGGGTATGCCCGCCAACTGTCACCTCCTCGGGAATGTTTATTGTTCCCCAATACTTGTTAAGCCCATTTGTAACCTCCAGTTCCGTACCATCGTTGATATAGTTGTAGTAAATCGTCACACCATCGGCATTGGGAACCTCGATGTCATAGGCTGAAGCACCTTTGCTAATCATACACAACGGCAAGAAAAGCAGCAAGCGTAAAAAAATCTTTTTCATCATTTTATAAGTTTTAGTTCGTTATTTATAATTAATTAGACCGTTCGTTTTACCCTCATGGGCTTGCAAACGGGGCACAAAAAGTGCAGACCCGCCATACTCCTCACAGGTCTGCTACAACCTCTAATATCCTATGGAGAAGCCTGCACTTGATAGGTGCAACTCCAGTGGATATTAGGTTTCGCTCTATTTCTTCTCTAATGAGGTAGCAGTTCGTGAGGAGAGTGAGCAAAAAGTCGTGTCTCCAAGGAAACACATTGCAAAGGTACAAAGTTTTTTCAAACCACCAAAGGTTTTAGCAAAAAAACTACACTTTACCTAAAAACTACGCCCCTTATCAACGTCAACGTCAAGGAGGAGCGCAGTTTTATAGTTTGCCGGATGGCTATTGAGACCTCCACCGACCCCTCTTGTAGGAGGGGGAGGAAGATTACTCGGCCAAGGGGTCGAAGGTTCCGTCGGTGCCGTGGCTGTAGTCGTGCCAGCCGACGGTCTGCAGGAGCGTCGGGTTGGTCTGCATAGCACTCTGCTTTAAACCGATGAAGTAGTACTGGGGCAGGAAATTGATGCCCTTCGTCTCGTCGTTGGTGTCGGCATTCACGTCCTTGCGCTTCAGGTAGGCAGTGTAGAAGTCGGCCAAGTCCATAGCCTCGTTGCTACCGTACTCCTCGGCATTGTCGTCGTAGGTGAGACCCTCGCTAAGTGTGAGAGCCTTCGGTCGCTTCTCCAGCACGGGGTCGGCCCCGTTGTTCTGGTCGGCCTGGGCGCGGGTGAAGATGACAATCTCGTGGCGGCGCTGGCCGTTGAGCGGTGTGAAGCCCAGATAGGTGCAAGTGTTACCGCCGAAGCCGGTAATGTGCCACGATGCAGGCTCACCATCGAAGGTGCCCGTGCCGCCGTCGAAGAGCATCCATCGGCGCATATCGTCGAAAGCCTTGCCTTCGTAGGCCAGTTCCACGCGGCGCTCGTAAAGCACGGCGGCCAGCATCTTCTCACGTGAGGAAGTGATGTCGACGGGCAAACCGTAGTTCTGCTCGGCGGTGTAGCCCACACGGGCGCGAATCTGCTGCAGGGCTTGCAGGGCCTCGTCCAGATGGCCTGCGCCAGCGGCTGCCTCGGCAAACTGGAGGAGCACTTCGGCGTAGCGCATCCAGATGAGCGGTGCGGCGCTCTGCTGGAAGCCCTTCGGCGTGGAGGCGCTGACGCTGAAGCGGTAGAGGGGCGAGGAACTGAGGTTGCCGTCGTCGCTGCGCTTGCGGATGTAGACGGCGCTGTTCTTCTGGGCCATCAGGTCGGCAGTATAGCCGTTTGACGTGCTGGTCATACGGTCGGCTTCGTCCTGCGAGGCATACCAGGTGTAACTCCACAACTGGTAGTTGGTGCCTGAGCCGCTGTACTGATGGGGGAAGTAGGCATAGACGTATTTCTTGCCAACGTCATCATACGAGTTGAGGTCGTTGCCGTTGGTGTCGAACTTCCACTCCACGCCAGGGAAGGCGAAAGTGCGGTAGAAGCGGGGGTCGCGGTTGAGCCAGAAGCAGAGTTGGTCGTAGTGTATTTTGCTCTTGCCAGGCTGCAGGCCGTCGGACATAGGGAAGAGGTCGACCATCTCTGCCGTGGGGTGCAGTCCGCCGTTGCCGTTAGCATTGACGGGACGGAGATTGTGCTCCCAGTAGTTCCACTTGTCGTAGTTGGCGGTCTCCACCTTGTCGCGGTTGTTGTAGAGCGTGGCAAGCACGGTCTCGCCCACGGAGCCGTCGCTACCGTCGTTGGCGAGGAACATCTTTGCCCAGTTCAGGGCGTTCTCCGTGCCACCGTTAGCAGTGTATGCCAGACCGACGCCACCCTCGTTGAGCAGTTCCAGCGCCTTTTTGTTGGTGACGTATGCAGAATCCCAGCGGACAGTTTCATCAGCACGGTTGAAGAGCGGCGAGGCGTAGAACAGTTGCACCTGACCCTTCAGGGCTTCTGCGGCACCGGCTGTGATGCGACCGTAGTCAGCCGAACCCCAGGACTTGGGCAGCCTGTCAGCAGCCATCTGGAGGTCTTTGCAGATGAACTGGATACAGTCCTTGGCTGGTGAGCGCGGCACAATCTTGTCGCTGCCGTCGCCATCGCCGATGATGGGATCCTGTGGGTGGTCAATGATAGGTACACCGCCGTAGAGTTTGACGAGCGACCAGTAGCGATAGGCACGGAAGAAGTAGGCCTGGCCGAGCAGTTTGTCCTTCTCCTCCTGCGTCAGTTTGTCGCTGTTCTCCACGTGCTCGATGATGTCGTTGGCGTTGCGAATGTTGCCCCAAGGGCTGTCGCTCTTGTTGATGACGTAGAAGTAGTCGGTCACGTTGGTGTAGTCCAATTCCTGGTCGGGGTTGGTGAAGTCGGTGAAGCCGCCGTACTCCAGCGAGGTCTTCGACCAGACGTCGGGTGAGCCGGTCGGCGTGTAGGTGTTCTGTCCGTTGGAGCCGTTGCCGTCGCCCTGGCAGGCCTGTGGCAGCAGTTCGCGGTAAAGGGTGTTCACGCGGTCGAGTGCGCCGGCATAACTGCTATAGACCTTGTCCTCGGAGAAACTGCCATAGACGGTCATTTCGTCGAGGAAGTCATCGCTACATCCAATAACCAATAAACAATAACCAATAACCGTTATTGCGCTGAATATTTTAGTTTTCATAATCATCTTTCTTAATGTTTATTGTTTCACGTTTATTGTTTATTGCATCAGAACGACACGTTGATACCGAAGGTCATCTTGCGGAGGTTGGGATAGCGTCCGTAGGTGCCGCCGTAACTGGCCCACGACTTTCCGGGGTACGGGTTGTAGAGGTAGAGGGCGTTCTGTATGGTGAAGTTCAGTCGGACGTTGCTCACGCCGATGGGCTTGAGCCAGTTCTTGGGCAGACTGTAAGCCAGCGAGACGTTGCGCAGGGTAACGTTGGCGGCATTGACAAGCCAGAAACTCGATGCCTGCTCGTTGATGCTGCTGTACTTCATATTGGGGTAGGCAGCCTCGGTATTGCGGGGCACGGTGACATTGCCGCTGGCGTCGTAGATGTCCTCGTAAACGAACATATCGCTCCAGAAGGAGGGCACATTCTGATACTCCAGGTCGTCAGCCGACTTGCGGAAGTCGGTCTGCACAATGTCGTAGGCACCCCAAGCAGCGGAAAGTTGGGCCGTCAATGAAAGGTCGCGCCACGAACCACCGAAGTTCACGGTGAAGCCGTAGGGGTTGCTTGAGAACTTCGACAGTTGCACATAGTCGTTCTGGTTGATCTTGCCGTCAGGACCACCGTAGTTGCCCGTGCCGTCGTTGTCGCCATGCATGTCGGCATAGATAAGTGTGCCGGGGTGGACGTCGTCGATGGTCTTGCCGAAGTAGGTGGTGATGTTATTCTCAGTAAAGTATTCCTGAATCTCCTGGTAACTGCGGAACATACCGAGGCACTTCAGACCCCAGACGCCACGATCCATACGCTCGCCCTTGACCTGGCTGTCATATTCGGGCGTGGCGGGGAACGGGCCTTCCAGAATCTTGTTGTCGTTCCAGCCAGTGGAGAACTTGACCCAGTAGGTCCAGTCCTTGCCAATCTTGTCGCGCCAGCCCAGATTCAGTTCCCAGCCCCAGTTGTCCACGGCACCGTAGTTCTCGGGCGTGGCCTGCGTGCCCACGGTGGTGGGGAAGAATGACGTGCCAGTATAGGTCATAAACATATCGCGGCCACGGTCGTAGTAGTAGTTGAAGTCCACGGAAAGACGTCCGTCGAGGAAGCGCATATCGAGACCCACATTGGTCTTATAGTTCTTGTCCCAGTGTACGTTGGGATTCACGCCACGCACAGGCATAACCGAACCGGCGGAGACGGGGGTGTTGGTCGTCGACTGGCCGAAGACGGCACCCTTGTCGAGGTCGCGGTTATACTGCTGGCGCCAGAGGAAGGCCACGATGTTGTCGCGTCCGAGGTAACCCCAACTGGCACGAATCTTCAGGAAATTAAACCAGGGGAGGGACTTCTTGAACCACTCCTCTTCGCTGACCACCCAGCCGGCACTAACGCTGGGGAAGTAGCCCCAACGGTTTTCGGGGGCGAACTTCGAACCGTTACCGTCGGCACGGAAGAGGAACTCCAGCAGATACTTGTCGGCGTAAGCGTAGTTGATACGAGCCACGTGCGAGAGCATACCGCCCACGCCACGGTTGAAACTGGTGGCCTGGTCGCCAGTGGCCGACTTCGATTGTCCGTCGGTATAACTGACTGGGTCGGTGATTTCGCCCGTCAGGTCTTCCCACTCGTTCTCAGAGCGCTCCAGCGTATAGAGGGCACTCACGTCGTGTTGTCCAATCTTGCGGGCGTACTGCAGGGTGAAGTTCAACTGGTAGGAATCGTTACGCTGCATAGAACGCTGCAGCAGACTGCCATTGTTCAGCGTCAGCGTGGAGAGCGTGCTGGCATTGTACCAGTCGGCAGTATTCTGTCCGGCCCAAGTGTAGAGGTGCGGATAGTCGGCGTTGCGCTCCTGCAGTTGATAGACATCCATGAAAGTCTTCATGGTGTTGTTTTTAGAATTGTTGATGGTCTTCGAGTACGACACGCGGGCGGTGAGTCCCTTCAAAGGCTTGATGAAGCCAAGGTCGAAGGATAGGGCACCATTGATGGTCATATTGTTGGTCATATTGCGCACATAGTCGTCGCAACTTTGCACGGCCTCGAAGTTGTAGAGGCGGGTGTCGCTCGTGGGTATGACGTTCTGCATACCGGAGTAGACCAGCGGGTAGCCGTCAACCGAACTGGGCACGAAGGGCAGATGGGCCATCAGGTACTTGTAGTCGCCGTCGGTGCCTCCACCCTTGGCAATGATGGCATTATTCTTTTTGCCGTAGTCGCCGCTCACTTCGAGGGTGGCCTTTACATACTTGCCGATGTTGGTGTTCACGCCTGCACGGTAGTTCCAGCGGTCGTAGTCGAGTTTGCCGATATTACCGTCCTGGTTGAAATAGGAAACGTTGGCAAAATAGGTGGCGTTGTCGGAGCCGCCGCTCACGTTAATGCTGTGGCGGTGGGTCAGGGCGGCCCGCCATTCGTCGTCGAGCAGGTCGTAGTTCAGGTTCTTCATCTGCTCCAGTTCGTTCTGCTGGAAGAGCACGCGGGCATTGTCCACATAGTCCTTTGTGGCTGTGCCTGCGGCGGTGACTGCGTTCCACACACGGCCATAGTCGTAGGCCGACAGCATCTTTGGGGTGAAGATGGCATCGGTCCATCCGAGTTGTCCGTTATAAGAGATGCGTGCAGCCCCTGCCTTGCCCTTCTTCGTCTTGACGAGGATGACACCGTAGGCCGAGCGTGCGCCGTAGACGGCGGCGGCAGCGTCCTTCAGCACTGTGATGCTCTCCACCTCACTGATGTCGAGGTTGTTGAACGCCTCCTCGGTGGAGATGAAGTCGTCGATGACGTAGAGCGGCGAAGCATTGGGGTCGCCGCCATTGGTGGCTCCGGGGGTGTTCTGTGTGTTGGCCCCGGCGTTGCGGATTTGCAGCGAGGGGCTTTGTCCGGGACGGTAGGCTCCGGCGCCACGGCTGACGCTTACGCCATTGAACTGTCCGGCGAGGGCGTCGCCCAGGCTTCCTACAGAGAGGTCTTTCAGTTCGTCGGCGCTGATGGCCTCGACGGCACCAGTCACGTTCTTCATTTTCTGTGTGCCATAGCCCACAACCACGACCTCTTCGAGCGAAGCACGGTCTTCTTGCAGTTTGACTTTGCCGCCAGTGGTCTCTACGGCCACGTAGCCGATATAACTGATAGTGACCTTTGCCTTTTCGGGAACTTCCAGTTTGTAGTTGCCGTCAAAGTCGGTCACGGTGCCAATCTTTGTGCCTTTCACTTGAACGGTGGCACCGATGACGGGTTCGCCCGTCTCGTCGTAGACCGTACCGGTGACGACCTTGTTTTGCGCTGCGCTAAATGTAAAATGACAAATGATAAATGATAAACTTATCAGTAGTCGCTTTATGATAGTATTCTTCATAATCTTCAATTATCAATTTCAATTATCAAAATTCTCATACCATCTGGGGTCTCCCTGTCCGGCTTCCTGCTGTTCGGCAGCTGGGGTGAACTGCGCGTTGGCGGGGTCTAAGCCCGGGTCGTTGGTGAGCCACAGGCCGGGGTTCTTGATGCCCGTCTGCGAGGCACTTGCGTCGGCACCGTCGCGCCAGCAGGTGTTGTTGTTCACGTCCCAGATGGGGTTGTCGCTCGACTGGCCCTTGTTCAGGCCGGTGAGGAAGTTGGCCTTGCCGCAGTCCTGGACGATGGTGTTCTTCAGCGTGTAGTGGTAGGTGGTCTGTCCGTTGTGGTAGTCGCAGAAGTTCTTGCCGTAGGCCAGGTTGGCCAGTGTGCAGTTGATGATGTTGGTGTAGCGCTGCTCCTCGTCGCTGACGTCCTTGGGCCGTCCGCCGTGCTGGATGAAGAAACAGTCGCTGTGCTCACGCGAGAAGACGGTGGAGTTCTTGATGGTGAAGTCTGAGATGAAGCCCGACTTCATATAGACGAAGGCAGCGCTGTTGGCTGTCGGGATGGTCTTGTCCACCTCTACCACAGTGTTGTTGATGCTCACCACGCGCACGTCGTACTTGGCCGAGTTGCTGGCTATGATGCTGGAGCCCAGTTTGCCGATGACGCATCCCTGCACCACCACGGGGTCCATAATGAAGTAGCAGCCCTTCTCGCCGATGAGGTTTTTGATGCTCTCGTCTGGCTCGTCGCTAAACATAACAATTGGCTTGTTGGTGGCCTCGGCATCGATGTTCAGGTATTTCAGGGTGAAGCCTGCATAGGTGTAGAAGTAGGAGCCGGCTCCCATAACGACGTTGGCGTATGTGGCTTTCGACGATGAGCGGAGCGTCACCTGATGGCCACCGAAGTCAATCTTGCCTGACAAGGTGTACGAACCACCCGGCGTGAGGTCGTAGCACAGATGGCTGGTGCTGTCTTCGGGGATGGGATTTGCCTCGAACCATTCTTTCAGGTCACTACCGTCAGGAATTTCGGCGTAGGTAGGAAGGAAGGTGTTGAACTTGTATTCTGTACTCTCCTTCGCTTCGCTATTGTTGTATTTCGGGTTGCCTAATGTGCGAATGTTGAGGCTGTAGTTGGTGTCCTCTTCGCGGTCGGTGCGTAGTGAGCAGCCGTCAATGGTGTCTGTCTTCAGGAGCACGGGATTGTCAGGGTCGTTCACATTGTAGAGTGCCACAGCATAACCGCCTGCTCCGTAGACTACGGGCCAGGCAATGGTCATCGAACTGCCGTCGGCGCTCGAAGTGATGCTGATTTTGTCGGCTTCGGGCGATGTCAGCGTGGCGTTCTTCACCTGTGGACTCCACGACTCGTTACCGTCGTAATGGTCGGCACACGAAACCGTCAGCCCCAAAGCAATGATGGGGCAGAGTGACGCTTTCTTCAGGAATTGATGTATGTCCATATTTCAATTATTTAGTTTCGTCAATTTAAAGAAAGAAAGGGAGACTGGCAGTAGGGCTGCAAGCCTCCCTTTGTTTAGGGTCTTTACTGATGATTATTCGCCACCAGCCATAATGGATAGAACAGTTGAAATGTCGGCTACGTCGACTTCGTTGTCATTGTTCACGTCGGCCTGTTCTTTTGTGAATCTGGAATAGTCGCCAGCCATTACGCTCAGGATTGATGAGATGTCGGCCACGTCGACTTCGTTGTCGCTGTTCACGTCACCCTTCTTGCCAGGTTCGTCTTGGCTCTGCCAGTAAGTCTCGTGTTCGGGGAAGTCGGCAGTCATCTGTGCCTTGATTTCGCCAGGAGTCATCGAACTGTTCTTGATGAGCAGGCGTGCAAAGTCGAAGGGAGAGTCGTAAGCGTCGGCCTCGCTGACACCGGCAATCTGGTTACCGCCGAGGCAGACATACTTCAGGTTGGCTCCGTTTGTGAAGAGACCCATCTGCGAGGCTCCGCCCACGCTGCAGTCCCACTCGTTCTTCAGTTCGCCGTCAATGTAAATCTTGGCGCTTTCGCTCTGCAGCACAGCGGTGTAGTAGTGCCACTTCTTGTCGGCCAGCCAGTCGTTGGCGCCGTTGAGCAATACATTCTCGCCGGCCACGTTCTGCTCGGCTGTATAGTCGCACTTGGTGCCGTTGTCCAACTGTGCTGTACCGTTATACTGGAGTGCGAAGAATGGGGCTTCGTTGCTGCTCTTCAGTTCGTCGTAAGCGGCCAGGATGGGTGCGCCCATATAGGAGTCGGCGTCATCATCCTTCGGAGCCCTCATCCACACGCCAAGCGAGATGGCCTGAGTCTTTGCCGAGTGTGCCAGCACATCTTCGGGCAGCAGGCAATAACTGGTGCGGATAAGGTTGCCGTTGTTTCGGAAGAAGTCGCCGAAGGGTACGATGTTGATGGGCCTCTCGTTCTCGTCGAGTTCAGGCTCCTCAGTAGCGAACTGTCCGTTACCTACGGCCTTCTCGCCCTTCCACGTTACGCGCTCTCCGCTCTCCTCATCCTCGTAGGTGGAGAAGTTGGTGGTGTAGACGTATGCGGCCTCGATGCCCTGAATCAGTTCCTCGGCGGTAACGCCCTCGTGGAACTCAAAGCCACCGAAGCCAATCTGGCTGGAGTGCTGGAACACCCAGTATTCTTCGCCCGGCTCCACGTCGAAGGTCAGCCAGCCCCAGAAGTTCTGGTTGCCGTTACCGATGACGTACTGGCGCTCAATGGCCATAGCGTCGGCCTCTTCCTTGGTGGTTGTCAGTTTCTCCTCGGAATAAGGCAGTTCCTGGCCTGCTGCCAGAGCCTCTTCGTTAGCCTTTACCATATTCTCGTAGTTGCCATAAATATAAATATGGTGTACGGAGTCCACTTGCTCCACGGAGAGCAGTTTCTTCTTGCCGCTTTCGTCGTTTACACCATTGATGTAGCCAGAAGCATAGAGGCGCTCGGCCTTCTGGGTTGCTGCATTGACGACGAAGGTCTTGCGGTTGCCCTTATTGGCCCACACCTTCACCTTGAAGGCACCCTGTTCTGAAGCGGTGAACTTATAGTAGAGACCTGTGATAGGCATACCCAACGAACCGTCTGGCTCGTAGTACACATAGTCGGCCTTATAACTGTTGGGAACCAGATCACCATCCTTTGAGTTCTGTACACAGCGCATATTCACGTATGGGTTACCTGATCCAGTAACATACCAGAAGTCGATGTCGCCCTGGTTCTTCAGGCCCCAGTTCACGTCGTTCCAAGCCTTCACTTCGGCCACCTCGTAGGTGTTTTCCAGACCCTCGATGGGAGCGCCGGGAACAATCTGTTGTGCAGCACCGCCAATTTCAGTATCGTTGGCGGGAGTGGTGCCGCCCACGGCGGTCACCGTAGCCTTACCGGCCTGGATGGTGATGATGCTCTTGCCGTCGGCGGTATTGGTGGCCACGCCGCCATTCTCGCCAGCCACGGCAGCAAATTCAGCGGCCAGTTTGCCATCGACGATAGCACTGTAGTTCTCGCTGTTCACAGGGATAACGGGGTCTTCAGGCGTGTCGGGCGTTTCGTTGACGACGTATTCAAAGCCGTAGAAGCCCAGCTTGGAGCCAGTGCAATAGACCTTGTATGTCTTTCCACCTGAAACGTTGAATGTGTAGGTTTTAGAAACCTTTTCAGCTTCCTTGACACCGTTGAAGGTCGACAATGCTGTACCATTCTCGGTAACAAATAAAGGTTTGTCTTTATTGATATTCACAGCTACGGTCACTGTTCCATTCTTCGTTGGTTGCAGAATATACTGCGTGCCGCCATCTTCAGAACCATTCACGCCGTTACCTTTTGTGTAAGCAGGATAACCGTCGATAGGCGTGTCTGCTACTGGGTCGGCGAAATCGGCTTGGCCAGCCACGCCGAAAGTCATCGTAATGTTTTCCACCGAAGTGATTTGCGTTCCCGACGGAATGTCGCCGCTACCTGCCTCAAGGGCAAACTTTCCCTGTGCCTGTGCACCAAGTGACATACAGGCCAGAGCCATCAAAGTAAACAATTTTTTCATAAGAAAATCTATAAGTTAGTGATTAGTAATTTAGGTTCGTTCTTTCTCATAGTTTGGTTCGTCCAAACTCATACTTTGGTTCGTCCTTTCTCATAGTTTGGTTCGTCCAAACTCAGAGCGGTCTTTTATGGGCGATTCTGATACTATTATATTTGCGCACAAAATTAAACATTTTTCGTCAAAGCATCTTTCCTTTCCACCCTGTTTTACGAATAATTAACATAATGTCGCTCTTATGGCAACCACTCGTCACCCCCGCTTGCCTTGCGTTTAACATTAATTCTCTATAAATTGTGCCTCCATATCGCAACTTTTTAGTAACTTTGCGACAAATTTCCAAGGAAGATGATACTGAAATACGATGTGGTGGTCGTAGGAGATTCTGTCTTAATCTCCAAACAAAAGGGAAGGAAAATAGAACATTTTAACATTTAACGTCTCTCAAACATTTTGGAACATAGATATCCAGTCCTACTTCATATACGAATTTGGAGCAGGACATCATTGAAGTCGATATGTTTATTTGCTTATTCCTTTGTCGTTTCGCAGAATTTAGTTACCTTTGCAGCCACTAAGGGAAGTCGCTGGATATGCCAGCTCTGTACTATCTCGTGTGGCTGTAGCTTCGAGGCGCAGCCACTTTTGTTAGAAGGGCGGCTCTCCATTCTCATCCATAGCATTCCAGTCAATAGATTCCTTGTCTGTTCCAATACAGTCCTCCGGCCCATATTCCGGCTCAAGTTCCTTCTTCCTTGGCGTATGCGTCTTATCACGCGTCTCGTCATATTCTTCTCCGTTCTTCCATAGTGTGTATATAAGCAGTAGCAGACGTCGCATGGCAGCAGCGACACCTATCATTTTCTCTTTTGGATGCCTCTGACAGATTCTTCCATAGGCTTCCCTTATTTGCCTATTGTGGCGGACGGCTACAAGTGCAGGCATATAGAGGGCAGCACGTATATGGGCGTTACCCTCCTTCGATATTCTGTGCTTGGGATCCTCCTTGCCTGACTGTCTGGCCTTGACATCGAGTCCGGCATAGCTTGTAAGCTGTTTGCGGTTCTCGATGAGGTGAAAACCTTCTGTCTCCGCAATAACGCACACGATAGTCGTCACTCCGAGTCCCCTGGCAGTGGCAATGCGCTTCACCCTTGCCTGCAGTTCCTTATCCTCAGCGACCTTTCTCATAATGTCCTTGTCGTTCTTTTCCGTCAGCGTGTCTATTTCCTCAATCAGTTTCTCGCAATGCTTACGGACGGTCTTGGACACGCCCTCCATGTGGTCGAGCGCTTCCATTCGGTTCGCCACGGATCTCCTGATCACACAGAGGTCAGCGTGGAACCTTGTCATCTGGCGCAGTTCGCGATAAATGGGAACTGGCGGCAACCAGGGCTTCAGTTTCCTGCTGGCGCACCCCATAAGTGCCAGGCAACGGGCATCTATCGCGTCAGTCTTGGTCTTGACGCCCTCTGACTCGCAGAACTTGCGGGCCTTGTTAGGTAAGACCACATAGACCGTCTGCCCAATCTTGTGCAGGTAATAGGCCAGGCGCTCGTAATAGACACCCGTAGGCTCCATAAGGAAGGTCAGCGGATAGCCCTTTACGGCCTCCTTACGGCTCCACTTGACCATTTGGTTAAAACCTGACTTCGTATTGTCGAAGTCGATACTTTTAGTGCAGCAGCCCACGTCGCTTGCCCTGTCGTACATGTACAGGCAGGCCGTGAACTTGTTCTTGGAGATGTCGATTCCGATGCACTGCCGGAAAAACTCTCCCAATGTCATCTGTGAATTTGGCTTCATCCTGACAACTTTTAAAGGGTTAATACTAAAGTTAGACTATAGCCAAGATCTTCATCGACTTTACTCTTATCGGACGCAGCATCGTCCAGTGACGTGCTTCGATTCTTTGTCCAGACTCTAAAGACTTAAAAAAAGGGGGCGGGCAAATATCTAATTCACGGCATGACATAAAGCCTGCCTAGGCTACCCTCGCCTCACCCCCACGGCCACAATCTCTAGCAAAACTACAAAATCGTGACCGTATGTCCTAAGTTTATACGATGTTTAACATCGGACATTTAGAACATTATCTATAATCTGGTGCAAAGGTAAGAGGCTACCCCCTCTAGAAGGAAAGCAAGAAAGAACTATTGGATGCCATCCGTAGTAAGTTTGAGGTACTATCAGCCAAAGACGACGGATCATTGTCTGAGGGAATCCAAATCTTACGCCGGTCCATTGCAGAACAGATAAGCAAGCCACAGTACAAGAAAGTCACTCACGACCTGACGACTAAAACGTGGTGGTTAGTGGGTGTTGGCACCATTCTTATCTTCTGTATGTCCCTGCTGACAACCAAGATTTACAATCAGTCAAAAGAGATAGAGGAATTGGAGTTAGCGGGTTGGAAGTATCGCGCCTTACGTGCTACGCTGCCCGCCAACAACGCCAATGTAATATGGCTGGAGCGTAATGTCTGGGCAGGGAACAAGGACGGCATCCGCCATTGCCTGCAGTTCGTCGTCAACTTCGAGGACTCTGTCCGCCGCAGATACGAACTGAGTCAAAGGGCTGCAAGAAATGATAGTGCGGCAAAAATGTTGATAAGAGAATCTGAAGAAATCAGGAAACGACTAAAATAGCAGATTATTCTTTCTCCCTGTATTTTTGGGGTGTAAGGCCAGTGAGGCGCTTGAAATATTTCGAGAAGAAGGCAGGGCTCGCGAAACCAAGATCATAGGCAATGTCGACAACGCTCTTGTCGGTGTGAAGCAGTTCTACCTTAATGCGGGTAATGAGGGCACGGTCTATCCATTCCTTGGCGGTGACGCCGCTGGCCTGACGGATGACGGTGCCCAGATAGCGTTGCGTGAGGCAGATGCGCTGGGCATAGTAGTCGAGTTGACGGTGCTCGGTGCAATGCTGGTTCACTAACTCGATGAAGCGGTCGAAGATGGTCTGCTCGCGGCTGCGGCTCTGAGACATCAGGGCGGCTTCGCGGCGGTAGAGAACATCGTAATGGTGCATCAGTGCTGCCACGAGCGACGTGACCGTTGGGCGGTGGTAGTTCTTTTGATGTATGGCGTGCCAGATGGTGTCCATGATGTGGCGGGCGGTCTGGATGTCGGCCTCGCCGGGGTGCAGGAAGAAGTCGCGCTGGCTGCCATTATAGGCCGGTGGGAAGGCAACGGGCGCAAAGGGCATGGGAAAGTCGGCAAAGAGGGCCATGGCGAAGACTTCGAGGTCGGAGGAGAACCGTTTGGGATGGATGATGGTACCTGGGCCGAGATAGACCAGAGTGCCTGCAGTGACGTGCCAGTCGGTGAGGTTGACATTGATGTCGGCCTCACCTTTCAGCACAATGCCGAGGCGATGGTCATTGATGACGAAGGGTGGCTTCTGCTTAATGACAAACTGGAACACACGGCCGTCGCCATGCACGATGCCTAGTTCGTCGGAGAACCAAATGTGTTCACGTATCGCTTCAAAGTGGGGCATGAAGATGTCACGCATCCGTGACTTGTCCATCAATTGGGGTTGTCTCTTACTCATAATATACTTCTTTTTGCCGGCAAAGATAATGCTTTTTTATTAATTTAGGGTCATTTTTTACAGAAATCGAACAAAATGGAAATTTTTCCATTCCGAAAGATAGCGATAGTATGAAAAATACATCGTACTTTTGCAGCAGAATTTTAAAGCAAATGATTATGAGAAGATTGATTATTGTTCTTACGATGATGCCGATTATGGCACAGGCGCAGACGCTGGAGGAGTGCCAGCAGGCTGCAGAGCGGAACTATCCGCTGATTCAGCAGTATGACCTGATCAACAAGACAACAGAGCTAACGGTCAGTAATATCCAGAAGGGATGGCTGCCACAGGTGTCAGCATCAGCACAGGCCACTTATCAGAGCGACGTTGTGTCTTTCCCTGACGAGATGCAGGCATTGTATCAGCAGATGGGTATCAACATGAAAGGGCTGACGAAGGACCAGTACCGTGTGGGTATCGACGTGCAGCAGACGGTGTTCGACGGTGGTGCCATCCGCAGCCAGAAGGAGATAGCACGGGCGCAAGGACAGGTGCAGCAGGCTCAGAACGAGGTGAATATATATCAGGTTCGCCGTCGCGTGAACGAGATGTACTTCGCCCTGTTGCTGATTGACGAACAGATGAAGCTGAATGCTGACTTGCAGGAGTTGCTGGCCGGCAACGAGCGGAAACTGGAGTCGATGAAGAAGAACGGCACGGCAGCCGAGAGCGACTGGCACTCCGTGAAGGCTGAACGGCTGAACGTGGTGCAGCAGATGACAAGTTTGCAGGCGCAGAGGCAGGTACTGGCTAGGATGTTCTCTACTTTCTGCGGGATAGAAGTAAAAGAGGCAACGAAGCCAAATTGTCAATTGTCAATGGTCAATGGTCAATCGAACAATCGTCCCGAGCTGAAGGCCATTGATGCCCAGTTGCGGCTGGCTGATGCTCAGGAGAAAGCCATCAATTCCGCGCTGATGCCTCGGTTGGGCGTGTTCGCACAAGGCTTCTACGGCTATCCCGGCTATAATATGTTCGAGGACATGATGAGCCGCAAATGTTCGCTTAACGGCATGATTGGCGCACGGCTGACGTGGAACATCGGAGCACTGTACACCCGTAAAAATGACAAGGCGAAAATACAGCTGCAACGTGACATGGCCGAGAACAGCCGAGACGTATTCCTGTTCAACAACAATCTGGAGCAGATACAGCAGAATGAAAACATAACCCGCTACCAGCGGCTAATGTCCGATGACGAGGAGATTATCCGTCTGCGCTCGTCAGTGCGCAAGGCGGCAGAGTCGAAACTCGCCCATGGCATCATTGACGTGAACGACCTGGTGAAGGAAATCAACAGCGAGAATCAGGCCCGCGTGCAGCAGACGGTACACGAAATAGAGATGCTGAAGGAAATATACGACCTGAAGTACACAACAAACAATTAATATTTCGACTACGAATTTAACGAATTACACGAATATGAAAGCAACGAGATTTATGTATGCAATGGGGCTGGTGATGCTGGCAAGTTGCGGAAACAACGAGAAAGATTACGACGCCACGGGAACATTCGAGGCCACAGAGACCACCGTGTCGGCAGAGCAGAGCGGAACGCTTCTGAAGTTTACTATCACCGAGGGCGACCGCGTAGAGCAGAATGCAGAGGTGGGACTGATAGACACCACCCAGACGTGGCTGAAGATTCAGCAGGCCCACGCCACCAAGGAGGTCTATCAAAGCCAGAAGCCCGACATGGAGAAGCAGATTGCCGCCACGCGACAGCAGTTGGCCAAGGCCCGCCAAGACCAGCAACGCTACAAAGAATTGGTGGCTGACGGGGCGGCTCCCACAAAGATGCTCGACGACGCCACCAATCAGGTAAAGGTGCTGGAGCGCCAGCTTGAGGCACAGATGTCGTCGCTCAGCACGAGCACTAATGCGCTGGGCAAGCAGATGGCAGCCACCGACGTTCAGGTGAGCCAGTTTCAAGACCAGTTGCGCAAGTGCCACATCTCGGCTCCCATCGCCGGCACCGTCTTGGAGAAGTATGCCGAGCAGGGCGAGTTCGTGGCTCCCGGCAAGCCGCTCTTCAAAATGGCCGACACCGAGCGGATGTTCATCCGCGCCTACGTCACTTCGGCACAACTGCAGCGCGTAAAAGTGGGTCAGCAGGCCAAGGTCTTTGCCGACTATGGCGACGGCCAGCGGAAGGAGTACGACGGCACGGTCGTGTGGATCAGCAGCAAGTCGGAGTTTACGCCCAAGACCATCCTCACCGACGACGAGCGGGCCGACCTTGTCTATGCTATAAAGGTAGCCATCAAGAACGACGGCTACGTCAAGATGGGCATGTACGGAGAAGTGAGATTCTAGTTCATAGTTGACTTTGTAGAAGTTACAAACAACATTCACAGTTATGACAGCGATTGAAGTAAACAATATCAGCAAGAGCTATGGTAAGGTGCGGGCACTTGATAGCGTTTCGTTCTCGGTCGAGAAGGGCGAGGTGTTCGGACTCATCGGGCCTGACGGAGCTGGCAAGACATCGATGTTCCGCATCTTGTGTACGCTGTTGTTGCCTAATGAAGGGACGGCAAAGGTGGACGGCTTCGATACCGTCAGCCAGATGAAGGACATTCGCCGTCGCGTGGGCTACATGCCGGGGCGGTTCTCGCTCTACCAGGACCTGACGGTACGGGAGAATCTGGAGTTCTTTGCCACGCTGTTCGGCACGACGGTGGATGAGGGCTACGACAGCATCAAGGCCATCTACTCGCAGATAGAGCGGTTTGCTGACCGCAAGGCTGGGGCACTGTCGGGCGGCATGAAACAGAAGTTGGCGCTGTCGTGTGCATTGGTACATAGCCCGAGCGTACTGTTTCTTGACGAGCCGACGACGGGCGTTGACCCCGTAAGCCGCAAGGAGTTCTGGGAGATGCTCGCCACGCTGAAGGAGCGCGACATCACCATCGTGGCCTCTACGCCCTATCTCGACGAGGTGCGCTGCTGCGAACGTGTTGCGTTCCTGAGCGAGGGCAGGGTGCAGGGCATCGACACGCCAGAGGTTATCCTCGACAGATTTAAGGACGTATTCAATCCACCGGGTATAAAACACAACAAGGCTTCTGAATTTAAGTCAGAAAACGTCATTGAGGTAGAGCACCTGGTCAAGGCTTTCGGTTCGTTCCATGCCGTCGATGACATCACTTTCAGCGTGAAGCGGGGCGAGATATTCGGGTTCCTTGGTGCCAACGGTGCGGGCAAGACAACGGCCATGCACATGTTGACGGGACTGAACCAGCCCACCAGCGGCACAGGACGAGTGGCTGGCTACGACATCCGCACAGAGCATGAGCAAATCAAGAAGCACATCGGGTATATGTCGCAGAAGTTCTCACTCTATGAGGACTTGACTGTGGCCGAGAATATTCGGCTCTTCGCTGGCATCTACGGGGTGAAAAGTGAAGAGATAAGAGTGAAGAGTGAAGAATTGCTGCGCCGTCTGAAGTTTGAGAGTCATGCCAACGACCTTGTAGGTTCGCTGCCCTTGGGATGGAAGCAGAAACTGGCCTTCTCGGTCTCTATCTTCCATGAACCTGCCATCGTGTTCCTCGACGAGCCGACGGGAGGCGTTGACCCTGCCACGCGCCGCCAGTTCTGGGAACTGATCTACGATGCAGCCCGTCGTGGCATCACCGTATTCGTGACCACCCACTACATGGACGAGGCCGAATACTGCGACCGCATCTCGATTATGGTGGACGGGAAAATCAGCGCAATGGGTACGCCCGACGAACTCAAGGCACAGTTCCACCAACCCGACATGGACCATGTGTTTACTTATCTGGCAAGACAAGCAAAAAGAGGAGATTAGGATATGAAACAGTTTATATCATTTGTCATCAAGGAGGCCCGCCATATTCTGCGCGACAAGCGCACGATGCTCATCCTCTTCGGCATGCCGACGGTGATGATGCTCATCTTCGGCTTTGCCATCACCACCGACGTGAAGAACGTGCGACTGGTGGCCGTCACCTCGCAGATGGACCACGAGACACAGGCCGCCTGCGACCGTCTCGCTGCCTCGGAGTATTTCACGCTGACAGCCAAAGTGCCCACACCTCGGGAGGCCGAACTGCTCATCCGAAGCCAGAAGGCCGACCTCGCCGTGGTGTTTGGGAAGAACTTTGCCAGCAAACACACGGGCATCCAGTTTATTGTCGATGGTGCCGACCCCAACATGGCACAACAGTGGACGAACTATGCCATGGGTGTCATCTCGAATATGCAGGGGTCGCTGGTGAACACCAAAATGTTGTACAACCCGCAGATGAAGTCGGCCTACAACTTCGTGCCAGCCATCATGGGTATGCTGCTGATGCTTATCTGCGCCATGATGACTTCGATTTCCATTGTCCGCGAGAAGGAGAAGGGCACGATGGAAATACTTCTGGTTTCGCCCGTGCGTCCGCTGATGATCATCGTGGCCAAGGCAGTCCCTTATCTGGTGCTTGCCTTCGTCATCCTCGTCGTCATCCTGCTCATGTCTCGCTATGTGCTGATGGTGCCGCTGGCAGGTAGCATCTTCTGGATTGCTGCTGTCAGTACGCTCTACATCCTGCTGGCTCTCTCGCTTGGCCTGCTCATCTCCAACATTGCAAAGAGCCAGCTGGTGGCCCTGCTGGCCTCGGCCATGCTACTCTTGATGCCTATCGTGATGCTCTCGGGCATGATGTTCCCCGTAGAGTCGATGCCGACGATACTGCAATGGGTGTCGGCCATCATTCCGCCCCGCTACTACATCGAGGCCATGCGCAAACTGATGATTATGGGCGTGGGCATTGGCGACGTGATGCGCGAGGTGGGCATCCTGCTCGGCATGACCGTCGTGCTGCTGACCGTTGCCCTGAAGAAGTTTAACACCCGTTTAGAATAACCGCTTATGACACTCAGATTTCTTATACAAAAGGAGTTCCTGCAGATACGCCGCAACTCGTTTCTGCCTAAACTCATACTGTTTTTCCCGGTCATGATTATGTGCGTCATGCCGTGGGTGATGAACATGGAGGTGAAGAACATCCGTGTGCAAGTGGTCGATAATGACCGCTCCACGCAGTCGCAGCAACTCCTCCACAGTATCGAGGCCTCGCGCTACTTCATCTTCGGAGGCCAACAGCCGTCCTATCAGGCTGCACTGAAGGAGATTGAAACTGGTAAGACTGATGTCGCACTGGTCATCCCGCAGCATTACAGCCGAGACCTGACCAAGGGTGATATGACGCAGGTGCTCATCGCTGCCAATGCCGTCAACGGCACGAAAGGGTCGATGGGCGGTGCCTATCTGTCGCAAATCGTGACCGCAAACGCCAGTCCTAACACGGCTGCCATACAGTCAAAGTTGTCGTCGCTCTTCCTCTACAACAAGCACCTCAACTACAAAGTCTTCATGATTCCCGCCCTCTTGGCCGTAGTGATGATGCTGATGTGCGGTTTCCTGCCCGCCCTGAACATTGTGGGCGAGAAGGAGTCGGGCACCATCGAGCAAATCAACGTCACGCCCGTATCGAAGTGGTCGTTCATCCTCGCCAAGCTCATTCCTTACTGGCTAATAGCCCTGTTTGCTGTCACCGTGTGCCTGCTGCTCTCGTGGGCCGTCTATGGCATCACCTGCCAAGGACCGCTGTGGCTCGTCTATGTGCTGGCCATGCTGCTGGCCCTGTTCTTCTCGTCGTTCGGACTCATCATCTCCAACTACTCCGACACTATGCAGCAGGCCGTCTTCGTCATGTGGTTCTTCATCGTCTGCATCATGCTGCTTAGCGGTCTGTTCACCCCCACGCGCTCCATGCCCTCGTGGGCCTACGCCACAACCTACGTCAATCCTATGAGTTATTTCATCGAGGCCGTGCGCACTGTCTTCGTCCGTGGCGGCACCATTATGAGCGTCTGGCGTCAGATATTGGCTCTTGGCAGCATCAGCCTCCTGATGAGCGTCTGGGCGGTATTGAGCTACAAGAAGAATAACTGATTATACAGAAATTGTAGTAATAATAAGATAACGTGATAACTCCACAAAAAGTTTAAAAGTTTGGTAATCTCAGAAAAATAGAATACCTTTGCACCCGACAAGAGTCATAAAAACGGCTGGTGACTAATTGTCGGGTGTTCATTGAATGCAAATCATAGCAGAATGTAGAATTGAGAACGGTCTCCAAATCGTAACCCCGTTTTTCCTCAATTCTCCAGACTGCCTTTATACAAAGAAATCCTGCAAATTCTTGCAAAGTTACGAAAAGAATTTGTATTTCAAAATAATTACGTTAAAAATTTAGATTACCCGTCTCGGCTCACAGGTGCGTTAAATCTCTATAAATTGTGCCTCCATATCACAACTTTTTAGTAACTTTGCGACAAATTTCCAAGGAAGATGATACTGAAATACGATGTGGTGGTCGTCGGAGGGGGACATGCGGGCTGCGAGGCGGCCTGCGCCTCTGCCAATATGGGCGCAAAGACGCTGCTGGTGACGATGGATATGAACAAGATTGCACAAATGTCGTGCAACCCGGCGGTGGGAGGCATTGCGAAAGGGCAGATTGTGCGCGAAATCGACGCTTTGGGCGGACAAATGGGCCGCGTGACCGATGCGACGTGCATACAGTTCCGTATGCTCAACATCGGCAAAGGGCCGGCCGTTTGGAGTCCTCGGGCGCAATGTGATAGGGGGAAATTCATCTGGAAATGGCGGAGCGTCCTGGACGAAACACCAAATCTCGACATTTGGCAGGATCAGGCTTGCGAACTGATGGTAGAACCATTGCCCAAACCCACAGTAAAGGGCATCAGAACCATCTGGGGAGCGGAAATCCAGGCACGCTGCGTGGTTATCACGGCAGGCACTTTCCTGAATGGCCTGCTGCATATTGGCCGGAAAATGATTGCCGGGGGTAGAATTGCCGAACCCGCCGTTGCAGGACTGACCGAAAGCATCACGAAATACGGCATCCGCTCGGCCAGAATGAAGACAGGCACACCCGTCCGCATAGACAAAAGAAGCGTGGATTTCAGCGAACTGGAAGTGCAACCTGGCGAAGAAAGACCCTACAGATTCTCTTACTTAAACGACGAATACAGGACAGGAAAACTGAAGCAACTGCCCTGCTGGACGTGTAACACCAATGAGAGAGTACACGCCATCTTGCGTAGCGGACTGGCAGATTCACCGCTCTACAACGGACAAATACAATCCATCGGCCCAAGATACTGCCCTTCCATCGAGACAAAACTGGTCACTTTCCCAGAAAGAGAGAAACATCCGCTCTTCCTGGAACCAGAGGGCGAAGACACCAACGAGATGTATCTGAACGGCTTCTCATCGTCGTTGCCAATGGACATCCAGATAGAGGCCCTCAAGCAAATGCCTGCCTTCCGCAACTTGAAAGTCTACCGCCCGGGCTACGCCATAGAGTACGATTTCTTCGACCCGACACAACTCAGACACACTTTGGAGTCGAAAGTAATCGACGGTCTGTTCTTGGCTGGGCAGGTGAACGGCACAACAGGCTATGAGGAAGCAGCCGGACAAGGGTTGGTAGGAGGTGTCAATGCAGCCCTAAAATGCGATGGAACCAAAACTTTTGTGATGCAGCGTGATGAATCGTACATCGGCGTACTCATAGACGACCTCGTCACAAAGGGCGTGGATGAACCTTACCGAATGTTCACCTCCAGGGCAGAATACCGCATCCTCCTCCGACAAGACGATGCAGACGCACGCCTGACGGAGCGTGCTTACGCCATCGGTTTGGCCAAAAAGGACAGGTTCGACTGGTGGATGGAAAAGAAAGCAACCATCGAAAAAATCGAAAGTTTCTGCAAGGAATTCCCGATTAAAGCAAAGGAGATAAACCCAGCGCTGGAGCAAATAGGCACTACTCCCTTGCAATTCGGTGTAAAGTTGGAAAACCTGATTGCACGGCCCCAACTGAACTTCAAGAACCTGTCTGAACACATCCCAGAACTCAAAGAACTGTTGAACACGCCAGAAAACAGAAAGGAAGAAATCGCTGAAGCCGCCGAAATACGTATCAAATACAAAGGCTACATTGAACGGGAAAAGCAGGTGGCAGAGAAAATGCACAGATTGGAAAGCATACGCATCAAAGGCCACTTCGACTACAACACGATTCAATCGCTTTCGACAGAAGCACGCCAAAAACTCACAAGCATCGACCCAGAAACATTGGCCCAGGCAAGTCGTATTCCCGGCGTTTCGCCCAGCGACATCAACGTCCTGTTGGTAATGATGGGGCGTTAGGTTTCACGTGAAACAAACAACAGAAAACCAATAAAACAAACTACCACAATGAACAACAAAGTACTGATTGAAAACCTGAGAAGTATCCCCGATTTTCCGAAGAAGGGCATCAATTTCCGCGACGTGACAACCCTCTACAAAAATGGGGAATGTATGAAAATTATGCTCGACGAACTGTATGAACTCTACAAAGACAAGGGCATCACAAAGATTGTCGGCATAGAGAGCAGGGGGTTCATTATGGCAGCCGCGCTTGCCGGCAGACTTGGCTGCGGTCTGGTGTTGGCCAGAAAACCAGGCAAACTGCCTGCAACCGTCATCAAAGAGTCGTTCACTAAAGAATATGGTGTTGATACCATCGAGATGCACATCGACTCCATCGAGCCAAACGATGTGGTCCTGATTCACGATGATTTGCTGGCAACAGGAGGAACGGCAAAAGCCGCCTACAAACTGGTGCAGCACTTCCACCCCAAGAACACGTATATCAATTTCATCATTGAGATTACTGACGAGGGTCTGCACGGTAGAGACCTATTTAAAGGAATAGAGTTGACAACCCTGTTGACACTCTAACTGTTCCACGTGAAACAAACAAGCGTCAAAGAGGGATGAGTAGGGAGGAAAACGAGAAACGTCTGGCTTATCTGAAGAACATTGTCAGTAGGCTGCCCGACAAACCGGGCAGTTACCAGTTCTATGATAATGACCATACCATTATATATGTAGGGAAAGCGAAAAGCCTGAAATCGAGAGTGTCCTCCTATTTCCATACGGAAGTCGACCGTTTTAAGACGAAAGTGCTTGTCAGTAAGATATTCGATATAAGTTATACGGTCGTCAACACAGAAGAAGACGCGCTCCTGCTGGAAAACGAACTCATCAAGAAATACAATCCCAGATACAATGTCCTGTTGAAGGACGGCAAAACATATCCAAGCATCTGCGTGACCAACGAATATCTGCCCCGAATCTTCAAGACCAGAACGATTAACAAGAAATGGGGAACCTACTTCGGACCTTATTCACACGTGGGTTCTATGCACGCTATGCTGGAACTCATCAGAAAAATTTATCGTCCCCGCCTATGCAGACAACCGATGACAAAGGAAGGAATTGAAGGCAGGAAATACCAACTGTGCTTGGAGTATCATATTAAGAACTGCGGAGCACCCTGCGTGGGTAAGCAGAGCCTGGAAAACTACCAGGAAAACATCCGACAGGCAAAGGAAATTCTGAAGGGGAACACCAGACTGTTGCTCAAAGAAATGCGTGAGTTGATGAACGACTACGCAGAGAAACTGATGTTTGAAGAGGCTGAAGAAATCAAAAGGAAATACCTGCTCATAGAGTCTTTCGTCAGCAAGAGTGAAGTGGTAAGCCATACGATTGACAACGTGGATGTATTTAGCATTACGAATGACGAAGCGGTGGCTTACATCAATTATATTCACGTATCGAATGGGGCTATCAACCAGTCATTCACCTTTGAGTATAAGAAGAAAATCAATGAATGTGAGGAGGAACTCTTGCAACTCGGCATCATAGAAATGCGGCAACGCTTTAAGAGCGATTCAAAAGAGATTGTGGTGCCTTTCGACCCCGAGATGGAACTGGCAGGTGTGAAGTTCACCATACCTAAACTAGGCGACAAGAAAACGTTGCTGAACCTGTCGGAAATGAACGGAAAGCAGTACAAATTCGACCGCCTGAAGCAGGCTGAGAAACTGAATCCTGAGCAGAAACAAGTCAGGCTGATGAAAGAGTTGCAGGAAAAACTGGGACTGCCCAAAATACCTTACCAGATAGAGTGTTTCGACAATTCCAACATCTCAGGGACAGATGCTGTAGCAGCCTGTGTGGTGTTTAAAAGTATGAAGCCCAGCAAGCAGGATTACAAGCGTTACAACATCAAAACGGTGGTTGGGCCTGACGATTATGCTTCGATGAAAGAAGTGGTTTTCAGGCGATACAAACGGCTTTTAGAAGAGGAACAACCCCTACCCGATCTCATTGTCGCTGACGGCGGAAAAGGGCAAATGGAGGTAATTCGGGAAGTCATACAAGACAAACTGAACCTCGACATTCCCATTGCTGGACTGGCAAAAAACGACCGTCACCGCACAAATGAACTGCTCTATGGATTCCCACCAAAAGTCATCGGCCTCAAAACGGACTCCGAACTGTTCCACGTACTCACACAACTACAGGATGAGGTGCACCGCTTTGCCATCACCTTCCACAGAGAAAAGCGTTCAAAACGGGCACTTCATAGCGAACTTGACGACATCAAAGGGATAGGTCCAAAAACAAGAGAAACACTCCTAAAGGAATTCAAAACAGTAAAGAAAATAAAGGAGGCTGACAATAAGGAAATAGAGAAAATAATAGGTAAGTCGAAAGCAGAAATAGTTTATCGTCACTTTCACGAATAATCGCTTGGCGGTTTCAAAATAATATAGTATCTTTGCAAGCGAAAGCGTAAAACTATGAGAGCAGTCATACAAAGAGTGAGTCGAGCCAGCGTCACCATCGAAGCCAAAATAAAGGCATCGATAGAGGACGGTTTTCTCATTTTGCTGGGCGTGTGTGACGAGGATTCTATGGAGGATGTGGAATGGTTGGTAAAGAAAATAGCCAAACTACGGGTCTTCAACGACTATAACGGGGTGATGAACCGCTCTATCATCGAAATAGGCGGCAATTGTCTGGTAGTCAGTCAGTTCACGCTGTTTGCCAGCTATAAGAAAGGCAACCGGCCATCGTGGTTCAAGGCTGGTAGTCACGAGCACTCTATCCCACTCTACGAAGCTTTCTGCACGCAACTCTCAGAAGCAATAGGCAAAACCGTCGGCACAGGCGAATTTGGTGCAGACATGAAGGTGGAACTCATTAATGACGGCCCAGTCACCATCTGTATGGACACTAAAAACAAAGAATAGTGGAAAGGAAAAATAATAACAAAGCATTGAGAGCACTCATGATATACTGCATAATCTGCTTGATCATCATTTTCATATTACCAGCAATTATAGTAAACTTACTTGGATGGCATAAATTTGATTAATATGACAATAAAAGAGGCACAACTGGCAGTAGACCAATGGATTAGAGAATACGGCGTGCGCTATTTCTCAGAGCTGACCAATATGGCGGTGCTGACCGAGGAAGTGGGCGAACTGGCACGTGTGATGGCCCGCAAATACGGCGACCAGAGCTTCAAGGCAGGCGAAAAAGAAAACCTTGGCGACGAGATGGCCGACGTGCTGTGGGTGCTTATCTGCCTGGCCAACCAGACGGGCGTGGACCTGACGGAGGAATTCAAGAAAAACCTGGAGAAAAAGACCAACCGCGACTCATTGCGGCATATAGCAAACCCTAAACTTAAAGCATAAAGTATTATGGCAGAACACAATCATTCACACGAGCATCATGCTCAACCTACGAGCCGAATCGAAGAGGCTCTGAAGAAGTATAATCTGGACATCACCGACGCCGAAGTGAGCGAGGCTGTGAAGAAAATCATCGCTGAGAAAGTGCACGAAAACGACACGGTGGAAGTGAAGAAATTCCTGATGGGCAGCGTGGAACTGACCACCCTGAAGACCACCGACAGCGACGAGAGCGTGCTGGCTTTCACCGAGAAAGTGAACCAGTTTGAGGAAGCCTACCCCACCCTACCCCACGTGGCCACCATCTGCGTCTATCCGAAGTTCGCCAAGATTGTGAGCGAGACACTAGAGGTTGAAGGCGTTGAAATCGCCTGCGTTTCGGGCAGTTTCCCCAGCAGTCAGTCGCTCATCGAGGTGAAGACCATCGAGACTCAGTTGGCCATCAAGGACGGCGCTACAGAGATAGACATCGTGCAGCCCGTCGGCGCATTCCTGGCAGGCGATTACGAGACCGTCGTAGACGAAATCCAGCAGCAGAAAGAGGCTTGTGGCGAACAGGATATGAAGGTGATTCTTGAAACAGGATGCCTCAAAACGGCCAAAAACATCAAGATTGCCTCAATTCTTGCTATGTATGCGGGAGCCGACTATATCAAGACCTCCACAGGAAAACTGGAGCCGGCTGCCACACCAGAAGCCGCCTATGTGATGTGCCAGGCCATCAAGGAGTACTACGACGAGACCGGCATCCAAATAGGTTTCAAGCCTGCCGGCGGCCTCAATTCGGTGATGGACGCACTCATCTACTACACCATTGTGAAGGAAGTGCTGGGCGAAAAGTGGCTCACCAACAAGTGGTTGCGTCTCGGCACCTCACGCCTTGCCAACCTCTTGTTGAGCGAAGTCATTGGTAAGGAGACCAAGTTCTTCTAAAGAGCGTAAGAAAAGAAAAGCAGCACAGGGTTTGCCTTGTGCTGCTTCGTTGTTTATACGGGTTACTTGTTGCGATGAATCACGTAGTCAAGATAGGTGGTCAGCGACTTATTGATCTCCGGGTCAGTCACCGATGTATTGATGAACTTCAGGGCCTCGTTTCGGTAGTCATTCATTCGTTCTTCTGCATACTCGATACCGCCACACTGTTTGGTAAAGTCCACTAAAACCGCGATTTCATCAGAGTTGATGGTGCCTGCCTTCACCTTTTTGGCAAGCGTGAGCATCGAGTCGAAAGGCGTGTTTTTCAGGGCGTAGATGACAGGGAGTGTCAGTTTTCCTTCTGCCATATCGTTACCGGTGGGCTTGCCTATTTCCTTTGAGTCGAAATAGTCGAAAATATCGTCACGAATCTGGAACATAATGCCCAGATTGCGCCCGAACTCAGTTGCTTTTTCCACCTCTTCTTCAGTCGCTCCGGCAGAAAGGGCACCAATGGCCGCACACGACTCGAACAAAACAGCAGTCTTGTTTTGGATGATGCGATAATAGACCTCCTCAGAAATCTCTTCTTCTTGAATGTTAGAGAGTTGCAAGAGTTCGCCTGAAGCAAGCGTCCTGCCCAACTGAGCCAAGTTCTCTATGATGGCGCGATTGTCGGTGTAAGCGACTCGGAGCAAGGCGGTGGAAAGGATATAGTCGCCTACAAGAACTGCCGTCTTGTTGTCGAAAGAGGCGTTCACCGACGCCTGGCCACGTCGCTCCGAACTCTCGTCTACCACATCATCGTGCACCAAAGATGCCGTATGCAGCAATTCAATGCCTATGGCAGAGTTCAGGGTGGTCTGGGTCACCTTGCCATAGTTCTTGGCCATAAGCAACATCAAGATAGGCCTCATACGCTTTCCGCCCCGCTGGCGAATGTGTGACAATACTTTTGCAAGCAATCCCTCGTCGTAGGTCATCACCTCTGAGAATTGCTCTGTAAACAAGTTAAATTCCTGTTCTATCGGTCTTTTAATAAGCGATAATTGGTCCATATCATAGAATTTTGATACAAAAGTACAGAAAAAATTGCAGTATTGGGAAATTTTTTAGTAATTTTACACGAAAATTCTGAAATAATATGGATAAACTCTTCCTAATCGACGCTTACGCGCTCATTTACCGTTCTTACTACGCCTTTATCAAGAACCCTCGAATCAATTCCAAAGGGCTGAACACATCGGCCATCATCGGCTTTGTCAACACACTCCAAGAAGTGCTGGAAAAGGAACAGCCGAAGTATCTTGGTGTGGCCTTTGACCCCCACGGGCCAACCTTCCGTAGCGAGGCTTTCCCCGAATACAAAGCCCAGCGGGAAAAGACACCAGAAGACATCACCCGCGCCATACCCATCATCAAGGACCTGCTCAAGGCCTACCGCATACCGGCCATTCAGATAGACGGGTACGAGGCCGACGACGTGATTGGTACACTGGCCAAAAAGGCCGATTCCATCGACGGCATCGAAACCTTTATGCTCACACCCGACAAGGACTACGGACAACTAGTGAGCGAGCGCAGCCGCATCTACCGTCCGCGCCATGGTGGTGGCTACGAAGTGATGGGTCCGGCCGAGGTGTGCCAGAAGTATGGCATCCCCCACCCTACCCTCGTCATCGACCTCCTGGCACTGATGGGCGATTCGGCCGACAATTTCCCCGGCTGTCCCGGGGTGGGCGAAAAGACCGCCACGAAACTCATCAACGACTTTGGCTCTGTGGAACAACTGCTCCAGCGGACGGAAGAACTGAAGGGCGCCCTGAAGAAGAAAGTGGAGGAGCACGCCGACGACATACGCATGAGTTACTTCCTGGCAACCATCAAGACCGACGTTCCGGTGGAGCTTGACCTCGACAGCCTGAAAATTGCCTCCCCCGACGAGGAAGCATTAGGAAAACTGTTCGCCGAACTGGAGTTCAAGAGCCTGGCAGAGCGAGTTCTTAAAAAATCAGAAAAAACATCAAAAAGTAACAATGGTCAGCTTTCTCTCTTTGAAAATTTTCCGACCGTCGGGGAGGAAACTCCAAAATTTTCAAGTTTTGAGACCATTAAAACCACTCCTCACGACTATAAACTCATTGATAATGAGGAAGAAATGCGCCGCATTTGTGACTTTTTTAGGACAAATGAAATTCTTTGTTTAGATACGGAGACCACTTCCACCCACCCAATCGATGCCGAATTGGTGGGTTTGAGCTTCGCCGTGGAGCCTCACAAGGCATTTTACGTTCCCATTCCGGCCAATCGTGAAGAAGCGTTAAAGATTCTTGAAATATTCAAACCATTATACGAAGACCCCCAAATTCTGAAGATTGGGCAGAACCTGAAGTACGATTTAGAAGTTTTAAGAAACTATAACATTCAGTTGCAAGGGCCGATGTGGGACACCATGATTGCCCATTACCTCATCCAGCCAGAGCTTCGCCACAACATGGACTTTATGGCTGAGATATATCTTAACTATAAAACCATCCACATTGACGAACTAATTGGTAAAAAAGGGAAAAATCAACTAAGTATGCGAGATTTAAACCCTAAACAGGTAAAAGATTATGCTTGCGAAGATGCAGATGTTACATTACAATTAAAGCTAAAATTAGAAAATGAACTGATTAATTATAGTTGCGAAAAACTATTTTATGATATTGAAATGCCATTAATGCAAGTATTAGCAGAGATGGAAATAAATGGAGTTTGTATAAATGATAAATACCTTAAAGAGACTTCAAATATATTCAACAAGAAACTAAACGATTTAAAACAAGAAATCTATAACTTGGCGGGTGAAGAATTTAATATTTCTTCGCCAAAACAAGTTGGTGATATTTTATTTGGTAAACTGAAAATTATAGATAATCCTAAGAAAACCAAGTCTTGGCAATACGTCACGAATGAAAAAGAGCTATTGCTTTTAAAAGATGCTCACGTAATTGTTAATAAAATATTGGAATACAGAAAGTTAAATAGTATTCTATCAGATAGGACGAAGAGAAAAATTCAGCCATCGCAAACCCTTGATTTATTTGAACCAAATAATGATGACCAAGTTAGTAACAATAACAGCAAGCTATCGCATCTTGAAGTTTCTAAACAAATGAACTTACTAGAAAAGGAGATATTTGAAATAGCTGGTGAGAAATTTAAAATTATGTCACCAAAACAAGTTGGCTCTATCCTTTTCGACAAGATGAAAATCATAGACAATCCAAAAAAGACTGAAACATGGCAATATGTAACAAATGAGGAAATACTGCAACAATTAAAAGGAAAACATAAAATTGTAGAGAAAATTCTAAGTTATAGAGAGACAGAAAAATTAGTTGGAACATATGTTGATGCTCTCCCTAACCTTGTAAACAAGAGAACAGGTCATATACATACTTCATTCAATCAAACTATAACAGCTACTGGACGTTTGTCTTCAAGCGATCCCAACCTACAAAACATACCAGTACGTGGCGAAGATGGTAAAGAAATAAGAAAAGTATTTGTACCTGAACCTGGGTGTCTTTTCTTCTCAGCAGATTATAGCCAAATCGAATTGCGAGTAATGGCACATCTTTCTGGAGATAACAATATGATAGAAGTATTCAAAGAAGGCAAAGATTTGCACGCAGCTACAGCGGCTACCATATACAAAAAAAACATAGATGAAGTTAGTCGCGATGAACGTACAAAATCGAAGCGGGCAAACTTTGGTATCATTTATGGAATAACTGTATTTGGCCTTGCTGAGCGTCTTAGTATTTCTAGAGAGGAATCCAAACAATTGATAGATGGCTTTTTTGAAACTTTCCCCAAGGTGAAAGACTATATGAATAAGGCCATAGAAGAGGCGAGAAAAAGAGAATATGTAGAAACGCTATTTGGTCGTCGTAGATATCTTAAAGACATTAATTCACAGAACGCAACTGTTAGGGGTTACGCAGAACGCAACGCTATTAATGCTCCTATTCAAGGAACAGCTGCCGATATTATTAAAGTCGCTATGATTCGTATTTTCCAACGTTTCAAAAAGGAGAATATACGCTCGAAAATGATTCTACAAGTTCATGACGAATTGAATTTTTCTGTTTATCCAGAAGAAAAAGAAATAGTAAAGCAAATTGTGATAGAAGAAATGCAGAACGCAATTCAGATGAATGTGCCTCTGATTGCAGATTGTGGATTTGGAAATAACTGGTTAGAAGCTCACTAATTGATAAACGACATGGCTACATATAATAAAAATATGGTTAATTTCGTCGCAATAGACTTAGAAACAGCAACTTCTGACAGAAGTAGCATTTGCCAGATAGGCATTACCGAAGTCATTGAAGGAAAAATTCTAGAACCTAAAAGCTGGTTAGTTCAACCTAAAGGAAATATCTATGATCCTATGAATATCTTGATTCATGGAATAACTCCTGATGACACTATTAATAGTCCTTCATTTCCTGAAGTTTGGAAAGATGTTTTACCATTCGTACAAAACAAGGTTGTTGTTGCACATAATACGTCCTTTGATATGTATGCCCTAAGGAAAGCGTTTGATGAGTATTCAATGGAATACCCAACATTTGACTATTACTGCACTTTACGTATAGCACGATATATTATCAAAGGATGTTATAGCTATTCGTTGGATGTTATTTCTAATTATTTGGGGCTGGACTTTGGTAATCATCATAAGGCTGATAGTGATTCATTAGGATGTGCGCTTCTTTTGTTAAAATGCTTAGAAAAAGAAAATTGCACTCTTGATGAATTAGAAAATAAATACAACTTCCACAAAGGACAATTTGCACCAAATGTTTTTATTGCCCATCTTCAGAATGAAAAACCTTATAAATATAAAACAATAATTAATGGCTTAGAAGAACATCCAGAATTAATAGATGAGGGTAATTATTTCTATGGAAAAACAGTTTGTTTTACTGGAACTTGTCAATATGGCTCCAGAAAAGACTTGCTTCAAAAGGTTAAAAACATTGGAGGAATACCTGTTGATAATGTCACTAATAATACTGACGTACTTGTTATTGGTCAACAAGATTATAGAGTTGTTGGTTCTGATGGAATAAGTAATAAGCAAAAGAAGGCGTTATCACTATTAGAAAAAGGTCATGAAATTGAAATATTAAGTGAAACCGAATTCATTAATAGAATATAAACATAACAATTAATAAATATGAATACCAAGCAACTAAACATTTTTGAACAAATGGAAGCTACTAATCCTCTTAAGGGGAAACGTATTTGTTTAACAGGTGAGTTTCGAATGTCTCAAAAAGAACTGAACTCAAGACTGAAAGCTGTTGGCGTAATTGCCATAGATCGTATTTCAGACACTCGCATTTATAAAGAGGGCGAAACTATACCACCAATTAAAGAATCGACCAGTTTTTTCGTTGTTGGTACAAACCCCAATGAAGATTCTTTGAAACGGTATACACTAAATCAACACGATGGGTATCATGCCAAAATGATAACTGAGGATAAACTATATGAATATCTCGATGGAATATTCACTAAGGAAGATATGGTCCCAGATAGTGTTGAGAAACAACTAAGCATTGACATAAGTTATTATAAATGGAGTGCCCCAACGATTAACGGAAAGACATTCATTTCTCGAGTGTCTTCACCTCTAATATACGAAGAAGACAAAAATCCTATATCACAAAAGGAAATCTTTGTACCTGATATTACAGGTATTGATATGAACATATTCTATCAAATTATAGGCAATCTAGGAGGTTACGCTAACAAAGAGTATTTCGAGGACACCAATCTAATCTTAATTAGTGATGAAACCTTAAGGAACTTAGAGAAAGGAATTAAAAATAATGTAATACTTGATATTGAAAACCGATATAATAAAAGCAACACCAAAATTTTTAATGTTCAATTCACAAGTGAATCTGATTTTATAAATTGGGTTAAACGCAGGATGATATTATATCCTGATGAAAGCACTATTGAACTCCTTCAAAAATATGAGTTAAGCAAGATATAATATATAAATTTGTTCCATAATACGCTACCAAAAGCTACACAGGAAGGAGCTTCCACCACTCCACCCGCCCATCAAGGAGAGGGATAAAGCCCTGTGCAAACAGCTGAGAATACCCCTCCCCCAACCCCTCCCCTTATAGGGGCGGGGGGAGGAGATACGAAAGGCTTTCTTTTCGGAGCCAGGCTGTCTCTACTTCTCGGCAGACTACAATCAGCTAAGGCATCCAGTCGAAGATGATTCTCCAGGTGCACGATGAACTGAACTTCTCCGTTGTGCCAGAAGAGAAGGGTAGGGTGGAGGCTATCGTGCTTGAGGAGATGCAGCAGGCGCTGCAGTTGGCAGTGCCGCTGGTGGCTGACAGCGGCTGGGGCGATAACTGGCTGGAGGCGCACTAAGGGGGGGTGGCTGAGCCATTTGCGCCCACTACAAAGTCGCCCTGCATCAGCCCCGGCGAACAGCTAATCACTTCATTGCAAGACAACTATGCGAAGACTCTTGATTCCACTACTGCTGCTGACGGCCTGCACGCACACACCCGAAAAGGGCGACCCGTCAGAACTGATGAAGACGGCCTTGCGCTACGACGCCGCAGGGCGGTATGAGGATGCCGCCGAATGGTACCGCAAGGCCGCCGAGCAGGGCCTTTCGGAGGCACAGAACAACCTCGGCGTGATGTACAAGGACGGGCAGGGCGTCAAGCAAGACTACAACGAGGCCGCCCGCTGGTTCCTGTTGGCTGCCTGTCAGGGTAACGTGCTGGCACAGTCGAACTTAGGCTGGATGTACCAGTCGGGTAGGGGAGTAGTCCAGAACTACGACTCCGCCTTCTATTGGTACAAGCAAGCCGCTCTGAAAGGCCACGCCGCCGCCCAGAACAACCTGGGGCGGATGCTGCGCGACGGGCTTGGCGTGAAAGCCGACAGCGACAGCGCCCACTACTGGATAGAAAAGGCAGCCCTGCAAGGACTGCCTCAAGCACAAAAGAACCTGGAGCGGCTCGGCGTCAGCCCTTCTCCACCAGAATACGGGCGTCAACAGCAATGACATCCTGCTCGTCGGCCAGCAGGGGGTTGATGTCCATTTCCTTAATCTCAGTGGCGAAGCGGAGCAGGGTAGAGAGGCGAACGATAATCTCGGCATATTTCCGCTCGTTGATGCCCTTCTGTCCCCGCGTACCTTTCAATATCTTATAGCCGCGCAGCGAGTGAATCATCGAGTGGGCCTCCTCATAGGAAAGGGGAGCCAAGCCGCTACTCACGTCCTTCAGCACCTCCACGAAGATGCCGCCCAGTCCGCAGAGCACCACGTGGCCGAAGCGCGGTTCATACTTCGCCCCGATGAAGAGTTCTGTGCCACGAATCATCTTCTGCACCATCACCGCCGTAGCCCCGTCGATACACATCATACGGTCGAACTCAGCACTCAGCACCTCTTTTGAGCGGATGTTCAGGGCTACACCGCCCACGTCGCTCTTATGCACCGGCCCCACCACCTTTGCCACCACGGGATAGCCCGTCTTCTCTGCAAAGGCCAGCACCTCGTCTCTGTCGGCGCTGACGAACTCAGGCACCGTGGGAATGCCAGCGGCAGAAAGCAGGGCATGCACCGTCTCCGGCTGAAGAAAACCCTGACTGTCTATACCGTCGATGATTTTACGGATGCGAGGCACATCGACCCCGTTCACCACCACGTTCTGGTCGGCAGGGGCGGGCGTCTTCATCACCTGGGTGAGTGCTGTGGCCAGCGTCACCTCGTCGCTGAAGTTCACGTGGCCCTTCCTGAGAAACTCCTGCACCTCCGGCCCGGCCGTGTTCACACTGGGCAGGATGGGGAAGATGGGCTTGCGGCAAGTCATCATCTTCTTGTGCAGCACATCGTAGATTTCAAACACCTTCACCAGGCCAGGCGTGCCGAAAATGACCATAATGGCATCTATCTCGTCAAACCGCTGTTCGCAATAGTCGATGGCCGTGGCCAGATGTTCCGGCTGTGCCGTGGCTAAAATGTCGATGGGGTTGGCCACCGACGAGCCGGGCAGCAGCTTCTGTTTCAGTTCGTCGGCCACAGGGCCAAAGAGGGCAGGCACGTTGATGCCGCCTTTCGACAGCGCGTCGGTGAGCATCACGCCTGGGCCTCCGGCGTGAGTGATAATGGCAATGTTCAGTTGGGAACTGAGAGCGGAGTCGGTGGAATTGAAGATACACCCCACGGTGGTCAGTTCCTCGCGTGAGAAGCACCTGACGATGCCGGCCTTACGGAAGAGGGCCTCTACGGCAGCATCGCTGCTGGCAATGGCTCCCGTGTGACTGCTGGCGGCGCGGCTGCCTGCCGACGACGACCCCGCTTTGATGGCGGCGATGCGGCATCCTTTGCGTATGAGGCTGGTGGCGTGGAAGAGCAGTTTGTCGGGGTCGGCTATGTTTTCTATGTAAAGCAGCTTTACTGGCGAGTCGCGCTCCGGGTCGAAGTTTTCGTCCATATATTCCAGCACGTCCTCAATGCCTATCTGCCGCCCGTTGCCGATTGACCATACTGAGTTGAACTGCAAGCCTTTCGTCACGGCACTCTCCAGGATGAAGACCGCCGTGGCCCCCGAGCCGGAAATGAAATCCACGCCCTTGGGGTTCAGTTGCGGGATGGGTTTGGTGAACACCGAATGGTGCCAGCGCGTGAGCAGGCCGATGCAGTTGGGGCCTATCAGCGCACAACCATACTTCTCGCACGCATCCAGTATCTGCTGTTCCAGCACGGCTCCTTCGGGCGTTTCCTCGCCAAAGCCCGCCGAAATGATGATGAAGGCCTTGACGCCCTTCTCGCTGGCCAGCAGTTCCACATATTGCGGACAGAAGCGGGCGGCCACCACCAGGATGGCCAGGTCGGTGGGCGGCAGCTCGCGGGCATCGTGGAAGGCCTTGATGCCCTGCACCTCGTCCTCCTTCGGGTTCACCACGCGCAGCGTGCCGCTATAGCCGCCACTCAACAGATTTCTCACCACAGCACCGCCTGGCTTGTGCACATTGTTCGAGCCGCCAATCACGACGATACTCTCAGGCTGCAACAGTTGTCGGTTGATCATAATACATCATCTTGTTTAAGGATGCTGCAAAAATACGAAAAATAGCTGAATTACCAACCTATTTTTGGAGAATTAACGCAATTGGGTGAAAAATGCCGAAAAATTTGGACGAACCAAACTATGAGAAAGGACGAACCAAACTACCAGTTTGGACGAACCAAACTCCTGGTTTGGACGAACCAAATTTTCAGCCTGGAGAAACAAAAGTCTGCTATACTGCAAATTTAGGCCAGTTTCTTTTGCCGTTTACAGGAAAAGTTGTATCTTTGCGGCGAAATAAACCAAATCTACTCTGTGGAATCTAAGAAACAAGAAATACTCTGTACCATAGATCATCCCGCCCAACTGCGACAGCTCTCCATCGAACAGCTGCCCCAGTTGTGCGCTGAACTGCGCGAAGACATTGTGCAGGAACTGTCGGTGAACCCGGGCCACCTGGCGTCGAGCCTGGGCGTGGTGGAGTTGACGGTGGCCTTGCACTATGTGTTCAACACGCCCGACGACCGCATTGTCTGGGACGTTGGCCACCAGGCTTACGGCCACAAGATTCTGACGGGGCGGCGCGAACAGTTCTCCACCAACCGCAAACTGGGCGGCATCAAGCCTTTCCCCTCGCCTGAAGAGAGCGAATACGACTCGTTCATCTGCGGCCACGCGTCGAACAGCATTTCCGCCGCGCTGGGTATGGCGGTGGCGGCTGGTGGCAAGCGGAAGGTGGTGGCCGTCATCGGCGATGGTGCAATGAGTGGCGGACTGGCCTTCGAGGGCCTGAACAACGTGTCGTCCAGCCCTAACGATATGCTCATCGTGCTCAACGACAACGATATGTCCATCGACCGCGCCGTGGGCGGAATGGAGCAGTATCTGCTGAATCTCGACACCAACGAGACCTACAACCGCGTGCGCTTCCGCGTGTCGCAATGGATGCGCACCCACGGTATGCTCAAGGAAGACCGACGGAAGGGCATCATCCGCCTGACCAATGCGCTGAAGAGCGTCATCGCCCGCCAGCAGAATATCTTCGAGGGAATGAACATCCGCTACTTCGGCCCCTTCGACGGCCACGATGTGAAGGAACTGGTGCGCATATTGCGACAACTGAAGGATATGCACGGGCCCAAGTTGCTCCATTTGCACACGAAGAAGGGCCACGGCTACGCTCCTGCCGAGAACTACAAGCCCGTGTGGCACGCCCCAGGCAAGTTCGACCCCGACACGGGCGAACTGCTGGAGGGCGATAGCGATGGTAAGCCGCCGAAGTTCCAGGAAGTCTTCGGACACACGTTGCTGGAACTGGCCCGCCAGAATCCGAAAATCGTGGGTGTCACGCCCGCTATGCCTACAGGTTGCTCGATGAATATTGCGATGAAGGAGTTGCCCGACCGTATGTTCGACGTGGGCATTGCCGAGGGGCACGCCGTCACTTTCTCGGCCGGTATGGCCAAAGAGGGGATGGTGCCTTTCTGCAACATCTACTCGGCCTTCGCCCAGCGTGCCTACGACAACGTCATCCACGATGTGGCCATCCTCCGGTTGCCCGTAGTGCTCTGTCTCGACCGTGCCGGCCTCGTTGGTGAAGACGGCCCTACGCACCACGGCGCTTTCGACCTGGCCGCCCTGCGACCCATACCCAATCTGACCATCTGCTCGCCGATGGACGAGCACGAGTTGCGCCGACTGATGTATACCGCCCAATTGCCTGACAAAGGACCCTTCGTCATCCGCTATCCGAGGGGTAGGGGAGTGCTCACCGACTGGCGTTGCCCCTTGGAGGAAATCAAGGTGGGCACAGGGCGCAAACTCCACGACGGCAACGACATTGCCGTGCTGACCATCGGCCCCATCGGCAACGATGTGGAGGCGTTGTTGAGAGACAATAGTTTTGAGTTGGGAGACAAGACTGAAGTCTCTCAACCCTCTATCGCGCACTATGATATGCGTTTCCTCAAGCCTTTGGACGAGGACATCCTCCACGAAGTGGGCCAGCGCTTCAAGCGCATCGTCACCATAGAGGACGGCGCACGTCAGGGCGGTCTCGGCTCCGCCGTTCTGGAATGGATGAGCGACCACGGCTACACGCCCCAAGTCACCCGCCTGGGCCTGCCCGACCAGTTCGTGGAGCACGGCACCGTGGCAGAGTTGCGCAAGATTGCAGGACTCGACAAAGACAGCATCATCAGGGTGTTGAGAGATGAGAGATGAGAGTTTAGAGATAAGACTTAAATGATATGAAAATAGTCATTGCCGGCGCAGGAGCCGTAGGAACACACCTGTCGAAGTTACTCTCAACGGAGCATCACGATTGCGTACTCATCGACGACGACGAGGAGCGGTTGGAGGGCGTAGATGCCAACTACGACATTATGGCGCTGAACGACTCGCCCACGAGCATCAAAACCCTGAAAGATGCCGGCGTGGACAATGCCGACCTCTTCGTGGGTGTCACACGCTACGAGAGCCGCAACATCACGGCCTGCGCCCTGGCCCACGCTTTGGGCGCCAAGAAAACGGTGGCACGCATAGACAACTACGAGTATCTGCAACCGCAGAACCTGAAGTTCTTCAACGACCTGGGCATCGACTCGCTGGTCTATCCCGAGGTGTTGGCCGCCATCGACATCATCAACGGCCTGAAGATGTCGTGGGCACGTCAGCGATTAGACGTCCACGACGGCGCACTCGTCCTCCTGGGCATCAAGTTGCGCGAAGGTTGCGAGATACTGAACCAGCCGCTTAAAGACCTCTGCGGCCCGGACGACCCCTACCACGTGGTGGCCATCAGCCGCGACGACGACACCATCATCCCCAGCGGATTCGACGAACTGAACCTGGGCGACCTGGCCTACTTTATGACCACCAAGGACTATATCCCCTATATCCGCAAGATTGTGGGCAAGGAGCACTACGAGGACGTGCACAACGTCATCATTATGGGCGGCGGCAAGACGGCTGTCAGGGCCGCGCTGACTATGCCCGACTCGATGAATCTGAAAATCATTGAGCACTCGGCAGCCCGTTGTGAGCGACTGAACCAACTCCTGGCCGACACCGACGCTATGGTCATCCACGGCGACGGACGCGACCTGGGCCTGCTCGACGAGGAGGGCATACGCCACACGCAGGCCTTCGTGGCCCTGACCGGCAATGCCGAAACCAACATACTGGCCTGCCTGGCGGCAAAGAAACTGGGCGTCAGAAAGACGGTGGCAATGGTCGAAAACCTGGACTACGTCCCAATGGCCGAAAGCCTCGACATTGGCACCATCATCAACAAGAAGACGGTGGCCGCCAGCCACATCTTCCAGATGATGATGCGGGCCGACGTGCGCAGCCTGCGCTCGCTGATGATGCTCGATGCCGAAGTGGCCGAGTTTGTGGCCGCCGAAGGCTCGAAGGTGACGCGCAAGCCCGTCAAGGAACTGGGCCTCCCCTCGGGGATGACCATCGGCGGACTGGTGCGCGGCAACGACGGCATCCTCGTCAACGGCAACACGCAAATTGTGGCCGGCGACTCGGTGATGGTGTTCTGCCATAAGCACTATCTGGAGAAAGCCGAGAAATTCTTCAAGAAATCACAATTGTGGTAGGAGTTTGGTATGGTGATAAACTTTAGGATTATTTCAAAGATTCTGGGTTCGTTGCTCTTCATCGAGGCGTTCTTTATGGGCTGCTGCCTGGCAATGGCCTTCACCTTCCACGAAGACGACGTGATGGCCTTCATTATGTCCACGTTCCTCACCTTCGGCTCCGCGTTTCTCTTCCTTTTCTTTGGCCACGAGGCTGAAAACTCCTTGAGCCGCCGCGACGCCTACGTGGTGGTGACGCTCACCTGGGTGGTGTTCTCGTTCTTTGGGATGTTCCCCTTCCTCATCCACGGCTCAGTAACCAGCCTCACCGACGCCTATTTCGAGACAATGTCGGGATTTACCACTACGGGCGCTACCGTCATTGACGACGTGGAGTCTTTGCCCCACGGTCTGCTCTTCTGGCGGTCGCTGATGCAATGGATTGGCGGCTTGGGAATCGTGTTCTTCACCGTAGCCCTGTTGCCACAACTTGTGGGCGGAAGCGTGAAGGTGTTTGCCGCCGAGGCCACCGGCCCTATGCGCTCGAAGATGCACCCGCGACTCTCCACCTTTGCCAAGTGGATTTGGAGCATCTATATCTTTCTCACCGTGGCCTGCGCTTTCTCTTTCTGGGCAGCAGGTATGGACTGGTTCGACGCCACCAACTACTCTATGTCGACCACGGCCACAGGCGGATTCTCCACCCACAACGGCACCATTTTCCTGGCCTCGCCACTGGTGGAGTATCTGGCCATCCTGTTCCAGTTCCTCTCCGGCATCAACTTCACTCTGCTCTACATTGGCCTCATCAAGGGGAAAGTGGGCTTGGTGTGGCGCAACTCTGAGTTCCGGTTTTATCTCTCTGTCATTGCCATCGCCACGTTGTGGATTATGTACCTCCTGCTCACCAGTATGGACTATTCCATAGAACTGGCCTTCCGCTCGGCCCTGTTCCAGGTAGTGTCGTTTATCACCACCACCGGCCTTTCCTGTACCGATGCGGGTATGTGGCCCAGGCTCACCTGGGGCATCCTGTGGCTGCTGATGTTCATTGGCGCCTGCGCTGGCAGTACCACGGGCGGATTCAAGAGCATCCGCGTGCTGATGCTGCTGAAGGTGCTACGCAATGAGTTCCGACACATCCTCCACCCCAATGCCGTGTTGCCGGTAAAGATGAACGGCCAGAGCATCCCACAGGGCAAGTTGGTGTCGTTGCTGGCCTTCTTCACGCTTTATCTCATCGCCTTGACCGCCATTACTGCCATTATGGCCGTTAGCGGCATCGACATCACCAATGCCATCACCATTTCTTTGAGCCTCATCTGCAACATCGGCGCCGGTCTTGACACAAATATGGGCCCGCAGATGTCGTGGGCCGACCTCTCTGTGGGCCTCAAATGGCTCTGCTCCTTCCTGATGCTTGTCGGCCGTCTGGAAATCGTGGCCATCTTGGTGCTCTTCACCCGCTCGTTCTGGAAAGAGAATTAATCAACTTGCAACCATCACATCGTCATTATGAAAACATTTGAAGAACTGGGCGTGAGCAGCCCCATACGCCGCGCCATTGAAGAACTGGGATTCGTGTCGCCGATGCCAGTACAGGAAGCGGTTATCCCCTTCCTGATAGAAGGGCGGCAGGACGTGATTGCACTCGCACAGACGGGCACAGGCAAAACGGCCGCCTTCGGCATTCCCCTGCTACAACGCATAGACACCGACAACCGCAACACGCAGGCACTGATACTCAGCCCCACACGCGAGTTGTGTTTGCAGATAGCCGGCGACCTGCGCGACTTTGCCAAATACCTGGACGGCATCCACGTGGAGGCTGTCTATGGCGGAGCGGCCATCGAACCGCAAATACGCTCGTTGCGCAAGGGCGTGCAGATTATCGTGGCCACGCCCGGCCGATTGATTGACCTTAAAAACAGGGGCGTGGCACATCTGGAGGGTGTGGCCAACATTGTGCTCGACGAGGCCGACGAAATGCTCAATATGGGTTTCGCCGACAGCATCAACGAGATTTTCGACGCACTACCTGAAGAGCACGGCACTCTGATGTTCTCGGCCACGATGAGCCGCGAAATTGAGCGAATTGCCAAGCAATACTTGCACAACCACGAAGAGATTGTGATTGGCAGCCGAAACGAGGGGGCTGAGAACGTGAACCACATCTACTTTATGGTGCAGGCAAAGGACAAGTATCTGGCCCTGAAGCGAATAGTGGACTACTACCCCAAAATCTTCGCCATCATTTTCTGCCGGACCAAGTTGGAGACGCAGGAAGTGGCCGACAATCTCATACGCGACGGCTACAATGCCGAGGCCCTGCACGGAGACCTCTCGCAACAACAGCGCGACCTGACGATGCAGAAATTCCGCCAGCACCTCACCCAGTTGCTCGTCGCCACCGATGTAGCGGCACGCGGACTGGATGTGGACGACCTGACACACGTCATCAACTACGGGCTGCCATCCGACATTGAGAACTACACCCACCGCTCCGGGCGCACAGGCCGCGCAGGCAAGAAAGGCACTTCCATCAGCATCGTCCACTCGAAGGAGAAGCAGAAGATTCGCAACATAGAGAAGGAGATTGGCAAGAAATTCGAGGAACTGCCCATCCCGTCGGCACAGGAAATCTGCAAGAAACAACTCTTCAAGGTGATGGACCAGATTGTGAAGACCGACGTGGACGACGAAGAGATTGCACCCTTTATGGTCGACATCAACCGCTACTTTGAGTACATCGACAAAGAGGAAATCATCAAGAAAATCGTCTCGATGGAGTTCGGACGCTTCCTGGCCTACTACGCCGACGCACCAGAGATTGAGGTGGTGAAGGAAAAGGAGAAGAAGGAGAAAAAGCCGCAGACCGACCGTCAGAAACGCCTGAACAAGGCCGAGAAAGGCTACAAACGACTCTTCATCAACCTGGGCAAGCGCGACGGCTTCTACCCTGGCGAACTGATGCAGACGCTCAACCGCTACGTGGGCGGGCGTCAGCAGGTGGGCCACATCGACCTGCTGGAGAGCATCGCCTACTTCGAGGTGCCTGAAAAGGATGCGCTCAAGGTGATGACGCAACTCACGGGCATACGCTACAAAGGCCGCATAGTGCGCTGCAACGCCGAGGACGACAAGCCCGTGGCTGCCGCCGAAAGACCGGAAAAGCCGGCACGAGGCAGACAGCACCGCCGCGACGACTGGCAGCAGCTGATGCACCCCAAGCCTCGCGAACTGCGCGGCCGGCAGCCTGACTTCAGCGAAGAGGGCTGGGCCAGACGCAAGCCACGCAAGAAATGAACGACGAAGCAGAAAAATCCCCCGACCATAACCTACGGTCGGGGGATTCGTCTATGGAAAAGTGTTTGTGTTGTGTCCTCGTATCTTATACGATGCCCTGAGCCATCATAGCCTTGGCCACCTTCATAAAGCCGGCCACATTGGCGCCCTTCACGTAGTTGATGTAACCGTCGGCCTGTGTGCCATACTTCACACAATTCTCGTGGATATCGTTCATAATGCGCTTCAGATAGTCGTCAACCTCCTTGGCAGTCCAGGAGAGGCGCTCCGAGTTCTGGCTCATCTCAAGACCCGACACCGACACACCACCGGCGTTTGATGCCTTGCCAGGGGCATAGAGCAGTTTGTTGTCCTGGAAAATCTTGATGGCCTCGGGCAGCGAAGGCATATTGGCACCCTCAGCAACGGCGATGACACCATTGTCGACAAGAGCCTGGGCCTGCTCGCCGTTAATCTCGTTCTGCGTAGCGCAAGGCAGGGCAATGTCGGCCTTCTCGTGCCAGGGACGCTCACCCTCGTGATAGACGGCCGTCGGGTACTCCTCGACATACTCCTTGATACGTCCGCGCTCAATGTTCTTCAACTCCATAATGTAGTCGAGTTTTGCACGGTCGATGCCATCGGGATCGTAGATGTAACCGTCGGAGTCAGACATTGTCAGCACGGTGGCACCCAACTGGAGACACTTCTCGGCAGCATACTGGGCCACGTTACCGGCACCTGAAATCAGCACCTTCTTGCCCTTCAGTTCAATGCCGCGAGTGGCCAGCATCGAGGTGAGGAAATAGACGCAACCATAACCGGTAGCCTCAGGACGGATGAGTGAACCGCCAAACTGAATGCCCTTGCCGGTGAGCACACCCTGGAACTGGTGGGTGAGTTTCTTGTATTGTCCGAAGAGATAGCCAACCTCACGGCCGCCAACGCCGATATCGCCTGCGGGAACGTCCTCATCGGGACCAATGTGACGATAAAGTTCGTTCATAAAGGCCTGGCAGAAGCGCATCACCTCGGCGTCGCTCTTGCCACGGGGCGAGAAGTCACTACCACCCTTTGCACCGCCCATAGGCAGAGTGGTCAGCGAGTTCTTGAAGGTCTGCTCGAAAGCCAGGAACTTCAGAATACCCAGATTCACAGACTTGTGATAACGAATGCCGCCTTTGTACGGGCCAATGGCGTTGTTGTGCTGGATGCGATAGCCCATATTGGTCTGAACCTTGCCCTGGTCGTCAACCCACGTGACGCGGAACTCCAGCACACGGTCGGGTATGCACAGACGCTCAATCAAATTTGACTTTTCAAACTCAGGATGCTTGTTGTACTCCTCCTCGATGGTGGGAAGAACCTGACTCACGGCCTGGATGTACTCCGGCTCATTGGGAAATCTCTGCTTCAGAGACTCAACCACTTGTGCTGCATTCATAATCTTTTACCTTTTTTTTGTTAGTTATTAAGCTGAAATTTATATTTTTCTTATTTTCGGGTGCAAAGGTAAAGCATTTCTTTGAAATACCAAACATTTTATCGTTTTTTTTATTAAAAAACTATCTTTTTGTTATTTTCCGCCTAAATATCTTGCGCTAAATCAAGGCAAACGTGCCTTTAGTCCGTATCACATTCTAAATGAAAAGTTTGGTAGTTTACCGTTTTTTCCGTACTTTTGCCAAAATTTTATTTCCATTCAGATTTATGAAGAAACTATTTGTAACGATGATGCTGTGCGGGGGCCTGCTTTCTGCCTCAGCACAGACAGCACGCGAAGAGATTGGCAAGAACGTGTGGCTGGCCGGCTCCAACTATCTGGACTACGACCGCCAACTGCCCAGTTTCAACTACACCAAGCCGCCCAAGGGCTACACCCCTTTCTACTTCTCACACTACGGACGGCACGGCTCGCGCTGGCTCATCGGCAAGGACGACTACGAGCGCGTCATCCGTCCGCTACGCAAAGCCCGCCAGGAGGGCAAACTGACCCGCGAGGGCCAGGAGACACTACGCAAACTGGAAATCTTCAACAAGACCACAAACAGGCGTCTGGGTGACCTGACCACCATTGGCGAGCGCCAGCACCACGGCATTGGGCGACGCATCGCCCAGCACTTCCCTGAGATTTTCAAGACAAAAGGCGTGGCCATCGATGCCCGAAGCACGACCGTGAACCGATGCATCCTCTCGATGGTGGCCGAGTGCGAGGAACTGATGGCCGCCAACCCGACGGCCCGCATCCACAACGACGTGAGCGACGCCCTGCAATACTACCTGAACCAGCGATGGGAGGGTGTGGTGAAGGAAGAGGGCGACAAAACCTGGCCCGCACGCCACGAATTTGCCCAACGCAACACTCACCCCAACAGGTTGATGAATGTGCTCTTCAACGACCAGAAATGGACATCAGACAGCATCGACAAGAAGACCTTTATGATCCATCTCTTCGAGGTGTGCATCAATATGCAGAGCCACGAAGAGGGCGCACTCGACCTGACCAAACTATTCACCCCTGAAGAAATCTACGACCAGTGGCGCATCCAGAACGTGGGCTGGTATGTGAACTACGGAGCCGCTCCGCTAACCAAGGGCGTAATGCCTTTCTCTCAATTCAATCTGCTGACAAACATCATCGAGACCGCCGACACGTGCGTGCAACTGGGAAAGACCCAGGCCACTATGCGCTTCGGCCACGAAGTGTGCGTGTTGCCGTTGGCCTGTCTGATGGAACTCGACTCCTGCGGCGTGGCCGTTGAGAATCTGGACGAACTGGACCTGCACTGGCAGAACTACAAAATCTATCCTATGGGCTGTAACATCCAACTCATCTTCTACAAGCCGAAGAAGGCTGGCGGCGACATTCTGGTGAAAGCCCTGCTCAACGAGCGCGAGGCCACCCTGCCCGTTCAGCCCACCGCCACACCTTATTACTATAAGTGGAGCGACTTGCGGGCCTACTGGAAGAAGAAACTCAACGACTTCAAGAAACAATAACTGTTACGGATAAACAAATTGAACGGATTTAAGCGAAGGTGCTTAAATCCGTTCAATTCATTCAGTACGTCTCAACCTTTACTCATAAAGAGCAGGCGAAACAAACTTCACGTAGTAGATGTAACGCTGGTCGTTCACTTCGATACAGAACTGGGCATCAACGCTGAAGTCATCTTCCACCTCACCAAACGGTGCGATATTGAAGATGACATCGTCGCCATCCTGCTCTATGGTGAAGTAAATGTCGCCAAGGCCGTCGTAGCCGCCGTTAAGGTCGAAACTCAGTCCGTTGTCGGCATTTTGTGCCTCGCCGAAGATACCCTCAGTAGTGAGTCCACGGAAATAGTAGTTGTTGGGATTCAACAACTCATCGACGGAAATAAACAATGCATCGCAGGCTTTCTCAACGTCAAACTTTACCTGCACGTTGTCCACAGGCAGGGTGATGTTCTCGCTACCGACAATCTCAATGGGAACAATCCTGTCAACGAAACTCACGGTGAAGTTGATGGTAATCATCTTCTCAGTCTCCTCATTCACTAAGAAGAGCGTGGACTTGAAGTTATCGCCCACACTATTTCTGTTGGGATACTGGAAGAACTGGAACTGACCATTGGCATAACAAATACCAACGCGGGAATTGGCATCGGCCCATACAGTTACATAGCCGTCCTTATCGAGCCAGAAACCAGGCTTTGGGTCACAACTATGTGCCTTTGAATATAGTCCCTTAAGGCTGGCAACAGAGTCATTGTTCAGACCGTAAAGTTCAGGAGTGCGTGTACCAATGAGTGCCTCAATGTCATCGAGGGAAATATCGAACTTAGCATCTATAGGATACTCAGAACCTGAGGGTACTGCCTGAATCATGGCTGCACGTGTGGCCACACTCTGGAAACCGTGCTCAACCAGTGTCGGCTCCACAATCTTCAGGTTCACGGTGTACTGGTAGTAGTTGTCACCGTTCATAAAGTAGATGCTGGCACTGGCTTCATCGCCAATGGCGAAGTGGCCGGGATACTGGCCCACACTCAGGACGGAATAGTCGCCGGAGTTGAGAGGCTCGATGAACATGGCTGCGCTTCCACCCCAAGCAACAACAGTACCGGCATCGCTGAACCAGAAGCCGCCATTGTTTGCTGTTGAGTTACCGAAGTTGTCCTTGTCGTCGAGAGCCACCATACCAATGGCACTGACCTCACATCCGAGTGCTGATGCAATGGCTTCCATATCGGGTCTGACGGAGACTACCGAATAGTCATCGGTAGGCTCTTGCTCCACATTGGCAACGGCCTCACCCACCTTGGTGTAGGCGGCCAATCCGCTTCCCTGTTCCTTCTCCATCACCTTCAGGGTGTACTTGATGCGATAAGCCTTCTCTCCGTAGATGAGATAGACGTAAGCGAACCATTCCTCGTTGTCCTTCAATACGCCAGGATACTGTCCCAACTGGCAAGTCAGGGTACCAGCCTCCACGTCGTAGGTGAAATTGTTCATAAAGAACTTGTCTGTGCCGCCCCATCCTGTGGCAGCCACCTCTCCGTCCTCAATACCTTCAGCGTTCTGAACGGCATGATACCAGAATCCGTAACCCTCACCTGTTGGCGTATTGGTGAGCGAGTCTTTCTTCAGGCCGCCTCCGCTCTCCACGTCACCGTCGTTGTACCAAGTGGTGTAGAGCACGCTTGCAATCTGATCCTCCAGGAGGTGCATATCAGGAATGCCAAGCAGAGTGCCCACATTAGTAAGTTCAACAGTCACGGCATCGGTATCGTAGCCACCACGCGGATACTGCTCCACGATGCACTCCTGCTCGCCTACGATGTTCAGTTGGTTCTCCAAGAGCGTAGGCTCTGGCACGTTGTACACCGGCTTTGCTTTGACGTTCAGGGCGATGTCAAAGGTTGTGCTCTTGCCGTTGAAGGTCAGCTTGACGGTAGCCTTTGCAGTCTCTCCGCCCTGCATCACGTCGGGCATCTGTCCGACGTAGAACACCAGGTTGCCACCGGCACTACCACCAGCCATAATGGTGAGAATGGTCGAGATGTCGGCCACGTCCACTTCGCCGTCTCCGTTCACGTCGGCCTTGGGGTCGGTTTCCGAACTGGCCATCACGGTGAGCACCGACGAGATGTCGGCCACATCCACTTGGGTGTCCTCGTTCACGTCACCTTTGCCCTCTTCAGTCTCTACGGCGGGCGTGAAGAAGAAGGCAGATTCTTCGCCCCAAGCCGTTGGCTGGCCGTCGACAGTCATCCAGAAGCCGTTGCCGTTGGCCTTGGTGGCGTCTGTCCAAGCCACGTCTTCGCCATTGACCACAAGCGAGAAGAGCAATGGGTCGGGGGCCTCTGCGGCAATGTAGGTCTGCAGGGCCGTAGCCAGTGTTGACTCGTCTGTCTCAAGGGCCGAGGCCACTTCCGACAACTTGAATGAAATGGGCAAGGACTCATAGCCGGATGTGGGGTATTGCTCCACACTTCCCTGGAACTGAGCCTGTGCCTGTACGCCTGCAAAAAGGCAGACGACTGCTACCAGCAGATTTTTCAGTCTTGTAAATTTCATACCATCAATGTTAAGTTAGTAAGTTAATAATTTAGAGTTATATATCGTTTTTCAAAGTGTAAGCAGGCCTTCCGGCAATTGCATCTTGAGCAATTGCTGCTCTGTGTCGATGTGGGTGACAAAGTCGTCGGTGGCAGGAATGAGGCGACCGTCTTCCAGTTCAAAGAGCGTGTTGGCCGTCGAGTCGTCGATGGCGGCTATGCGGCCAATGTCCTTGCCGCTGGCCTCGTCGATAATGGTAAAGCCCACAAGGAAGGCCAGCGATAGTTGTTCCTCGTCGTCGTGTGGCACGAGCGCCTTTGGGAAATAGACGTCGGTGCCTGTCAACTGGCGTGCCCGCTCCTGGGTGTCCACATCCTCCAGTTTGAGGATGGCCGTCGAGTCGCTCTTGAAGCGGTATTCCTCGATGAAGAAGGGCACCAGTATGCCGTCGACCTCCAGCACGAGGTAGTCAGCATCGGCACGGTCGAAGACATCATCGTCGAAGAGGAACGAGATTTCGCCCCTCACGCCGTGGGTCTTGCCCAGCCGGCCAATGCGATAGACATCTTCCTCCCTGATCATTTCCTATACCCTTATTATTTTGGCGCCCAAAGCGTTGAGGCGTCCTTCAATGTTCTCGTAACCACGGTCTATCTGCTCGATGTTGTCGATGCGGCTGGTGCCCTTTGCGCTAAGTGCGGCAATGAGCAGGGCGATGCCCGCACGAATGTCAGGACTCGACATCCGTCCGCCGCGCAACTGTACTTTGCGGTCGTGGCCCACAACGACGGCACGATGGGGGTCGCAGAGTATGATTTGCGCACCCATATCAATGAGTTTGTCGACGAAGAAGAGGCGGCTCTCGAACATCTTCTGGTGGAAAAGCACAGAACCACGTGCCTGCGTGGCCACCGTGATGAGCACAGAGATAAGGTCGGGCGTGAGGCCTGGCCAGGGGGCATCGGCCAGCGTCATCGTGGTGCCGTCGATGAACGACTGGATTTCGTAGTGCATCATTCGTGGCACAAAGAGGTCGTCGCCCTCTTCCTTCACCTTGATGCCCATTCGGCGGAACGTATTGGGAATGATGCCCAGGTCGGGCATCGAGACGTGGCTGATGCGGATGCCGTTGCCCACCATTGCGGCCATTCCGATGAACGACCCCACCTCAATCATATCGGGCAGGATGGTGTGGCTGCAACCGCCCAGACTTTCCACACCTTCGATGGTGAGCAGATTGGAGGCGATGCCGCTGATGCGTGCGCCCATCCGGCAAAGCATCCGGCAAAGTTGTTGCACGTAAGGTTCGCAGGCGGCATTATAAATAGTGGTGGTGCCCTTTGCCAGTACGGCAGCCATAATGATGTTGGCCGTACCTGTGACCGATGCCTCGTCGAGCAGCATATAACTGCCCTTCAGGCCTCCCGCGTCGGTAATCTCATAAACACCCTTTTCGGCCACGTGGTGGAAATGGGCGCCCAGCCGCTCGAAGCCCAGGAAATGGGTGTCCAGACGGCGGCGGCCAATCTTGTCGCCGCCAGGTTTGGCAATTGTTGCCTTACCCATACGGGCCAGCAGGGGGCCGATGAGCATGACCGAGCCGCGCAGTTGTGCGCATTTTTCCACGAACTCCCTGCTTTGCAGGAAGTCGAGGTCCAAGTGGGAGGCCTGGAACGAATAGCCGTTTGCACCCACAGGATTCACCGTCACCCCAATGTCGCGCAACAGTTGGATGAGGTTCTGCACGTCGCGTATGTTGGGGATGTTGTCGATGACCACTTCCTCGCTGGTGAGCAGCGTGGCACAGATGACCTGCAGGGCCTCGTTTTTCGCGCCCTGCGGTATGATGGTGCCGCTGAGTGAGTGTCCTCCCTCTATGATGAATGCTGCCATTGCGAGCGTGTTTTAGTTTTTCCTTTTCTTTCCTTTCTTGGCTGCCATCTCGCTGGAGGGCACGAAGTTTTGCAAGGCCGTCTTGTTCAGGTCTATCTTGACGATGCCGTCGGTATAGTACTCCAGGTCGTCGGCCACCTTGGCATCCTCTATGGAACCGTGTCCCCAGAGCACCAGGTCGCGCTTCATCTGGTTGGCCGTGTCGATGGCGAGTGCGTCGCGCTCAGGGCCTTCAGGCATTGTTTTCAGCTTTTCAAAGAGTTGTTCAATCAGCTTGCCGTAGTGCCTCATGCGGATGTTCTGCTGAGGGAGTTTGAGTGGCTGTGGCTTTGAGAGGAATTTTTCTGCGTTGCTCACGTCGTATGGCCAGTCGATGTCCAACTGTTTTCCACTCATCAGATAGAGGTGGTCCCAGAGTGCCTGCTCGAAGTCGTTGCTGTTTTGTGCCGGGGCCAGTTTGCCTTGCATCAGTTTGACGATGGTTTTGGCACAGTGGAGCCTTTCCTCTTTGTTGGGCAGGGCTACGGCATAGTCCACCATATTTTGTATTTCCCGCCCGTATTCAGGCAGTAGCAGTTTTTTGCGCTGCGTATTGTAGTCGAGTCCTTTTATATTCATGTTTATAATAATTTTTTAGGTATTCCGGCCACATAGTCCTTCAGGTAGAAGGGCACGAAGTAGGCCACGTCTTCAGTCTGTCCGTCTATCAGCCGCCGCTCTGCCAATGGCTGCATCCATTTGGCCAACGGTTCTATGCCGTCTATAAAGTGTACGTTGGGATGGTTGATGATATCGCGGCACTTGGCGGCTCCGTTTCCAAAGAAGAACATCGGTCTTCCGACGAACCATTGCTTGTAGGTGTCGGCCTCAACAATGTCGGCCTGTGTCTTGCGCAGGGGGAAGAGACTGCGGTCGTAGATGGCTGAATAGACCTCCATCCGGCGGGCGTCAATCATAGGGCAGAGCAGGGCATCGTCGGGCAGGGGTCCTTTCTCGCCATTGCCCAAGTCGATGTTCTCTCTGAGGAGTAAAGGCACGCAGAGCAGTTCCAGCGTGGGCACGGCCAGCAACTTCAGGTCACGCCCGGCGCAGATGCCTTTGGCCATAGAAACGCCAATGCGCAGACCTGTGTAGGAACCAGGCCCACAACTGACGGCCACGGCATCGAAGGGTATGGCGTGACTATCGGTAAACGATATGGCCTCGTCGACCATTGTGCCCAAATGCTCGGAATGGTTGGTGCCGTCGTGTTTTTCCTGGTGGAAAATCACTTGTGAATCGTCGCTGACGGCTACTGAACATACGTTAGTACTCGTCTCAATATGCAGGATGCAAGACACGTTAAGATGAATTTTTTATTGTTTTGCAGGTGCAAAGATAGTTATTTATTCTGAAACCACCAAAAAAGGGTGAATTTTTTTCAATTTGTCGTTATTAAAAGTTTGTACGAGCCAAACTGTGATTTTGCCGTAATCAAACTACCAGTTTGGACGAACCAAACTAATGGTTTGCTGTAACCAATTTATTTTGGTGGATAAATGTGTGGAAAAACCTGTGGAAAACTATGTGTAAATAAGAGGCAATGATTCAGAGAGTGTAAAAATTAGGGTTTTTACGAAGAAATTTGAATTTTTTCCACTCTTTTTGTCGTGGAAAAGATATAAACTTCGTATATTTGCACCGAAATTGGAAATTGTGTATAACCACTTCAGCTTCCTCATTATCAATGACAAAAAATGAACAATGGCTGCAGAAAACACATATTGTGAGGTTGAAAAGCGAAACGTGCAAACGAAATGGCATTAAGTTATGAACTTATCAACGCCTCATTATCAGAATCATTTATGATTTTTAAAAATAAAAAAAGAGAAAGAATAATGATAATGTTATGAAGACCAGAGCGGATAGTTTTGAATTGAAAGACGTATGGAAGGAACAGGGATTCATTGACGAGCCTGTGGCTGCAGAGGTTGACTTGGCGGCTGAGATACGGAGAATGTGCGATGAGAAGCAGGCTGTGGTGCTGGCCCACTATTATACTGACGGGAGCATCCAGCAGGTGGCCGACTTCATTGGCGACTCGTTGGCGTTGGCGCGTAAGGCTTCAGAGACCGATGCGCGTATCATCGTGATGTGCGGTGTGCACTTTATGGCCGAAACGTGCAAGTTGCTCTCGCCTGACAAGTTGGTGCTTTGCCCTGACCTGAATGCGGGCTGCTCATTGGCCGACTCGTGCAATGCTGACGATTTGCGCCGCTACAAGGAGGAGCATCCTGGGTATAAGGTGGTGAGTTATGTGAACACTACTGCTGCCGTGAAGGCTCTGACCGATGTGGTGGTGACGAGCGGCAATGCGAAGCGGGTGATTGACACTTTCCCGCAGGACGAGAAAATCATCTTCGGCCCTGACTATAATCTGGGCAGTTATATCAACGGCCTGACTGGCAGGCAGATGTTGTTGTGGCAGGGTGGTTGCCACGTGCACGAGCGATTCTCTGTGGAGGGAATTGTGGCCTTGAAAGGCGAACACCCGCAGGCGCTGGTGCTGGCCCATCCTGAGTGCAAGGGCCCAGTGTTGTGTCTGGCTGATGTGGTGGGTTCCACGGCCGTGCTGCTTAAGTATGTGGTGGAGCATCCCGACCAGGAGTATATTGTGGCCACGGAGGCTGGCATTCTGTACGAGATGCGCCGGCAATGTCCTGATACACAACTTTATCCCGTCCCGCCCGAAGTGAGCGAGGGTGGGATAGGGTGCCATTGCAACGAGTGCCAGTATATGAAGATGAACACGTTGCTGAAGGTTTACAACACGCTCAAATACGAATGGCCGCAGGTGGAAGTTGATGCTGCAATTGCCGCCGCCGCCGTGAAACCAATTGAGCGGATGCTGGAGTTGTCGTAACCATTGACCATTGATAAGGTGACAAGGGAGCGCGTGTATGAGATAGTGAGGTTTGGCATTGTGGGCGTGGCCGCTACGGCCATCCACTATGCCGTCTACTACGCGCTGCTTGGACTGAGTGGCCACAACGTGGCGTACACGATTGGGTATGTGGTGAGTTTTGCGTGCAACTATGTGCTGTCGTCGCTATTCACCTTCCGCGTGAAGATGTCGACGGGAAAGTTGATGGGCTTTGGTATGAGTCATCTGATAAACTATCTTATCCAAGTGGTGCTGCTCAATCTCTTTGTGTGGTTGGGAGTTTCGCCGGTATGGGCGCCATTCCCTGTGTTTGCCATTGCCGTGCCTGTGAACTATCTGCTGGTGCGTACAGCGCTTGTCGAAGAACTTCGGGGGCTAAAAAGTAAAAATTTGCCTTGATTGTATAATAAATAGAGAGGGTTAAGAGTTTATAGTTTAGAGATAAAGTGAAAATATATGGAATACAATTTCAGAGACATTGAGAAGAAATGGCAGAAGCGTTGGGTGGAGAACGGCACCTACCGCGTGGTGGAGGATGAGCACAAGAAGAAATTCTATGTGCTGAATATGTTCCCTTATCCTTCAGGGGCAGGACTGCACGTGGGTCATCCGCTTGGCTACATTGCCAGCGACATCTATGCCCGCTACAAGAGGCTTTGCGGCTATAATGTGCTGAACCCTATGGGCTACGATGCCTATGGCTTGCCTGCCGAGCAATACGCCATTCAGACGGGCCAGCATCCGGCCATCACTACTGAGCAGAACATCAACCGCTATCGCGAACAGTTGGACAAGATTGGCTTCTCGTTTGACTGGAGCCGTGAGGTGCGCACCTGCGACCCGGGCTACTATAAGTGGACGCAATGGGCTTTCCAGAGAATGTTCCGCAGTTATTTCAGCACGTCGTCGAACAAGGCGCAGCCAACTATTAAGTTGATTGAGCACTTCGAGTTGATGGGCACGGAGAACTGCCACGCCCTCGGCACGGAGGAACTGCACTTCACCGCTGCCGACTGGCACAACTTTTCGGAGAAGAAGAAGCAGGAGGTGCTGATGAACTACCGTATTGCCTACCTGGCTGAGACGATGGTGAACTGGTGTCCGCAATTGGGTACGGTGCTGGCCAACGACGAGGTGGTAAATGGTGTGAGTGTGCGTGGAGGCTATCCTGTTGAGCAGAAGAAGATGCGGCAGTGGTGTCTGCGCACTTCGGCCTATTCCCAGCGTCTGCTTGACGGCTTGGAGGAGATAGACTGGACTGACTCGCTGAAGGATGCCCAGCGCAACTGGATAGGCCGCTCCGAGGGCGCAGAAATGGAATTCCAAGTGTTTAGAGATGGGCACTCAACTCTCAACTCCTTCACAATTTTTACGACGAGGGCAGATACCATCTTTGGTGTTACCTTTATGGTTTTGGCTCCAGAGAGCGAACTGGTTCAGCAACTGACCACTCCTGAGCAGAAACAGGCCGTGGACGAATACCTGTCATACGTGAAGAAGCGCACGGAGCGTGAGCGCCAGATGGATCACTCGGTGACGGGTGTCTTCTCTGGTTCGTATGCCATTAACCCCTTCACGGGCGAGAAGATTCCCATCTGGATTGCCGAGTATGTGCTGGCTGGCTACGGTACGGGTGCCATTATGGCTGTGCCGGCTCACGACAGCCGCGACTATGCCTTTGCCAAGCACTTCGGCCTGCCCATCATCCCGCTCATTGAGGGTGCCGATGTATCGGAGGAAAGTTTTGACGCAAAGGAGGGCATTGTGATGAATTCGCCTGCCGCCGGCAAGTCCGCCATTGACGGTTTCTCATTGAACGGGCTGACCGTGAAGGAGGCCATTGCTGCCACCAAGAAGTTTGTCGAAGAGAAGGGTTTGGGCCGCGTGAAGGTGAACTATCGCCTGCGCGACGCCATCTTCAGTCGCCAGCGCTACTGGGGCGAGCCGTTCCCCATCTACTATAAGGACGATATGCCCTATATCGTGCCGAAGGATTGTCTGCCCCTGCAGTTGCCGGAGATTGACGAGTACAAGCCCACGGAAACGGGTGAACCGCCACTTGGCCGCGCCAAGAAGTGGGCGTGGGACACGAAGACCGACAGCGTGGTCGATGTTTCTGAAATTGACAACAAGAGTGTGTTCCCCCTTGAACTGAACACTATGCCAGGCTTTGCCGGCTCCAGCGCCTACTATCTGCGCTATATGGATCCGCACAACGACCGTGCCCTCGTGGGCAATGGCCCTGACGAATATTGGCGCAACGTGGACCTCTACGTCGGAGGTTCGGAACACGCCACCGGCCACCTTATCTACAGCCGTTTCTGGAACAAGTTCCTCTACGACTGCGGCTACTCCTGCGAGGACGAGCCATTCAAGAAACTCATCAACCAGGGAATGATTCAGGGTCGCTCGAACTTCGTCTTCCGCATCGAGGAAGGTGCAGAGAAGGGCAAGTTCGTCAGCCTCGGCTTGAAGGAAAACTATCAGGTCACGCCCATCCACGTTGATGTGAACATTGTTTCTGGCGATGTGCTCGACATTGAGAGTTTCAAGGCTTGGCGGCCGGAGTATGCCGATGCCGAGTTCATCCTTGAGGACGGCAAGTACATCTGCGGCTGGGCTGTGGAGAAGATGTCGAAGTCGATGTTCAACGTGGTGAATCCCGATACCATCATCGAGCGCTACGGTGCCGACACCCTGCGCCTCTTCGAGATGTTCCTCGGCCCCGTGGAGCAGTCGAAACCCTGGGATACCAACAACATCGAGGGCAGCCACCGCTTCCTGAAGAAGTTCTGGAACCTCTGTTCTGTTTGTTGCGATACCATCGCAACAAACGAAACCGCTTCGCCCGAAGAGTTGAAAGCCCTGCACAAACTCATCAAAAAGGTGACGCAGGACATCGAGGCCTTCAGTTTCAACACCGCCATCGCTGCCTTTATGATTTGCGTGAACGAGTTGACGCAGTTGAAGTGCAAGAACGCCGATGTGATGAAGACCCTCGTGGTGCTCATCGCCCCCTTCGCCCCGCACATTGCCGAAGAGTTGTGGGAGCAGTTGGGCGGCAAGGGCAGCGTCTGCGATGCCGAATGGCCGAAATGGGACGAGGCTCTGCTCGTGGAGAACCAGGTGAAGATGGGCGTGCAGTTCAATGGCAAGGTACGCTTTGAGATGACCTTCCCCGCCGATGCCGACAACCAGTCGATTGAGAAGGCCGTGCGCGAAGACGAGCGTACCGCCCGCTATACCGACGGCAAGCAAATAGTGAAGGTGATTGTGGTGCCCAAACGAATGATCAATATCGTATGCAAGTAAACCATAAAATCATACTCAACGAGGTGGAGGATTATGTGTTCATAACCCTCGGCCTCGTGCTGTATGCTTTCGGTTTCACTTTCTTCTTGATGCCCTACGAGATAGTCACTGGGGGCGTGTCGGGCATAGGTGCCATCGTTCAGTATGCCACTTCGTTTCCAAACCAGTACACCTATTTGCTGATTAACATTGTGCTGTTGGGGTTAGCGCTGAAGATTTTGGGATTGAAATTCCTTATCAAGACCATCTACGCCATCGGTATGCTCACCTTCCTGCTTTGGCTGATGAAGGAGGTGGTGCCCCGCAACGATGCCGGCGAAATGGTTAAGATACTGGGTGAGGGTCAGGACTTTATGTCGCTCATCATTGGGTGTACTATGACTGGCTCGGCTTTGGCCATTGTGTTCTTGAACAACGGTTCCACGGGAGGCACGGACATCATTGCCGCGTCGGTGAACAAATACTACAATATGTCGCTCGGCACGGTGCTCATCTTTGTAGATCTCGTCGTCATTGGTTCCTGTCTCTTCATTCCGCAGTTCGGCACCATTCTGGAGCGCACCTATATGGTGGTTTTTGGTCTCTGCACGATGGTGATTGAAAACTATATGCTCGACTACATCTACGACCGGCAACGCTCATCGGTGCAGTTCCTCATCTTCTCTGAGAAGTGGCAGGAGATAGCCAGTGCCATCGGCACTAAACTGAACCACGGCGTCACCATTCTCGACGGCCACGGATGGTACACCGGGCAGGAGCGGAAGGTGCTCTGCATATTGGCCAAGAAGAACGAGAGCCTCATCATCTTCCGACTCATCAAGATGATTGACCCGCGTGCCTTCGTCAGCCAGAGTGCTGTCATCGGTGTCTTTGGTGAAGGTTTTGACCAGATAAAGGTGAAAGTGAAAAAATAGGGAAAGATGAAAATAGTTTTCGCGACCAATAATGCTCACAAGTTGCAGGAGGTGAGACAGATTCTGGGAGAAAAGTTTGAAGTGCTTTCGCTTTCAGACATAGGCTGTCACGAGGATATTCCTGAGACAGGACAGACGTTGCAGGAAAATGCCTACCAGAAGGCTGCCTACGTGTTCAACCGATACCACTTGGACTGCTTTGCCGACGACACTGGACTGGAGGTGGAGGCACTTGGCGGTGCTCCGGGAGTCTATTCAGCCCGCTATGCCGCTATGGAGCAGCCGGCGGCGGCCTCGCATGACAGTGAGGCGAATATGTTGAGGCTGCTGCGTGAGTTGGAAGGCAAAGACAACCGGTGCGCCCGCTTCCGAACAGTTGTTGCCCTTCTGGAGCATCCTGACCGCCAACACTATTTTGAAGGTGTGGTGCAGGGTGAAATCACTCATAAGCGTAGTGGGGCGCAAGGCTTCGGCTATGACCCCATCTTCCGTCCTGAGGGCTACGATAAAACCTTTGCTGAGCTGGGTGCTGACGTGAAGAACGAAATCAGCCACCGTGCACGAGCTATGAAAAAGCTGGCAGACTATCTGTTGAACGATAAACAATGAAGAGATATGAAACATATTGTTTTAAATAGGAATTGGAAAAAGAAGTTGTTGATTACGGTGTGCTGTATGGCCTCCCCTCTCCTTTGTATAGCCCAGATAGGCACTTGGAAGGCTTTTATGTCCTACTATGAACCGCAGCAGATAGTGAAGGCCGGGTCGGAAGACCTCTTCGTGAGGGCGTCCAACAGCATCTACCAGTATAACCTGACTGACCACAGCATCACCACCTACGACAAGATGCGCCAATTGAGCGACACCTACGTTGCCGATATGGCCTGGAGCCAGCAAGCAAAAAAACTCATCGTCGTCTATAACAATTCCAATATCGACCTGGTGGACCTGAGTGGCAATGTGGTGAACATCAGTTCCATCTACACCAAGTCCACCACGCTCGACAAAACCATCAACAGCATCTATGTCTATGACAGATATGCCTTCTTGGCCACAGGTTTCGGCGTGGTGAAAATCAATATGGAACGGGCAGAGATTTCCGAGACATACATCCTGAACAAGAATGTCACCAATATTGGCATTGACGATGATAACATCTACGTCAGAACCCTGAACACATACGTGGTATCTCCAGATACAGACAACAACTCCGTCGCAGAGGGCAAAGTTGTCAGATACGACCTCGCATACGACAGTAACAATAAGCCTATCAGCAAGACCGTTTACATCCAGGCGGAGTACACCGGACAACTTTCCGACAACCTCATCGACACACATAACTGGCAGTTCATTACATCCTATCCGTCAGGCATATTCGATGTAACTAATACCGACTGGGATGACTATATCGAGACGGTGCGCACATTAAACCCAGGAGGGCCTAAGTATAACTATTTTGGTTTCCTCCGCTACAAGAATAATATGCTTTACACTACTGGCGGACCAGGCGGCGACTACAACCAAAGGCCTGCCACCGTGCAACTTTTCGACGGCAACGAATGGACTTTCCTGCAAGACAATGTCAAGGGTGTCGAGGGAACAGAATCCAGTTCGTGGATGTTTGTTGAGATGTACAGCGTCGATGTGGACCCGCGTGACAGTCGGCATATCTTTGCCAGCGGACGTACGGGTGTCTACGAATATTATGACGGGAAGCTCGTAAAATACTATAACAAGGATAATAGCATCCTCCATACTGCCACCACCAGCAACCGTTATGTACTTGTATTAAGTTTGATTTACGACGATGAAGGCAACCTTTGGATGTTGCAGAGCAGCGTGACCGACAACAGCATTGTTGAGCTGACGAAAGACGGGAAGTGGATTTCCCACTACCAGAGTCTTCTGATGAATGATGGCAAGAGTCTTAACGGCCTCAGATCGCTCATTATCGACAGCAGGGGACTTCTGTGGTTCACAAACCGGCATTGGGATACTTCTTCATTCTATTGCTACAATCCAAAAACAGACCAGATAGAGAGGTATATGACCAAACTTGTAAATCAGGATGGTGTTGTTGCCAACGAGGCTTACAGCCCACGTTGTATTGAAGAAGACTTGGAAGGAAATCTCTGGTTAGGCACACTCAACGGACTATTTATGATTGATGCAGCATCTGCTACGGGAAGCCTCGAATATGCCACTCAGGTGAAAGTGCCACGTAACGACGGCACCAACTATGCCGACTATCTGTTGGCTGGTGTCGATATCAACTGCATTGCCGTCGATGGCGCTAACCGTAAATGGATTGGTACCAATGGCAGGGGTGTTTACCTCATTAGTGCCGACAATATGGAGCAGATTCAGCATTTCACTGCCGACAACAGCCCATTGCTTTCAGACATTATCGAGGCTATAGCCATCAACCACGAGACGGGTGAAGTTTTCATTGGTACCGACCAAGGACTTTGCTCCTATATGAGCGACGCCACTAAGGCCGAGGCCAGTATGGTGAAAGACAATGTCTATGCCTATCCCAATCCTGTGGTCAGCAGTTACGACGGTCTTATTACCATCGTTGGACTCTCTTTGGATGCCGACGTGAAGATTCTCTCCGTCAGCGGACAGTTGGTGGCACAGGGCCGCAGCAATGGCGGCACCTTCACCTGGAACGGTCGTGACCGACAGGGCCGACGGGTGGCCAGCGGCGTCTATATGGTAGCCTCCGCAACCAGTAGCGGCGAGAAAGGAACGGTTTGCAAGATAGCGATTATTAAATGAAATATGCTTCCATACTGCTGTTGCTCGTTTCGTTGAACTTCTTGTCCCTCATTTCAAAGGCACAGTTGCTCATCGAGGGCAGGCATGTGGCTGTCGATACGCTCACCAGCACTATGCTGGCTACTATCCCGATGAAAGTATGCAAGAAAAACAACGGATTGAGTGGCTGGCCATCGTAAGAGGGTTAAACATACTGCTGGTGGTAATAGCACATACGCAGCTTATTGACATTTCCACCGATGCACCTTTTCCTATTATGGAAAGTTTCAACAGCTGTCTTGTGCCCATACGTATGCCTTTATTCATTTTCTGTTCTGGCGGACTGCTTTTCCTTAGCCGAATCAACAAGCAGTGGACTATAAAAGACCTTTATCGTGACAAGGTGCAGAGAATAATCTGTCCTTTCCTCTTCTTCGTTGTTTTTTATTATTTGCTGAAGATAGCAATGAAGGCCTTCGTAAAGACAAAGGTGGACTATTCTGTAGCCGATTTTCTCCTTTCGTTTGCCATTTACAGCAATCATCCTTCTGTCCACCTCTGGTTCCTTGCCGTACTGACCTGGTTTATGCTCCTCTATCCCTTGTTCCGATGGCTGTGCCAGAGCAATATGAAGATGATAATGTTTCTTTTTTTCAGCATTTTCATCTATTTTATTGACATACAGCCAGTCCCAGAAAGAAACTATTTCTATCTGTTCACACTCAATCATTATCTGGTGTATTTCTATTTTGGCATTTTCTTTTTCCGTTTTCGTCTCTACGACTATTTTAATAGTTGGTGGCTGACAGTAGTGCTTATTCTACTTTATGTCACGACATATACCACCCATCTGTGGTTACTTTGTTCTATGACCGGCATTCTTGCAGTTGTGAGTCTTGGCAGGCAGATTGCCCGATTCTGGCCAGGATTATTCAGCAGTTTCAGGGAATATATATACCAAATCTATCTTATCTCACTCATTTTCCAAGGTTTTGTGGAACTCATCGTCTGGCGCCGGCTGTTTTATTGTCCTCAGGCGGTTATGCTTTTCTTTGTATTGAATGTGCTCGTAGGTGTCTACATACCTGTAATCATAAGCAAACTGACAGAACGCACACCATATAGATGGCTGCATTTGGCACTTGGACTGAAACCTAAAAAGTGATGCAATTGAAAAAGCACTTCTCCCACATACTCATTGTTGTCTGCCTGCCGTTTGTCCTGTGGGCGGTATGTGGCATACTGCCAACCTTTGACGATTATACCTCGCTTCAGTCACCGTGGTGGGTGCAGATTGCAGACCCAGGCTATTTCTTTCCTGATGCCGTGCGGCGGCCTTTCGATTTCCTCTTTGGCTGCCTTCTCGGTAGGTTTCCCAGCCTCTTTCCTGTGCTCAATCACGTGGTCATCATTCTTGGCCATACGGCCAATGCCCTGCTTGTCTTTTCTATCTGCCATCGTCTGCAATTTGGAGTGATGGCCACCAACATTGCCACCCTTTTCTTTTTCTTTTCGCCCGCAACATTGGGTGTCACGCTGGCATGCGATGGCTTGAACCAGACCTTTGCGCAGTTCTGGGGGCTGATGGCTTTGTGGGCATACCTCTCCCACCACTCATTTCCTAAGCACCTCTGGCTGGTTTGTGTGGCAATGGCTGCCCTTTCGAAAGAGAACGGACTGGCTTGGGCTGTGGTGCCGCCTGTTTTTGCTTTCGCCTTCGGTCTGACCTCCCTTCGCCAGACTGCACGCGATATTGGTAAGGGTTTGTTGCTGGCCGTTGCCTATTTTGTAGTGCTGACACTCCTCATCCATTCCGGCATCGCACAGATAGATTATCCAGATGAATATGTGCAGACCACGCCCTTGAGCCATCTGAAGGATTTGGTGCAAGTGTTGGCCTACACCTGGGTGCCACTCGACTATATGAGTGCTGTCTATCCACCCACACGCAATCTC
>JAGCZA010000097.1 GCA_017960525.1 Prevotella sp.
ATGCCGTCAATGCCGACGGCACGCCCAACACGACGCACTCCACGAACCCCGTTCCCTTCATCTACGTGACTGCGAACAAGAACGCGACGGTGCGCAGCGGCATCCTGGCCGACGTGGCCCCCAGCGTCCTCCACATCATGGGCCTGCAGCAGCCCAAGGAAATGACCGGCCAGTGCCTGATTAGCGAATAACCTATTATATAATGAAAATGAAGTACAGATAGAATCATGGACAACAAAGAACTGCAAAAGACAGTAAACCCCGTTTATTTGACCGCCAAATCGACTTTGGGTCTTCTGAAAAAGGCAGGGGATCCGGATGCTGTTGCATTACTGCCTATTATCGGCCTGGAGACAGAATTGCAGGAGAAAGCCAAGATTCTCCCCGCCCATATCGGGGACTGTTACAAAACTGCCCAGCTGGCCCGCTATGAAATATACAACACAGCGGCGCTTCGAAGCGCCGCCCCCAATATCGTGGACCTTCCTTCGGGTTATTCGCCCCGTGGGTTCCGCGTGTCGTCGGCGGGAAAGCGTTATTTCGGCTTTGACCTTCCGGTGGTGATTGACGACATGGCTCCTGCCGCCCAGAAGGTAATGACGCCCGAGCAGCGCCGCCTTTCCAGTTACCACGCCGTGGATGCCACCAACTACCAATCTATGAAAGACGCTTTGGGGAGCGTCAAAGGCGAGTTGTGCATCGTGACGGAAGGACTGCTGGGGTATTTCAACGAGCCGGAACTGGTGAGTCTCTGCCAGGCCATTCACCGTCTCCTCTCGGAGTACGGCGGCACTTGGATGACAGCCGATCTGGCCATCTTGAGAATCTATACACTCACCTTCAGCACCTTGCTTAAAGCGGATGAGCTTACCTTATTGAATCGTATGCAAGGGAAAGCCAACGAAATGGCCGATGTGAAGATGAACCAGAACAGTCTCTTCCTCAATGGCGAGGAGGGAGCCAGGAGATTCCTAAAAGACCAGGGATTCACGGTAACAGCCGAGCCCGTCACGCTCTATCTTCCAGATGTTCCCGGCGTGACTGATGAGCTTCGTAATGCCTATCGGCAAATGAACATGCTCACTATGCGTGTCGACTCTCCGAAAACGGGGAGGAAGTCGGCTTCGGAACTTCCTTTTGCCGTCGAAAGTTCGGTAACGGAAGGAAAACTCGTCATGAAAGTCCAGGGACGGGTGGACACGCTCACGGCAACGCAGCTGCTGAAAGCCTTCCAGGAGGCGTCGCCTCAGACCGATTCAATAGAGCTGGACGTGGAGAAGATGCCATATATATATCATCGGCCGGTCTCCGTGTACTATTGATCATGCGGAAGTCCGTAAAAGACCAGAGCTGCTTCAAGGTGTTCCATATCCAGCCCGAGGTCGAGAAAATCTTTAAAATGACCGGATTCGACAAGATTCTGCTATGAACAAACCTATGGCGTGTCATTGGGAAGTTACCTTGAATTATTACCGCCTCAAGAGTTTTATCGATTGTGGGGAAATGAAAACTAAAATTGAAATGATATGACACCAAAAGAACAAAGAAACGAGCATCTGGCTCAAACAATTATCAAGAACTTGCAACGCCGTCACATAGAGGGATTTTATTGTCCGACTGTTGAAGAAGCTGTGAAGAAAGTATTGGAGCTGATACCCGATGGTAGTTCCGTGACATGGGGCGGTACGATGACTGTCCGTGACCTGGGTATTCCCGATGCGCTGAGAGGCAGGGGAACCTTGGAGGTGCTTGACCGTGACTTGGTAGAGACTCCAGATGAAAAACAGGCCATGTATCTCAGGGCGTTCTCAACGGATGTCTATCTGACCAGTGCCAATGCAATCTCAGAGGATGGCGTTATCGTGAATATCGACGGTAACGGCAATCGTGTGGCTGCTATCACTTGGGGACCGAAGAAGGTCATCTTCGTGATAGGTATGAATAAAGCAGCCCAGACGGTAGAGGCTGCCCTTTCAAGGGCAAGAGGAACCGCATCGCCCATTAATGCTGCCCGATTCGACATTAAGACACCATGCCAAAAGGATGGCGTATGTCACAACTGCAACTCCCCAGAATCAATTTGCAATTACGTTCATTTCCTCAGAAACTCTCCAAAAGGCCGTCATATCGTTGTGCTCGTTGGGGAGGACCTCGGATATTAATTTCAAGAATGAAGAGTAAACGTGGGGTTTTACGATTTGCGGATTTTCAATTGTGAATGGCAGGACGATGTAAATTTCCTTACTTTACAATTTCCATACGAACAGTCTTGTCTGACATTTGAACAATATTGATTCCCTTCTGTGGTCTTTCCATTTTATGTTCTTGTATATTGTACCTCTGTGCTTATTTGAAAATAATTGAAGAATAATGCAAAACATTTTGGGTCTTTGATAAAGATTTTGTAATTTTGCAGGCAACTTTTCGAATAAAACGAAAACAAACATGGATAATAACAATACTGACCCCACCCCCAACCCCTCCCCTACAAGGGAGGGGAGCGGCTACCGCCGTGTGTATTACTGATTTCGCCCCAACAAAGGACTTGTTGGACAAGTGGTATAAAGAGGAGGTGACGAGGCTGGAGTGATATTGTAAAGAGAATAAAACTTGAAGCAGAGCCATAAAAGAAAACAGGTGCAAGCAGTTGTTGCTAAAAAACGAACAATATGAAAATTATTGATGAAGAACTAATCTGCGGCGTGGTGGAACAGGCAAAGGAATCCCCACGGCTGAGGATGAATTACAACTTCCATCAGAGCCTACAGGACAAGTGCCATCGTTTCCTCAATGCCTTGGAGCCAGGTACTTTCATCCCTGTGCATCACCATCCAGGCAAGGACGAAACCTTTGTGATACTGAAAGGTAAAGTCAGAGTCTCAACCTACAATGACAAAGGAGAGGTCGAGGCTTCTTGTGTTATCAGTTCTGAAAGCGGAACATACGGCGTAGATATACCAAAGAATGCATGGCATGGATTGGAATGTATAGAACCCAGCGTTTTACTGGAATGTAAAGCTGGCCCATTCGTAGAGCATGAGGTTGACGGCATTTTGGAGATAAAGAGCGGCAAGGACATCTATCTTGCCGGAGGGTGTTTTTGGGGAACAGAGCACTACTTCAAGCAGATTGAGGGCGTGGTGGAAACGTCGGTGGGATTCGCCAACGGCCATACTGCCAACCCGACATACAAGGAGGTCTATACTGACACTACTGGCTATGCTGAGACAGTGCATATAAAGTATAATCCCGATGTGGTTAGCCTTGAATTCCTTTTACAGATGTTTTTCAAGGCCATTGACCCTACCAGTCTTAACAAGCAGGGACATGATGAAGGCACTCGTTATCGTACTGGCATCTATTATACTGATGCCAAGGACTTGCCCATTATCGAAAAGGCGTATGCGGAAGAACAGAAGAAGTATCAGCAGCCTTTAGCCGTAGAAAAGTTACCATTGGAGAACTACTATTCAGCCGAAGAGTATCACCAGGACTATCTCGACAAGAATCCTACGGGCTACTGTCATCTGCCTCAGTCATTGTTTGAATTTGCAAAGCAAGCAAAGGAGAGAAAGTAACCGGATGGCCTGGAAACTGAAATATCGCTGTAAGGCTTGTGGCTATGAGGCTGATGTGTATGACGGACGTGGTTTGTTCCGTCAGCAGATAACAGCCATGTCCTGCCCAGACTGTAAGACTATTCAGAATATCGTTGTGGGTGGTATCATTGCTGACGTAGCCCCCTCCTATAGAAGCGAAGTTGGCCGTCTGTGCTTACAGTGTGGCAGCGACAATATCAGGATTTGGGATATGAAAACTTGCCCTAAGTGTCAGGGGGAAATGGAAGATTCGGGAGAGAAAGAATTCTGGACGTGAACAGGATTATCTGGAAAGCGAGACCTACGGGCATAGCTGAAATTTTTTATCTGAAGCATAGTTTCACTTATTGTGGCATTATCTATCTGGCCTCTGCTTTTACACAATTTATGACTATTGAGTATGCCTGAAAGTTTTTTTAAGCGCAAGATTTGTGAGCAGATGCTCAGTTGGAAGAAAAACCAGTATGGCACTACAGCCCTGTAGATCAGGGGAGCCAGACGTGTTGGCAATAGCAATGCCTCACGTTATCAAGTAAGCAGTGTCATTGCTGGAGGAAAAATAGACCGTTTGAGAGACCAGATAACCATTCTGAAAGATTCTATGACAGCCAACTTGGCTTATCATGCCAATGACCCCAGTGCGGGATTGGCATCTCATATTTTAAATTATTCGAGGGGTAACGGCGTAAGGAATTCTGGTGCGGCCAATTGTATTGCCTTCGGCCTCCTGTCCACTTTGGATAGGCCGAATACGGGGGTATATGCCAAAAAGAAAAACCATTGCAACGTATAGGAAACTGGGAATGGGGGAAAAGTTGTACTTTTGCACAATAATATTTATTTCACTCAAATGATGAAAAGAAACCTACTCCTTGTTTCCCTCTTGCTGCTGGCTGGACTGATGCCTGTTTCGGCAGAAAACATCACTGTGGGCGGCACAACGCGCAACTACATTGTCTATGCACCCAAGAACCTGGGCGAAAACAGGCCCTTGCTGATTTCGTGCCACGGCATGAACCAGGACGCCAACTACCAGAAAGGAATGTTGGTCATTGAGTCGGTGGCCGATACCGCCAAGTTCCTCACCGTCTTCCCCAACGGCATCGACAAGAGTTGGGACATCTCCGGCGACCGCGACATCAATTTCGTCAAAGCCCTCATCGATGCGATGGTGACGAAATACAAGATTGACCGCAACCGCGTCTATCTCTCGGGCTTCTCGATGGGCGGTATGTTCACCTATCACGCCATGAACAAGATTCCCGACCTGATTGCCGCTTTTGCGCCCATCAGTGGCTACTCTATGTGGGGAACGACGGCTAACGCCAATGTGCGGCCCCTCCCCATCATCCACACGCACGGCACTGACGACGATGTGGTGTCGTTCAGTGGTGTTCAGGGCGCTTTGAACGTGTGGATCAACCACAACGGCTGCCCCACGCAACCCAAGGTGGAGAAAAACTATCGCGGCGCGGCGCACATCACCCGCCGCACCTGGGGGCCGGGCAACAACGGCGTTGAGGTGGTGCTGATGGAGATGGCCGGCAAGGGCCACTGGATCAGCAATGACAATGGCGTGAAGACGGGCGACGAGATTTGGCGCTTCTGCAAGCGTTTCTCGCTCAATATGCAGGAGCCTACGGTGCGCTTCACCTCGCCTCAGAACGACCTCACCTACGTCACTCTGGGGGGCCAGTCGCAGATAGATCCCATCGCCGTCAGCGTGGACGCCAGCCTGCCCAGCAATGCCGACAGCGGCAGCAAACTGAAAGTGGCTTTCTACAATGACGACAACCTGATTGTCACCAAGACCAGCGCTCCTTACACCTGTACGGTGAGAGGCCTGAAGAAGGGCAATCACAAGATTAAGGCGGTGGCTACCGCCACCAAGAGCGACGGCTCGATGCTGGGCACCGCTACGGCCGAACTGGCCATCAGCGTGCAGGAGCCTACGGGCAGTTACGTGTTCACCAAGGTATTCAGTACTGTCGGCAGCGTGCCTGAAGGATGGGCGACGAGCGACGGTGTGGAGCAGCGTGTGGGCTACAGCGACGGCTATTCGTCGGGATGCCGCGTGTTCCAGTTCACTGGCACGGCCCACGACTTCGAGTGGGGCCTTTATGCCCGCAATGTCGAAGGCAAGACCGGCGCAGGCTATGCACGCTTTGCCGACCCGCAGACCACGACTGTGCTCACGCTCCACGAGGGCAACTACCAGTTGATGCACCGTCTGGCCAACTGGAACCAGTCGTCGTTCTCGCCTGTCAGAGTCACCATTGAGCATTTGGACGGCACCGTTGTCTACGAGGAAACCGTCACTCCCACCGTGAACATCGGCAATTCGGCTGAGAACGCCTTCAGCGGCGCCACGCTGTGCAAGAGTTTCTTCGACGTCTACGAGACGGCTCCCTACCAGATTACCTTCTACACCGCCGACCAGCCTTGGGCCGACCTGGTGGTGGGCCAGGCGGCTGTGATGTACAAGGGCGTCGTCACCTCTGTGCCGTCGGTCGTCGACCATTCGCCATTGAACCTTGACCAATCTGTCTACGACTTGCAGGGCCGCCGCGTCGATGCAGCCAACGGATTGAAGGGCATTTATATCAAAAACGGAAAGAAAATAGCATACTAAACGATGAAAAAGACAGTTCTGACAATAGTGGCGGCGCTGGCTACTGTGGCCGCTACTGCCCAGGATGTGAAGATTGAGTTCTTCACGCCAAACATAGTTCACGTGGTGAAGGGGAAACCCACCAGCACCCTCGTCATTATCGCCAAACCCGAGGAGGTGCCTGTCGTCAGGAAAGGCAACACGTGGTCGAGCAGCCAACTCTCTGTGCGCCAGGATGCACAGGGCAACCTGACTTTCCTCACGGCCAAGGGCAAGGTGCTGCTCCGCGAGAAGAGCAGCAACGTCGGCGAGGCGCGCCAGACCTTCACGCTCGACAAGGGCGAGGCCGTCTACGGCTTGGGAACCATCCAGAACGGCAAGATGAACCGTAGGGGCGAGAAGAAGCGTATGGAGCAGTCGAACCTTGAGGACTTCCAGAGCGTGCTGCAGTCGATAAAGGGCTGGGGCATCTACTGGGAGAACTATTCGCCCACGCTGTTCGAGGACAATGCCGACGGTATGACATTCGACTCGGAGGCCGGCGAGGGCATCGACTACTACTTTATGTACGGTGGGTCTGCCGACGGCGTCATTGCCCAGATGCGCCACCTGAGCGGCGACGTGCCAATGTTCCCCAAGTGGACTTTCGGCTATTGGCAGTCGAAGGAGCGCTACAAGACCGCTGCCGAGACTGAGGGAATCGTCGACAAGTACCGCGAACTCCAGGTGCCCCTCGACGGCATTATCCAGGACTGGCAGTACTGGGGCAGCAACTATCTGTGGAACGCGATGGACTTCCTGGCCGAGGACTTCAGCAGGGGCAGGCAGATGATAGACAATGTGCACAAGAAGCACGCCCACTTTATGATTAGCATCTGGGCCAGCTTCGGCCCGATGACCCAGCAGTTCCGCGAACTGGACGAGAAGGGTCTGCTGCTGCCCATTGAGACGTGGCCGCAGAGCGGCATCTCCCACGTGTGGCCGCCCATTATGAAGTATCCCTCCGGCGTGAAGGTCTACGACGCTTTCAGCCCCGTGGCCCGCGACATCTACTGGAAACACCTGAAGACGCTCTACGACTATGGTACCGACGCCTGGTGGATGGACTCTACCGACCCCGACTTCTTCAATCCCAAGGAGAGCGACTATACCCATCCCGTCACGGGCGGCACCTGGCGGTCGCTGCGCAACGCCTTCCCGCTGGAGACCGTGCGCGGCATCTACCAGTCGCAGCGTAAGGACGACAGGGGCAAGCGCGTTTTCATTATGACCCGCTCCAGTTTTGCCGGTCAGCAACACTATGGCTCCAATATGTGGAGCGGCGACGTGAACTCGTCGTGGGACATGCTGCGCAAGCAGGTGCCTGCCGGACTGAGTTTCACGCTGACGGGCAACCCCAACTTCAATACCGATATTGGCGGCTTCTTCTGCGGTTCGTATAACACGCGTGGCGGCGGTTCGGCTTCGCGCAATCCGCAGTTCCAGGAACTTTACGTGCGTTGGATGCAGTACGGCCTGTTCTGCCCCGTCTTCCGCAGTCACGGTGCCGATGCGCCTCGCGAGATTTGGCAGTTCGGCAAAAAAGGCGAGCCTGTCTACGACGCTATCGAGAAGCAGATTCGCCTGCGCTACCGCCTCATCCCTTATCTGTACAGCATCGCCTGGCAGGTGACCAGCAACAACGACAGTTATATGCGTCCGCTGTTCGCCGACTTTGCCGCCGACAAGAGGGTTTGGAATATGACCGACGAGTTTATGTTCGGGCGCAGCATCCTGGCCGCTCCTATCGTCAATCCGCAATATACGGAGGAGAAAATTGTCCGCACCGACGCTATGACCGGCTGGGACAGGAGAGAAGTGAATGGTGAAAAGGGAATGGCGAATAGCGACTTCACCGCCACGAAGACCGCTACGAAGTATCTGCCGAAAGGTGCCACGTGGTACGATTTCTGGACGGGCAAAAGTTACAAGGGCGGACAGGACGTGACCCTTCAGACGCAGTTCGACCGCGTGCCAATGTTCGTGCGTGCAGGCAGCATCTTGCCTCTCGGCCCTGAAATGCAATACGTCGGCGAGAAATCGACCGACAACCTGGAGTTGCGCGTCTATCCCGGTGCTGACGGCACGTTCACCCTCTATGAGGACGAAGGCGACGGCTATAACTACGAGAAGGGTGTCTGCAGCACAATTGCCTTCACCTGGAACGACCGCACGCGCACGCTGACCATCGCTGACCGCCAGGGCACATTCCCGGGTATGGCCGCCAAACGGCAGTTCACCATCGTTCTTCCCGACGGGCGGCAGACACAGGCCGACTACGACGGAAGCAAAAAGGAAATCAAACTTTAGTCCTTGAAATAGACGCGCTTCACGCGGTTGCTCACGCTGGTGAGCACCTCGTAGGCGATGGTCTCAAGGGCGTTGCTCAATACCGTGACAGGCAAGTGGCGACCGAATATTTCCACCTGGTCGCCCTCCTGGCACGGTATGTCAGTTACGTCGATGAGCGCCACATCCATACAGATGTTGCCCACGTATTCGGCCTTCTGGCCGTTCACCAGACAGTAGCAGTGGCGGTTGCCCAAGCGGCGGTTCAGGCCGTCGGCATAGCCAATGGGGATGGCGGCGATGACGCTGTCGCGCTCCAGCACGCCCTTGCGGCTGTAGCCCACGGTTTCCCCCTTCGGCACACGGCGCAGTTGCAGGATGGTGGTCTTCAGCGTGGAGACGGTTTCCAACTTCTCACTGATTCCTTGCGACTTGTCGCTTGAATAAGGTTCGACACCGTAGAGGCCGATGCCCAGACGGCACATATCCAATTGGCGCTCTGGGAAATGCTCGATGCCAGCCGAATTGTCGATGTGGCGCAGAATCTTGTGCGGGAAGGCGGCCTGCAACTGGTCGCTGGCCTTGATGAAGATTTGGTATTGCTGGGCCGAGAACGTGTCGAAGTCGTCGCTGTCGCTGCCCACGAAATGGGTGAACACCGAGCGGGGGATGATGGCTTGCTGGTGGCGCAGGCGGGTGATGAGTTCGTCCATTTCGCTCTCGTTGAAGCCCAGACGGTGCATACCCGTGTCGAGTTTGATGTGGACGGGCCAGCCGGTGATGCCCTGTGCGCGAGCGGCCTTTATCAGCGCGTCCATCAGTCGGAAACTATACACCTCCGGCTCCAGGTCGTAGTCGAAAAGCGTCTTGAACGACGACATTTCCGGGTTCATCACGATGATGTTCTGGGTGATGCCTGCCCGCCGCAGTTCGACCCCCTCGTCGGCGACGGCGACGGCCAGATAGTCCACGCGGTTTTCCTGCAATGTTCGGGCAATCTGGACGGCTCCAGCCCCGTAGGCGTCGGCCTTAATCATACACACCATCTTGGTTTCAGGCTTGAGCAGCGAGCGGAAGTGGTTCAGGTTCGACACCACAGCCCCCAGGTCTACCTCCAGGATGGTTTCGTGCACCTTCTGCTCCAGCAGTTCGCTGATGCGCTCGAAGCCAAACGGGCGTGCGCCCTTCAGCAGCACCACCTCGTCGTGCATCTGGTGGAAGAGTGCGCTCTCCAGGAAGTGAGGCACGTCTGGGAAGAACCATTTCTGGGGGATGTCGAACTTGTCGGCCTGCGACGAGATGACTGGCCCGATGCCCACAAAGTGATCAACACCGCGCTTGGCGGCCAGGTCGGCCACTTGTCGGTAAAGTTCTGCCGGCGACTCGCCGCTCTGGTAGATGTCGCTCAGGATGAGTGTTGTGCTTTGCGCCTTGAACTCGCGACGGTTCATAAAGTCGAGGGCGATGTCGAGCGATTGCAGGTCGCTGTTGTACGAGTCGTTGATGAGTGTCAGCCCCCGCTGGCCCTCCTTCACCTCCAGTCGCATTGCAATGGGTTCCAGGCAGGGCATCCTTTCGGCCAGTTCGTCGGGCGTGATGCCCAGATAGAGTGCTGTGGCGGCGCAGGTGATGCTGTTCTCTATGGAAGCCTCGTCGATGAAGGGGATGGTGTAGCAGCCCTTCACGCCTTTGTAGACGTAGTCGATGGTCGTCGAGGCGGGGGCTTGCGCATCCCCCTGCCCGTTGATGGGCCACTGCACGTACATTGCGGCCTTCTCGTTGTAGCGGCTCCAGCCGATGCGCTCACCCTGATACTGCGAGCGGCGGATGCAGCGGCTGATGGTGTCGTCGTCGCTGGGATAGACAATGGCCTTTGTACCGTGGAAGAGTTGCATCTTCTCCAAGCACTTCTCTTCCAGCGTGCGGAAGTTCTCCTGGTGGGCGGCTCCCAGCGAGGTGAACACGCCGATGGTGGGCTGAATGATGTCGTGCAGGGCCATCATTTCGCCTGGCTCGCTGATGCCCGCCTCGAAAAGGCCGATGGCCGACTGCTCCGAAAGCAGCCATACCGAGAGCGGCACACCTATCTGCGAGTTGTAGGAGCGCGGCGAGCGTGTGATTTGCCGCTGCGAGTTGAGCGTCGGCTGCTTTCTCAGCAACTGGTAGAGCCACTCCTTGACCCACGTCTTGCCGTTGGAGCCAGTGATGCCCACCACAGGGATGTCGAACTCGTCGCGGTGGCGCTCGGCCAGTCTTTGCAGGGCGGCCAGTGGCGAGGGCACCTGGAGGAAGCCCGCTTCTGGAAAGGCCGTGGCGTAGTTGTCGGGCACGCGCTCGACCACAAACGCCCTGACGCCGCGCCTATATAGTTCGCCGATGTATTGGTGGCCGTCGCCCACCTTGGTTCGCAGGGCGAAAAACAGGGTTTGTTCCGGGAAACACAGTGAGCGGCTGTCGGTGAGCAGCCACCCGATGGTGGTATTAGTCTTTCCGTAGCGGCGTGCCCCAATGAGCGTAGCCACTTTCTCGGTTGTGTAAGTCATGGTATTTATGATTTACGAATTTGCGAAATTTGCTACCGTGTCGGTGAGGGCGTGCGGGTTTCCCATGTCGTAGCGCAAGCCGTCCAGTCTGACACCCATCATTCCCTTCTGCTGGCGTACCGTTTCCAGGGCGGCTGTCAGTTCAATTTCCTTTTGGTGGTCGCCGGCCTCGTCGGCAGCCTTGATGTCGGCCTCCAGTTGTGCGAACACTTCAGGGGTGAGGATGTACTGGCCGAAGACGGAACAGTATTCTTTGTCTCCCTTTACGTTACGCACACCCAGAAACTCCTCGGCATAGCTGGCCTTTGGCTTTTCCACAAGGGCGCTGGCATTGAGCAGGCGCTCGTCCTTGTCTTCCCATACGCCAGTCATAATGCCGAAATGGCTCACGTCGGCCAGATTCACGGGGTAGATGCCCAGCATAGGCCGGTTGTAGCGCTCGTATGCCTCGATGAGCTGCAGGGCGCAGGGTTTGTTCGATGTGGTCTTGTAGAGCGTATCGCCCAGCATAAGCAGTACTGGCTCGTTGCGGGCAAACTCCTGTGCCTGGAAGACGGCGTGGCCGAAACCGCGTTTCTCCCGCTGATAGACGTAGCGCAGTCGCTTGCCGATGTCGAGGATGCGGTTCTCGTACTCCTGGCTCTCGGCATTAAGCTTGCGCAGATGTTCGTTGCTGAGTGGGCGCTCGAAGAAGTCGACATAGAGTTGTCGCTCATCTTCGCTTCCCAGGACGAGACAGATTTCCTCAATGCCGCTCTGTATGAGTTCTTCCAAGAGGATGAGGATGACGGGTCGCACCATCCCGTCGGGGCAGGGGATTGGGAAGAAGTCTTTCTTCAGGCAGCGGGTGGCAGGATAAAGGCGTGTGCCGAAGCCGGCCACGGGTATGATGGCCTTGCGCACGGTGTGGACAGGCTGAATGGTGAGTTTGTAGGCCGGCATCCCCAGTGTGCCCAGATAGTCGACCAGCTGTTGCTGGCTTTGCTCATCGCGTGCCAGGAACTGGACAGAACCGTCGCCGTGGCTGCCCACGCCCTTGCCGCCCCAGGTCAGCTTCTTGACGTTCTCGTCGGCCAGCACTTTTTTCAGGCGTGGCGATGTGAGTTCGCTGGGACACATAGGAGCCACCTGGCGGTCGAACACTTCTTCTGTCTCTGTCATCAGCCGGCCCAGGCCTTCGGTGTCGCCCGAGGCCATGCACGCCAAAGCTTGCTCGATGAACTTCTGGTTCTTTGGTCCCAGGGCATCGTGGAGTCGTCTCTCCTTCTCGGTCGAGGCAAAAGGGTATGCCTTGTTCAGGCTCGACAATATCTTGATGGTGTCCTTTTGGCCACAGAGGTCGGCAAACACCCAGTAGAGGTGGCGCTTCACGTTGATGGTCTGCACTTCCACCTCGTCGCCGTCGAAAGTCATCAGGTTGGGCTTCACGCCAAAGGCGCAGGCCTGGTCGAGACGTCCGCAGCGGCTGGAGGTGCGCAGCTCGCCCACGTAGGCAATGTTCATCTCGCCCATCGTGTTCAGGTTCAGGTTGTAGAGCAGGTTGAAGGCACGTGCCACCAGCACGCAGATGGCCGCGCTCGATGACAGTCCGCTCTTCATCGGCAGTGTCATGTCGGTGATTTTTATGCGCACGCCTCCCACCTTGTACCATTGAAGCATATACGAGGCTACGCCGGCACAGTAGCAGAAGAAATCGCCGGAGCGAGCGATGCGCTTCAGTTCCTGCTCGTCCATACGGCAGGCAAAGTCACGCCAGTCGTTGTCCAGTTTGGGTGCCACGCTGTGCACCTCGAAGATGCTCGATTTCTCCACTTCGGCATAGATGCCCTGCTCTATACCGGTAACGATGGCGGCTCCCGGCACGACGTCGGCGTTCATCGTGCGGTAGTGGCCGGCCCAATCAGTATGCTCTCCAAACAGGCACAGACGGCCTGGAACAAATAGTTTCAGCATAAATTATTTCTTGTGACTATTGAATGCTTTGCTCAAACGCGCTTTTCCGCTTTGCCCAAAGCGATGTCGTAAGCTTCGTAATAGTACTTGATGAACTCCTTCCACAGGGCGCGCTTCGAGAGGGCGGCAGCTTTCTTGCGGCAGTTGTCGGTTTCTTTCTTGGTCATGCGTGAGTAGAGGGCCACCGTGTCCTTGATATAGTCGGCCACTTCCGAGTAGTTGTAGTCGGTGCGGTGAATCACCTTCACCCCGTCTTCTATCTCGCCCTGACGGCCAATTTCCTTGTTTGCCCAGAGGCCGAAGCCGGCCAGGTCGGTGGTGATGCAAGGCACACGGAAGGCCACTGCCTCTAACGGGGTGTACCCCCAAGGCTCATAGTAAGAGGGATAGATGCAGAGGTCGTTGCCCAGCACCACGTCGTAGTAAGTCAGGTTGAGGATGCCGTCGTTGCCATCAAGATAGCAGGGCAGGAAGACCACCTTCACGTGGTCTTCGTGGCGGTTGTGCATATCGTAGAACTTCATCATGTTCAGCACGTTGTCGTGCCCCATATTGTGAAGCCAATGGGTAATCATGGGAACCTCGAGGGGGGGTGGGGGAGATGAGGGATGAGAGCTGTCAGATTTCTCATTTTTCATTTCCAGTCTTTCAAAGAGGTCCTTTCTCGGCTCTCCCACCCATCCGGGTACGACGATGAAGGCAAGCACCTGCTTGGCCAGTTCGCGCTCGCGCAGCAAGCGGTTCATGGCTTCGATGAAGACGTCGATGCCCTTGTTGCGGAACTCGTAGCGTCCGCTGGTTGAGACAATCAGCGTCTCCTCGTCCTTCAACTCCTCGCCCATCAGGGCGTTGGCCACCTCCAGCATGCGGCGGCGGGCCAGCTTGCGCTTGCGCTCAAAGGCGGAGCTTTTGGGCACGAAACTGTCGTCGAAGCCGTTGGGCAGCACCACGTCGACAGGCTTGTCGAGCAGCTCCACGCACTCGTTGGCGGTAATGTCGCTCACGGTGGTGAAACAGTCCACGTGGTGGGCTGTCTGCTTCTCTATGGAGTGTTTGCTTTGCATATTCAGCTCCATTGCCATCTGGTCGCCATTGTAGGCGAAGAGATAATCATAGAGCGGCTTCTGGTTTCCGGCTATGGAGCGCCCGATGCTGGTGGCGTGGGTGGTGAAGATGGTTCCCACCTGTGGCAGCACATTATTAATGTAGAGGGCACCGAGGCCGCACATCCATTCGTTGGCGTGGTAAACAGCGTTGAGCGTTGAGCGTTGAGCGTTGAGAGACTTTACTTTTGAAGCGCCAAAACTAACGTCTCTATACTCTGAACTCTTATCACTCAACCAAAGATACAGGCTCTCGACCACCTTTCCGGCTGCCCACGAGAACATCGAGGCCTCGTCGTAGTCGCCGTAGGCATGAAGCGAGTCCACTCCATACTTCTCCCACGCCCAGGCGTAGATGTCGTTCTTCTGCTCGAAGAAAGGCTTGAAGTCCACCAGCACGGCTATCGGCTCGCCCGGAATGGTCCACCGGCCCACACGAACCGCCAGCCCCTGCTCCTTGGCCTCCCATTGCCATTCTGCAAAGAGGGACTTCTCTTCGCGGAAATACGGACTCTCAGTCTCAGTCCAACAGTCAGGACCAATGAAGATGATGCGGTCCTGGAATTTCTCTTGTAGGGTCTTTGCACGGGTGGAAAGAACGGTATAGATGCCACCCACTTTGTTGCAAACTTCCCAGCTCGACTCAAAAATAAAGTCAGGAGTTCTTAACTCTTTATTCATCTTAAAATTTATATAAACGGTGCAAAGATACTTAAATTTTTTCTAATTAGCGCACACTTTCCCCACTTTTTTCCTCTTTCGTGTGATTATTTAACTAATTTCCATTACCTTTGTAAGATAATAAGTAAAACGGCAATGAAAAAGACATTCTTTACCTTTGTTTGGCTCTGGTGGACGGTGGTTCTCTGCGCACAGACCGACTCGACGGCATTTCGCGCCCACCTCTATAACCAAGAGTACCAGGTGGCACTGCGCATCAACCTCTACGAGCAGGACATCACCGTGCCCGGACAGGAGGTTTTCGGCCAGATGGCGGGCTATCTGTCTAAAGAAGGAACGAGCTACTGCTGGCTGATTGTCAGCGCAGACATGGAGAGCGAAACACGGGCGCGGCTGGTGATGAGCAACGACTACGGCAGCGAAGACCTGGAGGCGGAACTGACGCGACAGAACGACTCCATCTATGTGCTGAAACGCCTCAACGGGTCGGTCCTGAAGGTGCCAAATAAGGGGAAATGGCAGAAATTACCCACAATTTTACACTTCAAACGTAAAAAAATGAGATAAAAATTTGGTGGTTACAAATAATTGTCTTACTTTTGCACCCGATAACTCATAATTATTAACCCCAAAAACAAAATATTATTGCCTATCGGAACAGATTTTACTTCATAAAAAAAGTAAAAAACGGAATGAAAAAGTTTGAAGAACTGACCGACGAACAGTTGGCCATGCTTTATGTAAAAGGCAATAACAGTGCATTCGATGAGTTATTAACTCGCACGCAGACCAAGTTATTCACCTACATTATGTTTGTGGTTCGCAACCACGACCTTGCCGATGACATCTTCCAGGAGACATTCGTCAAGGCCATTGTCAAGTTGCAGCAGGGACTTTACACCGACTCAGGCAAGTTCCAGTTCTGGCTGACGCGCATCGCCCACAACTGCATCATGGACTGGTACCGCCAGGAGCAGGCCCACCACATCGTAGAGCCTACGGAGGACAACAACCTGGAGAACCTGAAGTGCGTCTCGGTGATGGACAGTTTCCGCGAGTCGGAAATGGTGAACGAGCAGATACTGCGCGACGTGAAGCACATGATGGAACAACTGCCGGCACCGCAGCGCGAAGTGGTCTATATGCGCTTCTACCAGCAACTGTCGTTCAAGGAGATAGCCGACCTGACCGGCGTCAGCATCAACACCTCGCTGGGCCGCATGCGCTACGCCCTCATCAATCTCCGCCGCATGGCCAAGGACCACAAGATTGAACTGGCCCTGCAAGCATAGAAGCATCAGGAGCAAAAAAGTTAAATCAATGACATTGTTTTAACGTTCAATGTCATTGATTTATCATTCATTGTCGTTGATTAAACGTTCAATGTCATTGATTTAACTTTCCATCTGGCCTCTTGACTGGATTGGACGAACCAATTGCACCACCTACTCGCACCTTTTCATAAAAAACATTTCTTCATTTTGACAGCATCCGGATTAAACCTTTTTGGGGTGGGTGCGTCAAAGGGATAGTAATGTAAAAATAACAATTATTTCCTAAATGAAACATTTAATACTCTTGGCTGTCGCCCTTATTGTGACAGCGGCACCAATCAAGGCACAGCGCACAGTTAGCGGGCGCATCATCGACAACGAACAGAAAGAGGCCGTCATACAGGCCACAGTGGCACTACTGAAGACCGACAGCATTTCAGTAGTGGCCGGTTCTGTTTCCAACCAGAACGGACAGTTCCAACTCACCGCACCGCAAGACGGACGCTATCTCGTGCGCGTCACTTACGTGGGCTACAAGACGCTGTGGCGCAGCATTACGATGGAAGGCAAGCCCGTGCAGTTAGGTACACTCACCATCGAGACCGACGCCATCATGCTGAAGGGCACCGAGGTGGTGAAGAACGTGGCCCGTGTCTATTCGAAGGGTGACACCGTTATATATAATGCGGGCGCGTACAAGACGCCCGAAGGCTCTGTCGTGGAGGAGCTGGTGAAGCGTCTGCCCGGCGCACAGGTGGGCGACGACGGCAGCATCACCATCAACGGCAAGCAGGTGAAGAAAATCAAGGTCGACGGCAAGGAGTTTATGACTGGCGACACGCAGACGGCTATGAAAAACCTGCCCACCAGCATTGTCGAGCGCATCAAGACCTACGACGAGAAGAGTGACCTGAGCCGCATCACCGGCATCGACGACGGCAACGAGACCACCGTGCTCGACTTCGGCCTGAGGGCTGGTATGAACAAAGGCATGTTTGCCAACGTGGATGCCGGCGTGGGCACGAAAGACCGCTATTCGAGCCGTGCGATGGGTGCCGTGATGAAAGATGACTTGAGGCTCTTCTCTATGCTCAACGCCAACAACGTGAACGACATGGGCTTCGGAGGCGGCGGCTTCGGCGGACGTTTCGGCGGTGGTGGCCGCAGCGGCTTGCAATCATCAAAAATGGCCACGGTGAACCTGAACTATGAGAAAAAGGACAAGTTGCTGCTCGACGGCTCTATCAGCTGGAACCATCGCGACGGCGACACGTGGTCGCGCACTTCTACCGAGAACTTTATGAACCCCGCCGGCGCGTTCTCAGAGTCACAAAACCAGAATTACTCGCGTTCCAACAGCTGGAGTGCACAGGGACGTATCGAGTGGACACCAGACACGGCGTGGAACATCAATCTGCGCCCAACTTGGAGCTATAACACCAACGACGGACAGTCGCACTCCCAATCGGGTACATTCACCGATGACCCTTACGATTATCAGTCTACCCGCATACTGGACATTATCAACAATATGCTGCCCGACTCCATCAAGGTGAACACCCGTTCAAACGGCGGCATGAACTACAGCGACTCCAAACGTCTGGGAACAACTTTGCAGATCAACCGCAAACTGAGCAACACGGGCAGGAACATCACGCTGAGAGCAACGGCTAACTATAGTGACGGCGACTCACAGCAGTTCTCGCAGAGCCTCATCTATCTCTACAGAACACTGACTGGCGACTCCACCACCCGATACAATGTGACACCACAGAAGAACTACGACTACAGCGTGCAGACTACTTACAGTGAGCCGCTCGCCAAGTCGACCTTCCTGCAGTTCAGCTACCAGTTCCAGTACAGCTATACCAAGAGCGAGCGTAACACGTATGATTTCTGGAAAGCCGACGACCCCCTCAGACGTTATGGCATGACCGACCTCTTCCCTGAATACCGCGACTGGAATTCTGTTTTCAGCCGTCTGGGCAGCCACAACTATACCGAATTTCTTGACGATGACCTGAGCCGATTCTCCAACTACAAGAACTACACCCACACGGCGGAAGTGATGCTGCGCTTCATACGCCCCAAGTTCGACTTCAACATTGGCGTACAGGTCAAGCCGCAGATGTCGAAGTTCCATCAAGACTATCTGGGCAACAAGATTGACACCACACGCACCGTAGTCAACTGGAGTCCAACGGCTAACCTGCGCTATCGGCTGGGTGATCGCGGCCAACTGCGATTGCAGTATCGTGGCAACAGCAGCCAACCTTCAATGACCGACCTGCTTGAAATCAAGGATAATACTGACCCCCTGAACGAGCGTACTGGTAATGCTGGATTGAAGCCATCGTTCACCCAGAGCCTCAACCTGCGCTTCAACAACTTCATAGAGAGCCACTCACAGTTTATCAATGCAAACGTGAACTTCTCGACTACAAGCAACAACATCGCAAACAGGACTGAATATGTGGCTGCAACAGGTGGAACAAAGTCGCAACCGGTAAACATCAACGGGCAGTGGAACGCAGGCGGCAGCTTCATGTACAACGTGGCTCTCGACACACTGGGCTATTTCAACGTGAACACCGAGACGGGCGTGAACTATGCCAATAACGTGGGTTACTTCTACGACGGCACCAGCCTGACAACGACCAAGTCTACCACCAAGGCTACAACCCTGCGCGAGCGACTGGGCTTCAGCTACCGCAACGACTGGTTTGAGATAGAGCTGAATGGCAGCGTGAACTACAACCATAACAGCAATGCCCTGCAGCCCAACTCGAACCTGAACACCTGGAGCTTCAACTATGGCTTCAACACAACTATCAACGCACCGTGGGGCACCCAGTTCACCACTAACCTCGGAATGGCCAGCCGTCGCGGATTCAGCGAAGCAGCCGCCAATACCGACGAGCTGATATGGAACGCGCAGATTGCCCAGAGTTTCCTCAAGGGCAAGCCTCTCTCAGTCCGACTGGAGTTCTACGACATCCTGCACCAGCAGTCGAACTTCTCGCGTATGGTCAGCGCATTCTCACGCACAGATACCGAGTATAATGCTATCACCAGCTACGTGATGCTCCGTGTGAACTATCGTCTGAACCTCTTCGGAACCCGTGAGGCCCGTCAGGGCATGCGTGGCGGCTTCGGTGGCGCTTTCGGTGGTGGCCGTGGCGGAAACCGTGGCGGTGGTGGTGGCGGCTTCGGCGGTGGCCGTCCTGGAGGCGGTGGCGGCTTCGGCGGCCCCGGAAGATTCTAAGACTCACGACCGACTAAACAGACCATCACAGGAAATGCCCCCGAAAGCTTTGTACGGCTTTCGGGGGCATCTCGATTCTGTCAAATCCTCACGCTGGGTATCAGGCCCACTTGCTGAGGTCTTGCTCTGCAATAAACTTCAGGTTGTTGAGGATGATGGCCTCGCGGGCCTTCTCCCTGTTGTCGGTGCGGAAGACGAGGATGCCCTTGCCCCGATAGAGGAAGGTGTACATATAGGCAATGCTGATGCCAGCGTCGCTGAACAGCTTGACGGCATCGGCAGCACGGCCAGGCTCGTCGTCGAGTTCAAGGGCGAGCACGTCGCTCAGGGCCACAGCCACTCCTGCCTTCTTCAGCTCCTCGTAGGCCACAAGAGGCTCGCTGCAAATGAGGCGGTAAATGCCATACTCTGCCGTGTCGGCAATGGTCGAGGCGATAATCTGAATCTTCGCCTCTTTCAAAACGTTGAGCACCTTGATGAGCGTACCGCTACGGTTCTCAATGAAAATGGATAACTGATGAATTGTCATAGTCTCTGCCCCCGAAGTGAGGGGGTTGGGGGGTCTGAACAAGCGTTATGCAAACCCGATTAAGTGTTTAGTTTTTATGGATGAGGAGGACGGACGCCTGCGCTTGTTCAGACCCCCGTCCTCCTAACTCAGGGGGTCAGAACAGTTTGCGCAGGTCTTTCACTCTGACGGCTTTCTTCTCATCGCTGACGACGAGCGTGCCCTTGGGCACAAGCCGCACCTTGGGAGTGATGAGTATCTCGTCCTTCAGGAGGTGGGTGATGGTCTTCTCCAACTGCTGCAGACGGGTGTAGTCGTCGGTGAACATCTGGGTAAGTTCCACGTCGATAGTCATCACGTCGTTGCCCTCCTTCGTCTCGATGGTGATGAGGTAGTCGGTGCTGAGTTCCTTGAACTTGAGCAGAATCTTCTCAATCTGTATGGGGAAGATGTTCACGCCCTTCAGGATAATCATATCGTCGCTACGGCCTTGCAGACGTGCCAGCCGCCTGTGATGGCGTCCGCAGGCACACTCGCCGGGGAGTATGCGGGTCAGATCGCGTGTGCGGTAGCGCAGCAGGGGCATAGCCTCGCGGTTGATGGTGGTCAGCACCAGTTCGCCCAGTTGTCCGTCGGGCACAGGCTCGAGCGTCACGGGGTCGATGATTTCCACGATGAAGTAGTCCTCCCAGATGTGCAGGCCGTTCTGCTCCTGGCACTCGAAGGCCACGCCCGGGCCCATCATCTCGCTGATGCCGTAACTGTTGTAGGCCTTCACGCCCAGATTGTCCTCAATGCGCTTGCGCTGCTCCTCGCTGTGAGGCTCGGCACCGATGCAGAGTATGCGCAACTGTGTGTCGCGGCGCGGGTCTACGCCCTGCTCCTTCATCACCTCGAAGATGCGCGAGGCGTAACTGGGAATGGCGTGGAGCACGTTTGTGCCGAAGTCGGTGATGAACTTGATTTGGCGGAGCGTGTTGCCTGCCGCAGCGGGAACGGTGAGCATGCCCACGCGCTCGGCGCCATACTGGAAACCAAGTCCGGCGGTGAACATACCATAGCCGGCCGAATTCTGGAACACGTCCTCAGGACGGCTGCCGACCATCCACAGGCATCTGGCCACCGCATTGGCCCACTCGTCGATGTCTTTCTGGGAGTGCAGCACGACGGTGGGATTGCCCGTGGTGCCACTCGACGAGTGCAGGCGCGTACATTCCTTCAGGGGCACGCAGGCAAGGCCGAAGGGGTAGTTCTCGCGCAAGTCCTCCTTGGTGGTAAAGGGCAGTTTCTTCACGTCGTCGAGCGTCTTGATGTCATCGGGAGTGATACCCAACTCGGCGAAACGGTTTCTGTAGAACTCGGCATTCATGCAGTGCTCTACGGTCTTCTTCAGTCTTTCCATCTGAAGCTTCTCCAGATCCGGACGGCTCATAGTCTCCAGTTCAGGATTGAAGTAGGGTGAATATTGCTGGTTCATTGTTATGGGTTTGGTTTTTCGAATAACAGTTCGTTTCGTTTTTATTGTTGGCAAAGATACTTAAAATCTGCTAAAGGACAAAAAAATAAACTATTTTTTGCCATTCTTTAGTATTGTTTCGTATTCTTTGCATGAAAATGCCTGCTTATCGCTGGTATTCTTGCACACAACAAAAGGCCACACCATTTAGTGCGGCCAGCGATACACTCCACAGTTTTTCAGGTCTTAAATGGTCTCTTTTCCCGATGGAGAACTGTTAGTCTTCGTCATCCGAGTCACCCCAGACATCGGAGCCACGGGAACGGGCAACGGTGCTTGCGTCTCCGGCTTTCACTTCTGAGTCGAAGACACCGCCGCCTACACTGTGAACCTCAGGGGTAGTACTGGCGAGAAGATGATGACTCATATTGGTGGCGACTACTCGTATGGCAGGTTTCTGGTAATCCTTCTTAATCATGGTTCCAATAATAATTTTATAATTTTTATGCAAAGTTAAGCATAATATTCGTAACTCGTCGCCTTTTTAGCGTTAAAAAAGCAAAAACCAACTTTTTCGGGAGTTTCATCCCTTTCTTGGGAAGTCAGAGGAAGGGACGGAGGAGGTGGGAGAACCAGCCCCGGAACTTCTGCCAGGGAGTGCGGAACTCGTTCCATGTCTCAGGGGTGAGGTAGACGCTCTCATGGATGTCGCGGTTGAACATATCGTCGAGTTGGCGGGTGACGGCGGTGTCGACGATGACGGCATTCTCCTCGTAGTCGAAGCGCAGGCTGCGGGCGTCGAGGTTGGTGCTGCCCACAGTACAGAAACGTCCGTCGACCATCATAATCTTCGAGTGGTGGAAGCCTGGTTTGTAGAGCCACACATTGGCCCCGCGCTTCATCAGCTTGTGGGCGTTGTAGAGGGCGCAGTCGGGCGTGAGAGGTATGTCGCTCTTGGCCGACAGCATAATATCCACCTTAATGCCCCGCTTGATGGCCCGCTTGATGGCCTTGTTCACTGAGGGAATGAGCGTAAAGTATGGGTTAATGATGCGTATGGAGTCGCGGGCATCGTCGATGGCATTGATATAGAAATAGCGCATCACGTCGTTGGTGGTTTTCGGTTCACGGTTTACGATGGCTATGGTCGAGGTGCCTGTGGTTTGGTCTGCCCACGGCAGGGGCGTGCCGCCTCGGAAGTACTCCGGCCTGCCGCTCAGGTCTTCGCCTGTAGTCTTGTGCCAGATGCGGACGAAGATGTCCTGTAGCTGGTTGACGGCAGGCCCCTCGATGCGGCAGTGCATGTCGCGCCAACTGCCCACCTGCTCCGTACCTTTGATGTAATAGTCGGCCACGTTCATACCGCCTGTGTAGGCCACATGGCCGTCGATGACCACGATTTTGCGGTGGTCGCGTGGCCAGATATGGTTCACCCAGGGGAAGCGGATGGGGTCGAACTCGTGTATGTCGATGCCGTCGCGCCGCAGCTGCTTGAGGTGGTGCTTCTTCAGGGGCTGGTTGTTCGAATCGTTGCCGAATCCGTCGAAGAGTGCGCGTATCTCCACCCCCTCCTTGCGTTTCTCCTTCAGGACATCGAAGAGCAGGAATGCGATGCTGTCGTTGCGGAAATTGAAATACTCCAGATGCACGCTGTGGCGGGCCTGGCGTATGGCAGCAAACATATCGTCGAACTTCTCCTGCCCCGACATAAGCAGGGTGACGCTGTTGCTGCTGGTTAACTCTATGCCATAGTCTCTCAACTGTCGGCAGATGAGCGAGTCGGCTGTCTGCGCATAGGAAGTGGGAAATGAGAAATGAAAAAGAAGAAACAGGGCTGCGTATCTTACACTGGTCATTACTCGTCTTTCATTTTTCATTTACTTCCTGTATTTGAGTCTGTATTCCGAGGGTGAGATTCCGAAGCGCTCCTTGAAGAGGTTGATGAAGTGTTCGCCCGTGGCAAAGCCTACGTGGGTGGCCAGCTCGCTCATATTGATATTGGTGCGCTGGAGCAGTATGCAGGCGTGTCTCAGGCGTATGTCGCGCACCACCTCGGCAGGCGTCTTGCCTGTGATGTCGCGCACCTTCTGAAAGAAGGGCTTCATAGCCATGCCCATGGCCGTGGCCATCTCTTCAAGGTTGATGGCACCACGGTTCATGTTTTGCTGCACATACTGCTCAATGCTGTTGAGCAGCTGGCGGTCGATGCTGTCGGCCATACTGAAGCGCCCGTGCACGTCCTCGTCGGAGCCGCTGAAGGAGAATCCCTGCTGTGCCATGTCGTCTTCGCGGGTCTTAACCACGCTCACGGTGACGGCCTTTATCATATCGTCTTCCTCCACCTTGCCGCTTACGTCGCCGACCAAAGCCAGGCTCATAGTCTCGGTGGCTGTAGTCATACTGGAGTTGATGCCTTCCAGCTTTCGCGTCTCCGCTCCCTCTATCAGGTGGCTGTCCATCTCTATCGGCCCTACGCCCAGCAGCTTGTTGATGCGCATAGCGGCCTCCTGCAGGTTGAAAGGCTTGGCCAGATAGTCGTCAGCCGACATAGTGATGTTCTGGTTGAGCATGTCGGTGGCACTGAGCTTGGTGTCGGTCATCAGCATAAACATAATGCGGTTCAGCGTGGGGTGCATCTTGATGTTGTTGCACAGCTCGCTGCCTGTCATGCCCTCCATATCCTGCTTGCACACCACCAGGTCGGGCAGCATAGTCTCGATGTCGGCTGCAGCCTTGCGCACGTCGTTGTAGGGATGGAACTCGTAGACATACTTCAGCCTGGAGTTGACAAACTTGACGAACTCGTCATTGCTGTCGATGAAGACCACGCGGAACTTTGATGTGGGCGACTCGGTGTTCTGGAATGGGACAATCTCCGACGTCAGTTCGTCGTCGGTCAGCTCGGCCAGATTCAGCTCGCCCTTACTGTTCTGTAAGATGCGCTTGCGCACGTCTTGGCGGGCCTTCTCTTCTGGATGCTCCAGTGCCGACTGCATGTCGCTCACGCGGGTGATGACCTGCAGCATCTGCGAGTGGAGGGCGTTGAGTTGCTCACGTCCCTCCAGGTTGTGCTCTTGCTCGGAAAGGTTCATAATGATTGACGTCATGCGCGACATAGGCTGGCGCAGGTCGTCGCTGGCGGCCTTGATTACTTCGCGCTGGCGCACCAGTTCGCCTATGATGGCATGCTTCTTTTTCCACAGGTTGCGCACTTGCTTGATGCCTTCCTTCCAGATGTAGAAGCCGATGATGATGATGAGGGCGTAGGCGAGCAGCATCCACCACGAGAGAAACCAGGGGCGCTCGATGACAATCTCTATGACACGCTCCGACTCGCTGGTTGAGCTGCGTGCGCCCTCGGTGCTGATGGCTTTCACGTGGAGGTGGTAGGTGCCAAACGACAGGTCGGTGAAGGTGACGCCATGTTTCAGGGCGTCGCCATTGGTCCACTCACCGTTGCCCAACCCCTCCATCTGGTACATGAACTGCAGGCGCTCGCTCTGGTTGTAGCTGCCGGCGGCAAACTTGATAGTGAAGGTGTTCTGGTCGCTGCCCAACACCAAGGAATTGGCCTCGTTGAGGGCGACAGGCAGGGGCACTCGGCCACCGTACTCGTGGCCCACGACCACCTCTTCTTCTCCAATGTACAGTTCGGTCAGCATGACACGGGGCAGCACCTCGGCCTCATCAGCCGTGCGCGGGCGCACCCAGTTCACGCCGTCGAGTCCGCCCATCATCACATTGCCGTCATCACGGATGAGGATGGCTCCGAGGTTGAACTCGTTGCCCTGCAGGCCGTCGGTATTGCTGTAGTTGTATAGGCCGTAGTTGAAAGTGCCCTCCTCGTGGATGCGCTGGGCCACCACACGGGTCACGCCATTGCTGGTGGTGAGCCAGATACTGCGGTTGCGGTCTTCGGCTATGCCGCAGATGTTGTTGTTACACAATCCCGTCTTCTCAGTAATATGGTCAAGCACGTCGTTCTCAGGATTAAGTATGTTCACGCCCTCGCGGGTGCCCACCCAGATGAGTCCACGCGAGTCTTGGAACACCTGGGTGATATAGTTGTTGGTGAACTTGCTGATGCTGGTCGAATTGCCCGTCAGATAGGTCATTTCGCCTGTCGAGATGTTGAGCACGATGAGTCCTTCCGAGCTGCCTACCAGCATCTTATTGCCCTTGGCATAGTGTAGGGCAGTAATGCTGTTGGTTCGTATTTTCCCGTTCTCCTTTGTGTAGTTTGAGAACTGGTCCATACGCGGATTGTACACCTGGAGTCCGCCGTCGGTGGCAATCCAAAGGTTGCCGCTCTTGTCGGAGGTGAGGGCGTTGATGTGGTCGTCGATGAGTGTTCGGCGGGTGCTGTCGCGTGTCACGGAGTAGATGCGGGTGTGACCGCCCTGTATGCGTGTCAGTCCGTTCTGTTTCGACCCCACCCAGAGACTGCCGTCCTTGGTCGATGCCATTGCCGACACTTTCAGGCTGGCCAGTTCGCCTTGGAAGCCGATGATGCCATTGTCGCCCGTGCCATACCAGATGTTGCCGGTGCTGTCCTGCGCCATTGCAGTAATGTCGCCCAGCATGTCGGCCTCAAACTTGTAGATATTTTTGCCCATAAACGACACGCCCGCCTTGGCAGTTCCCACCCAAAGCAAGTCGCTGTTGTCCACGTAGACGCTCATAATGGCGGCATTGTTCTGGGTGAAGCGTGAGGCGCGTATAGTGGCAGGCTGTATCTCCTCCGGCTCCAGCGTGTTCACGTTCATCCGCACGAGTCCCCTGCGGCTGGTGCCCACCCAGATGTTGCCGCTGCGGTCGCCGCTCATCGCGTTGACGGCATGGTCTACACCGAGTCCGGTGAGGCCCAGACGGTCGCCGATAGTGGTGTTCCACTGGCCTGTCTTCTTGTTGAAGAGGAAGAGAGTGCCCTGTCCATAGAGCCAGATGTTGTCCATCTGGTCGGCAAAGGCACGCAGCGATTTCGTGCGGCGCAAGCCACGGCGGGCTATCTCGCTGTTTTTCCATACGGTCTGCTGCTGGTTGCCAGCCTCACAGCACACCAGCCGGCCATCGTCGTAGACCAGGAGTATACCGTCTTTGCACTCGCCAATGGAGCAAATGTTGCCTTGGGGGATGCCGCGAATGTCGTTGGTATAGCCAAACTCGTACTGCAACTGCTGCTGCAAGTTGTAGCAGATGACGCCACGACTGGGGATGTAGCCCCACAGATTGTGCAGGCGGTCGACGTAGATGATTTGCGGCACTTCTTTGATGCCCAGCCTTGCAAACACATGGTGCATGTCGCGCTCGAAGCTCTCGGTCTGCGGCGAGTAGATGCAATAGCCCGTGGCCGTCTTCACCCACAGCGTGCCTCCCAGGGTCTCCTGGATGTTCTCAATATAACTGTCGGGCAGCGATGAGCCGTCCTGTGAGTCGCACTGGAAATGGCGGAAAGCGTAGCCGTCGTAGCGGTAGAGTCCTGCTGGTGTGCCAAACCACATAAAGCCTTTGTCGTCTTTTAAGATACAGTTCACCTGGCTGGAGGTCAAGCCGTCGCGGGCTTCCAGGGTCTTGAAAAGGTAGGCCGCATCAACGGTCGACGGCAAAAGAACGACTATCAGCAGTAATATATTTCTTAACAGTTTAATCATAATATGATAGCAATGAGACGGCAAAATTACTCATTTCGTCTGAAACGAGCAAGAATAAAACATTAAAATGCGCTAAAAATGGAAAAAACCTGCTTATTTACATTTATTTTGCTTACCTTTGCAGGCAACTTTTTGAATAAGGCGAAAACAAATATGGATAATAACAATACTGACCCCACCCCCAATCCCTCCCTTGTAGTGGAGGGGTAACCGCCGACTGTATGTGCAGCAACTCCCCTCCCTTGTAGGGGAGGGGTTGGGGGTGGGGGGTAGTAACTAAGTTAAATAACAGCGTCCAAGCCAGCCAATAAAACCCTTTAAAAGGTCTGGCAGGACAAACGGACAGGCTGCCGCCAAAGTTTGGACGAACCAAACTCCCACTTTGGACGAACCAAACTGCAAGTTAGGACGAACCAAACTTACAGCCCTTGACTGGCAAGCGGAGCCTGAGGAAAAACAGAGCAAACGAAAAGACAGCCGATGATGGACAAAATTGGTATTTACGAGTTTTTGGCGGAGCCATTCCACTGCGACTTTTCGGGCAGGCTGTTCACCGGACACCTGGGGAACCATCTGCTCAATGCCGCCGACTTCCACTCAACCGACAGGGGCTTCGGCATGAAGCGCCTGCTCACCATGAAACGCTCGTGGGTGTTGTCGCGACTGGCCATAGAAATGGAGGAGATGCCTGCCCAGTACACGCGCTTCAACGTAGAGACGTGGGTGGAGAGCGCTATGCGCTACTTCACCAGCCGAAACTTCGCAATTATTGAACATTCACCATCGACTATTGACCATTCTGGGCAACGGTCAATGGTCAATGGTCAATCGCCAAAGGTTTATGGCTATGGCCGCAGCATCTGGGCGATGATTGACACAGAGACGCGGCAGCCCACCGACATCTATGCCATCGACGACGGCGCCATCGGCCAGTGGATAGAGGCCGAAAAGGCTTGCCCCATCGACAAGGGCGGAAGAGTGAAGATGGGCGAACAGGCCGAGTTGGTGAGAACCATCGACACCTACTATAACGATGTGGACATCAACGGCCACATCAATTCAGTAAAATACATCGAGCACGTGCTCGACCTGTGGCCCCTGCAATGGTACAGGGAGCATACCGTTCACAGGTTTGAGATTGCCTACGTGGCCGAGGCGCATGCCGGCGACCAGCTCTCGTTCTACCGTGAGCAGACAGCAGAGCAAGACTTCTGTGTGCGCATCGTGAAAAACGGCGACACCGAGGTGTGCCGCAGCAAGGTCGCTTTCAGACTAATTCAAGCGTAACTACAAACAGTAAACTATGAACAGACTGCTTCACCATATCGCCTGGGGGGCTTTCCTCTTGCTGATGGCGCTGCCCGCCACGGGTTTGGCACAGAGAGGAAAGAAGAAGAAACAGGCTCCGCCGCCTAAAAAGGAAGAGGTGGTGGAGGAAGACCCGCGCATCCTCCAGATGATGAGCGCCACGCAGAAGGTGGTGTTTATTGACAGTATCGTGGCCGATGCCAATAGCTTTATGCAATATATTCCCCTCTCTGAGGAGTGTGGCCAGCTCAAGCAGACAGGCGGGCTTGGTATGTTTACCAACGAAATGGGCGACCACAGGCTGATGGCCGTCAAAGACAACAAGCAGCAGCAAGCAGAATGTCGGCTGATGGCCAGCGATTTCGTGGGAAACGAGTGGTCGAAGCCGGTAGCGGTGAAAGGGTTGGGGAAGGGTAGTGCCAACTATCCCTTTATGATGCCCGACGGCGCCACGCTCTACTTTGCCCAAAAGGGCGAGAACAGCATTGGCGGCTACGACATCTTCGTCACCCGCTACGATGCCGCCAGCGGTTCCTTCCTGAGGCCTGAAAACATCGGAATGCCCTTCTCTTCGGAAGCCAACGACTATCTGTACGTGGTGGACGAGACACGACGGCTGGGCTATTTCGTCACCGACCGCAGACAGCCAAAGGGCAAGGTCTGCGTCTATGTCTTCATACCCGCACAGAAACGTGAGTCATACGACATAGAGAAAACAGGGGAAGAAAAGGTGAGGTCGTTGGCCGCCATCAGTCGCATTGCCGACACTTGGGGCAACGGGCAGGCCAGGAAAGAGGCACTGGAGAGGCTGGCAAGGGCCAGGACCGCAAAACCATCTGCAGCCGTAGCGGCGACAGTAGGGAACAGCGAACTGGAAACGCTCCGCCACCAGGCAGAAGTACTGGAGAAATCGCTCGAACTGGCCAGATGTTACTATGCCACAGCCTCGGAAAGTGAGCGCCAGAAGGTGGCCCATGACATCCTGAAGAACGAACAGGAACTGGAAGACTTGCAATTAACAATCATACAGAAAGAAAAAGAAGAAAGAAACAAGAACTTTAAAGAATAGAATAAGTTATGGAAAACAAGCAGAAGTACTTCGCTCCTTCGGAGTTGATCATCAATGAGGATGGAAGCTGCTTCCATCTGCACCTGAAACCAGAACAGTTGGCCGACCGCGTCATCCTGGTGGGCGACCCCGCCCGAGTAGACACTGTGGCTGCACACTTCGACACCCGCGAGTGCGAGGTGCAGAGCCGCGAGTTCCACACCATCACAGGCACCTACAAGGGAAAACGCATCACTTGTCAGAGTCACGGCATCGGCTGCGACAACATGGACATTGCGATGACAGAACTTGACACGTTGGCAAACATCGACTATCAGTCACGTACTGAGCGGCCAGAGCATCGCACGCTCACTTGCGTGCGCATCGGCACCTGTGGCGGCCTGCAGCCCTATACCCCCACAGGCACGTTCATCGCATCGGTGAAGAGCATCGGCTTCGACGGCCTGCTGAACTATTACGGAGGCAGAAACGAGGTCTGCGACCTGCAAATGGAGGAGGCTTTCAAGGCACACATGCAATGGAATCCCATCAAGGGCTCACCCTACGTCAGCATTGCCGACAAGCAGCTCTTGGAACAGATTGCCCAGAATGATATGGTGCGCGGCTACACCATCTCGTGCGGAGGATTCTATGGCCCACAGGGACGCATAATACGAATACCTCTGGCCGACCCAACGCAAAACGAGAAAGTAGAAAGCTTCGAGTACGATGGATTGCGAGTGTGCAATTTCGAGATGGAGTCGTCGGCACTGGCCGGGCTGGCATCGCTCCTTGGCCACCGTGCCATGACCTGCTGCATGGTCATTGCCAACCGCTATGCGCAGGAAATGAACACCGAATACAAAAACACCATCGATACACTCATCGAAAAAGTACTTGAACGTATTTAAGATGAACGCCCTATACACCATCCTGCTGCTTGTGCTGAGCAACATATTTATGACCTTCGCCTGGTACGGGCACTTGCGGCTCCAACAGACGGGCACGTCGTCAAACTGGCCGCTGATAGGGGTCATCGCTTTCTCATGGGCAATCGCCTTCTTTGAGTACTGCTGCCAGGTGCCGGCCAACCGCATTGGCTTCGCGGGCAATGGAGGCCCTTTCTCGCTCGTACAGCTGAAGGTCATACAGGAGTGCGTCTCGCTGATGGTCTTCGCCGTTCTGGCAAATATGCTCTTCCAGCACGAGCAGCTGCACTGGAACCATGCCGCTGCCTTCCTATGTCTCATCATGGCGGTCTATTTCGTCTTTATGAAATGAACCAGAACACCATCTGCGCCCTTGCCACTGCCCCCGGTGGTGCCCTTGGCATCATCCGAGTCAGTGGCCCCGACGTTTTCGCGGCTGTTTCCTCCCTCTGTTCCGTAAACTGCGCTACCTGCGCAGCCAACACCACCCGCTACACATGCATCCTAACCCCATCAGGCGAGGTCGTCGACGAGGTGCTCGTCACCATCTTCCATGCCCCTCACAGTTATACTGGCGAAGACGCCGTGGAGATTTCCTGTCACGGCTCTCGCTATATCGTTCAGCACATTCTCGACCTTCTCGTAGAGCAAGGTTGCCGTATGGCTGGCCCAGGCGAGTTCACCCAGCGTGCCTATCTCAACGGCAAGCTTGACCTCAGCCAGGCTGAAGCCGTTGCCGACCTCATCGCTTCCACCAACAAGGCGACTCACGACATTGCTATGAGCCAACTGCGCGGCCATTTCTCCTCAGAACTGAAGACCTTGCGCGACCAACTGCTCAAACTCACTTCACTGCTCGAACTTGAACTGGACTTCTCCGACCACGAAGACCTGGAGTTTGCCGACCGCACAGAACTCCTTGCTTTGGCCAAGAACATCGACAGACGTATCACCACCCTCGCCAGTTCCTTCGAGAAGGGCCAGGCGTTGAAGCAAGGCATTCCCGTGGCCATTGTGGGCAAAACCAATGTCGGCAAATCGACACTCCTCAACGCCCTGCTGAAAGACGACCGCGCCATCGTCTCCGATGTCCACGGCACCACCCGCGATACCATTGAAGACACTATCGACATCCAAGGCGTCACCTTCCGTTTCATCGACACGGCAGGCATCCGTCAGACCACTGACACTATCGAGCGAATTGGCATCGACCGTACTTATCAGGCTATTGCCAAGGCGCGTATCGTCCTTTGGCTCCTCGACACTCCCCCCACCGAAGCCGAAGTGGCCGACATCACCGACCGCTGCCAGGGCCGCACTCTCATCCCCGTCTGGAACAAGTCCGACATTCTCCCCCCCCGTCCTGTAGGCTGCGATGTTATCGCAGCCCCCATCCACATTTCCGCAAAAACAGGTCAGGGATTGGCTGCTCTCGAAACCGCCATCTACAAGGCCGCCGACATACCCACTCTTGCCGACACCGATGTCATCGTCACCAACGCCCGTCACTACGAATCCCTCACCCGTGCCCACTCCGACCTTCAGCGTGTCCTCGATGGCCTCCATTCACAGCAAAGCGGCGACCTCCTTTCCGAAGACCTCCGCCTCGCCCTCTCCAATCTCGCAGAAATCACCGGCGAAGGGATGATTACCCCTCAAGAAACCCTCAACAACATATTTTCCCATTTCTGCGTGGGTAAATAGGTTGTAACGCATTGGTTATTAGATAGTTATAATACTTTGTTAGAGTGTTTTTTAACAAATACAATAACTATCTAATTATCAGATATTTGCAAAAATCTGCAAATATAAATTATCACATTCTGCGGTAGAAAGTACGAAAAACAGGGGTAAAAATCTGCAAATATCCGATACTCATTTTGAGGGTAGTTGTCACCTGATATTTGCAGATTTTTGTAGATGTTTGTATTGCACCGATCTCATTATATTATCATGCCTGCACTAAAGCAATACACCATGAGAAAGTACCAAAACGCCATCGAAGGGACAGCCCATAAGAGGGAGACACAAGGAAAGTATTTTGATCTATTTCA
>JAGCZA010000098.1 GCA_017960525.1 Prevotella sp.
ACCAGCTGCACCAGCCTCTGACTGCATTTCCTGAACACTGACGGTCTGGCCCCACAGGTTCTTACGACCACGGGCAGCCCACTCGTCAACATGCTCCGCCATAGGCGAAGACGGGGTGATGGGGTAGATAGCAGCTACCTCAGAGAACATGTAACTCACGTGAGCCGCAGCCTCGTTACCATCACAGGTGATAAATTTCTTTTCTTTAGCCATTTTTTTAGTTGATAAAATGAATTTATTAAATAAATAATTTTGTTTAGTATATTTGTTCTTGTCTTGTAAGCAAGCTTGTAAACCTGAACAGAGATATTTTACTCTATAACCCCAGCAGCAAGTAATACTTCTGTCACTACGTCTGCATCATCACGTCTGCTTTGTTCAAACGTGCGGTAGCGTTCCAAGATACTATCATTGTCTTTGAGCAAATCAAGGACGTTTTCTTCTGTCATTCTCTCTAATGTTAGTGTTCCATCGGTTTTGGCAAGGATGTAGCAGACCAAGTTCTTCATCTTTGACTTGCTTTTGAATGCCTTGGTTGACAGAGGAACGTTCATTCCATTATAACCAATGAAAATACTTCCAGACGGTGCAATGTCCGGGCGGGCAAAAAGAATTCGGCCATCTTTCATCTTCCATGCTCTGACAAACAAGTCGCCAAAGTATCTCAGTTCTTTCAGATTCACATAAAGCGAGTCTGAATAATACAAGCCAAATGCCGACTTGCTGAGCATCTTCCTCAGTTCTTTATTATCGGACTTGAGCAAATAAGCCAGGCGATTTTCGTGGATAGATTTCAAGCTAATGCTGTCGCTTACATCAACCCATTGGCCAGAAATGAAATCGTCAAAAGACAGGCAATACCTGTTTTGGGCATTTATGTGAACTGCGAAAAGCAGAAATAGTGATACAATGTATAATTTCAATTTCATTAGAAAAAACACTAACTCAAGTTGTAAAAGGTTATTTTGTCATTGTTTCTTATGCCGCCGTTCCTATTTCATACAGATACTCAGGAGCGAAGTCTGCTCCGTTCTCCCATTCGATAGTGTTGAACTTGATGGAGAAGTTCTTGAAGAATTCGATGTCTTTAAGCGGTGTAAACACACTGCCCTTAAGGGACTGAGCCAAGTCCACGACCTTTGTTTCTCCATCGTTGAACAGCAGTTTCACACGATAGCCATCCAAATATTCTGCTTGCATTACTTCACAAAACATTGCTATGTATTATGCTATTTGCTTAATTGATTTTCAATCTTTCTTAATCTGTCGGAGATTTTCACCACTTGCATCAGAACTGCCCAACCGACAATTGAAGCACCAATGCCAACCACAAAAGTCACAACAGCTTGTGGGAAAGCCATCTCCGCATTTGATTCCATGATTCCCTTGCTTACGAGAAACGTAAAGAGAATACCACCTATCCGTCCAGCCCAAGCAATAGCTACTAATAATTGTTCAATTATTGTTCGTTTCATTTCTTAGCACTCTATGTTCATTAAATCGAAGAACTCCTTTGGCTCCAGAACGAAGTCCTCTTGTGGAAAATCTTTCTTGTTGCGCGTTATGATGTAATCGGCACCTGCATCAACAGCAGAGAAGTACTGAGCATCATCCTCAAAGTCTTTGCCCCGCTTCTGCAAACTTCGTTCAATAACAGAACGTCCCATATTAAGAACAATTAGGTTGGGTAAGATAGATTGCAGTATGTCGAAAATTTCTTCCTTGGGGAAATGTTCTTTGCGCAATGAGTAAGCAGTATTGAAAATGGTCAAATCGGAAACCATTAAATACATGTCTGGTTCCAATCTTAACCGATATAGGAGTCCAGCATCATGTCCGAAAGGCTGTCTTCCAGTAACGAGATCGATAATGATGTTTGTGTCAAGAAACAATTTCATAATGACAGATAATCTTTTAATCTGTGTTCGGCAATAAACTCTTTCTCGTTAAAATCATCAGGGACGGGGAAACGCCCCATGATACTCTTCGTTTCTTCGTCAATCTCGAGTTTCGTCGGCTTGTCAAACAGCGGTTTCACAGGCCTTTTCTTCCTACGTGGCGAGATACTCTTCACGTAAGCCTCCACATCAGCCAGTAGCTGGTCACTAAAATAGTCCAGTTCAGCATTTATTGATGTCCGTAATTCTGTTGTACTCATACGATACTCCTTTCTTTATTTCATATCCCCTGACCAGCCGTGTCCCAAGTCCCAGTGATAGTCATAGACAAACTCGAAGTATGGCAGGGAGAACTCCTTTTCAATCAGTTCTGTCAGTTCATCTTCAATAGGCTTCGCCCACTTGCCGACAAGGACAATGAACTTATTCACATTCCAAGCCACCCGCCCACGGGGCACCATCGTATAATCGCCCGTGAATTTAGTTTCCTCTTGTTTAGCCTCGGCACGAAAATGCTCCTTTGCCCAGACCTGACGGTGCAACTTCGGATAATTGATGAAAGGCAACCCTTTTTCTGCTGCCTCCGTGGTCATCTTAGGTGTCAGTTCCTGCTTGCAAACACCGAAGAGGGCCTTTTCAGCAGGGTCGTACCAGAATATGCCGACGCAAGGCATCTGCTCGTCAAACCCTCTCATGTCCTCCATTAGGGCTTCATGCTCTGTTGTCGAAAGTTGCGTCATAACTTTACTTGATAAATGGCGGTTGTTCAGACCCCCATCCCCCTAACTTAGGGGGCTAATGTTTTAAAACGCCTGCAAAGGTACGAAAAAAATCCCAAATTGCAAAGCAGAGATTGCAAAATATTGCTAAAACGCCTGCGATTTTATTGTACGACAACAGAAACGTCTAATAACGACAGTTCAGTTGAAAGTCCTCAATGTGGTTGATTTCTGGCATTTCACTCCCAAGTTCTCCCACGATGGTGATGACGTCGAAGCGCCAGGGATTGTCGATTTTTCGGTAGTGGATGTAGTGGTTGATGGCACGGAGAAGGTTCCTCTGCTTCTTGTAGTTAATGGCCTGAAGTGGGTCGCCGAACTCACGATTTCGCCGGGTCTTCACTTCTATGAAAACGATCAAATCGCCCTGCCGCGCAATGATGTCGATGTCACGGTGCTTCGAGTGCCAGTCACGGTCCAGGATAACGTAGCCCTTTTCCCGCAAATAGGCTGCTGCCAGTTCCTCGCCCCAAATGCCGGTTTTCAGGTGTTCAGGGCCTTCCTCCAGCAATTCCTCCCGACTGCCGCCATTCTCTATTATTAATTCCTGGCATTTCTCTAAGGCATCGTGCTTCCATCTCTTCTCATCCTTTAAGTTGGGCAACAGCCGTTCCAGGGCCATATAAATCTTTTGGGCCTCCTCCATACGGTCTTCGTTCACCCGCACCTTCAATATGTCCACCGCCGTCCAGAACATCGCCGCCGAGGCATAAGGTCTTTTGTCTGTGGCATAGATTTCACGTGCCGCCTCGTAGGCCTCCTCCTTGCGCCCCTGGCTCCGCAGGCCAAATACTTCTTCAATGGTCATAGCGATTGCAAAAAAAATTCTCTAATCGACTGCAAAGTTATGAAAAAATAATCAGAAAACCCGCAAGAAAGAGGTGTTAAAATTTGCTTCAGAAGTCAGTCAGATAGCAACACACAAACCCTGCCAAAAGTTTGGACGAACCAAACTACCAGTTTGCCGTAACCAAACTCCTACTTTGGACGAACCAAACTCAGCCATTGATTACGGGGACTCGTCTTATTTGTTTTTTGCAACTTTTTCATCTGAAACCGACATAATACAAAGACACGGTTTCTGCTTGTATCCCATTTTGCCATCGAATAGTCAAAGGAATCCGCAAAGATTAGGACTTTCACCTTGTGTAGCCCCTACACTATGGAGATGCAAATCTCAGAGGGCATAGAAGTTAGCCAAAGTTAAGTAACCCCATTACAACCCCATTACGGCTTTTATCAAAAAAAACAAGTTGAAAGTTTTGGTTTTTTCAGTTTTTCTTCGTATCTTTGCACAAACCATTATCGTAATTGTATATGACCAGACAAGAACTTATTGAACAAATCAAGCTGAAGCGCAGTTTTCTCTGCGTGGGTCTCGACCCCGACATCAAGAAGATTCCCAAGTGCATTGTCAACGACTGCAAGGCTGAACTGGGCGATGACGAGGAGTACGACGACTCTCTCGCCATTATGGCCTTCAACCAGGCTATCATCGATGCTACCGCCCCTTACTGTGTGGCCTACAAGCCCAACCTTGCTTTCTATGAGTCGCTGGGATCTATGGGCGTGGCGGCCTACGAAGAGACGGTCTCCTATCTGCGCGAGAACTATCCCAACCACTTCATCATTGCCGATGCCAAGCGCGGCGACATAGGTAATACCAGTGCCATGTATGCCCGCACCTTCTTCGAGGGCGACACCCAGGTGGACGCACTCACTGTGGCCCCCTATATGGGTGAGGACAGCGTGAGCCCCTTCCTCGGTTATGAGGGCAAGTGGGTGGTTCTTCTGGCGTTGACGAGCAACAAGGGCAGTATGGACTTCCAGTTGACTGAGGACAAGGACGGGCTTCGTCTCTTCGAGAAAGTGCTGGCTAAGAGCCAGACGTGGGGCACCGAGGAAAATATGATGTACGTCGTAGGTGCTACCCAGGGGCGTATGTTCGAGGATATCCGTCGTGTGGTTCCCCGTCATTTCCTGCTCGTTCCAGGTGTTGGTGCGCAGGGCGGCAGTCTGGAAGAAGTGTGCCGCTACGGTATGACCGCCGACTGCGGACTGCTGGTCAACTCCTCGCGTGGCATCATCTTTGCCAGCAATGGCGATGACTTTGCCGAAGTCGCAGCCAAAAAAGCCGAAGAACTCCAACAGCAAATGGAAAGAGAACTGGAGAAGAAGGGCATTTGAACAGTTTGACGGCAGTATGCAGAAGAAGACATTCCCCTTGACCGTCTATAAGGCCAGCGCGGGCAGCGGAAAGACGTTCACCTTGGCTGTGGAGTACATCAAATTGCTGGTGGCCAACCCTCTGGCCTATCGGCAGACTTTGGCCGTGACGTTCACCAACAAGGCCACCGAGGAGATGAAGATGCGCATTCTGAGCCAACTCTATGGCATCTGGCGACAACTGGACGAGTCCCACCATTATATCAATAAGGTGTGCGAAGGGCTGGACATTTCCCCAGAGGAGGCTTCACAGAAGGCTGGAACAGCCCTGCGTCTGCTGCTGCACAACTACAATTATTTCCGCGTTGAGACCATCGACTCGTTCTTCCAGAGCGTGCTGCGCAATCTGGCCCGCGAACTGGAACTGACGGCCAATCTGCGCGTGGGGCTGAACGACAACGAGGTGGAGGAGCAAGCCATAGACCAACTCATCGACAGTCTGCAGGCCACCGACCTGATGCTGCAATGGCTGCTGGGCTACATTATGGACAACATCAGCGACGACCGCTCTTGGAACGTCATCGGCCAAATCAAGCAATTCGGCAAGACCATCTTCCGCGACTATTACAAGCAGGAGAGCCATCGGCTGAACCAAGTGATTGCCGAGAAGGGCTTTATGGAGCACTATACAGCCTTGCTGCGCGAAGAGCGCACAAAGGCCCGCGAGCGTATGCAGGAGATAGCCGAGACCTTTTTCGACATACTCGACCGAGAGGGGCTTACCGTCGACGACTTTTCGGGCAAGAGCCGGGGCGTGTGCGCCCTATTCCTGAAGTTGCAACGCGGCGTGTTCGACGAGAGCATCATCACGAAGACCGTGTCCGAGACCGTAGGCATTCCCACCAAGTGGGTGACCAAAAGCCATAGCCGCGCCGAGTTCCTGCAAGCCCTGGCCGATGCCGAGTTGGACCCTATCCTGCGCTATGCACTGGAGGAGCAGCCCCGACAGTGGCGACGCTTCAAGAGTGCCGACCTGACACTACGCCACCTGAGCCAGTTGCGACTGCTGGGTTCCATTGAGACCAAGGTGCGCCAGTTGAACGAAGAGCAGAACCGATTCCTGCTTTCCGACACCCAACAACTGCTCCACGACCTGATAGACGGCAGCGACTCACCCTTTATCTTTGAGAAAATCGGCACCCAACTGGAACACATTATGATAGACGAGTTCCAGGACACCAGCACCGTGCAGTGGCAGAACTTCAAGGTGTTGCTGCGCGAGGCTATGAGCCACCAAAGTTCCACCAGCCTCATCGTGGGCGACGTGAAGCAGAGCATCTACCGCTGGCGTAGCGGCGACTGGCGTCTGCTGGACGGCATCGAGGACCAATTCCCTGGCGAAAAGGGGAACTTGGACATACAGCCCCTCGACGTGAACTACCGCTCGCAGCCGGGCATCATTCGCTTCAACAACGCCTTCTTTGCCGAGGCAGCACGCCAGGAAGAGGTGACAGCCTACGGCGACGTAGAGCAGCAATGGCCATCAGACCGCAAGGATGAGGGGATGGCCAGCATCAGTTTGCTGCCCCCTAAAGACTATCAGCAGGCCACCCTCGAAGCCGTCGCCGCCCAAGTGTCGGACTTGCTGCAAGCGGGCATACAGTCAGACAAGATTGCCATACTGGTGCGCACTAACAGTTATATCCCCCTCATTGCCAACTATCTGCAAGAACATCTGCCAGAGGTGCGCGTAGTCAGCGACGAGGCTTTCCGTCTGGACGCCTCAACCGCCGTGCAGATGATTGTCCACGCCCTTCATCTGCTCTACCACCCCGACGACAACATTGCCCGCGCCTTTCTGGCAAAGGCTTGCACAGGGCGGCTGGACGGCCCGCTGCCCGAAGCATACGCCGCCCACGGCGAGGAGTTATTACGCCTACCCCTCTACGAACTAACGCAACAGTTGTTGGCCATCTTTGACGAGAGCCTAGGGCGCGGACAGTCTGCCTACATCTGTGCCTTCTTCGACCAAGTGGCAGCCTTTGCCGCCGAAGGGAGCAACGACGGGCCTGCCTTCCTGCGCGAATGGGAGGCACACATCTGCTCCAAGACCATACAAAGCCCTGAGACCAACGGTCTACGCATCATCTCCATCCACAAGTCGAAAGGTCTGGAGTTCGACAACGTTATCATCCCCTTCTGCGACTGGCGATTGGAGCACAACGACATTCTCTGGTGCCGTCCGCAGGAAGAACCCTTCAACGCTTTGCCGCTGGTTCCCATCGACTACAGTCAGAAGGGCTTGAAGGGCACCATCTACGAGGCCGACTACAACGAGGAGCACCAACAGGTGACAGTCGACAACCTAAACTTGCTCTATGTGGCGTTCACCCGCGCCTCGCGCAACCTCTTTGTCATCGGCAAGCGGGGGAGCCGGTCGTCGCGCTCGGCCATCATCGAGATGGTTCTGCCCCAACTGCAACTGGCAGGTGCCACCCTGAGCGGCGAGACCGACGCAGAAGCCCCGCTGACTTTCGCATACGGCACCCTGTCGCTCCCAATGCCCGACACGCATCGCCCTTCGCCCATTGTCCGCCATCCCAACCCCTTCCTGCAAGAGAGTACGCCCATCAGCGTAAACATAGAGGCTCGCCGTGAGAGCGTGGCCTTCAAACAGAGCAACCAGAGCCTTCGCTTCGCCACCGCCAACGATGACGACGAGCAGGCACTACGGGCCAACTACGTGCAACTGGGCAGCGTGCTCCACGAGGTGTTTGCCTCCATAGGAACGACTGCCGACATTGACAAGGCCCTGAAACGGCTGGAGGTGGAAGGCATCATCTACGACCAGCACATCACCCGCAGCCGTCTGGAAGACCTCATCCGCAAGCGCCTGGCCTCGCCCAAGGTGGCCGAGTGGTTCGCCCCCAACTGGAGGCTTTACCGCGAATGCACCATCCTGCTGCCCGACGGTCAGGAACGGCGGCCTGACCGCGTCATCACCGACGGCCGGCAGACCATCGTCATCGACTTCAAGTTCGGCCGTGAGCGCGACGAATACCACACACAGGTGCGTGAGTATATGCAGTTGCTCTCGCAGATGGGCCTCCCCCGCGTGCAAGGCTTCCTCTGGTTCGTCTACTCCAACCAAGTTGTAGAAGTTGTCAATCCTTAACCCCTCCAAGCCATGACTTTCCTACAATACGTCGCCTCCGACATTCTGGCAAAGCACGGCACCGACCTGTCGCGCATTGCCGTCGTCTTCCCCAACAAGCGGGCATCGTTATTCCTCAACAGCCACTTGGCAGAACTGGCGGGCAAACCCATCTGGAGCCCGGCCTACCTCACCATCAGCGACCTCTTCCGCAAACACTCCTGCCGAACCGTGGCCGACCCCATCAAACTGGTGTGCGAACTGCACAAGAGTTTCACTGCCATCACCGGCACCGACGAGACCTTGGACCATTTCTATGGCTGGGGCGAACTGCTGTTATCCGACTTCGACGACATTGACAAGAGCATGGCCGATGCCGACAAAGTGCTGACCAATCTGCGCGATTTGCACGAACTGGACGACGTGAGTTACCTGACGCAGGCACAGAAAGACATCATACGCAAGTTCTTCAGCAACTTCACCGACGACCACAACACCCTGCTCAAAGAACGCTTTCTGAAACTATGGAGCCACATGGCCGACATCTATCACGACTTCAACCGCCGGCTCCAGGAGCAGCAACTGGCCTATGAGGGCGCACTCTACCGCGAAGTGGTCAGTCAGGATGACTTGGACTTCAACTACGACACGTACATCTTCATCGGGTTCAACCTCCTGCAACAGGTGGAGCAGCGCCTCTTCACAACGCTGAAACGGCAAGGCCGCGCACGATTCTACTGGGACTTCGACCACTACTATATGTACGGCACACAGTCGCAGACACCTCACGAAGCAGGTCACCACATCGGCCAGTATCTGGGTGACTATCCCAACGAACTGCCCCCGGACTGTCCTGTCTACAACTGCTTCGCCCAGCCCAAGAAGATTCATCTGGTTTCGGCCCCCACCGAAAGCATTCAGGCACACTATGCCGGGCAATGGCTCTCGCAGAAACATCGGGCTGAAGACGGGCGCCGCACCGCCATCGTGCTCTGCAACGAAGGACTGCTGCCTACTGTCATTCACTGTCTGCCAAGTGCCGTAGAGAAAGTGAACGTGACGACAGGATACCCGTTGGCACAGTCGCCGGCGGCCACACTTGTCACGCAACTCATCGGCCTGCAGACCAACGGCTATGCCGCACAGCGCGACCGTTACCGCCTGCACTACGTGAATATGGTGCTGCGCCATCCCTACCTGGCTTTCCTCTCGCCACTGACAGCCTCACTCCAAAAGGAACTGAACGAGAAGAAAATCTACTATCCCTCACGCGACTTGCTGGCCATCGACGAAGGCACGGGCCTCATCTTCAGGAAGATGGACGCCGACCACCAGAATGCCAGTCTGCTGCAATGGCTCTGCGACGTCCTGCAAGCCGTCAGCCAGACACAATATACAGAAAGCCATCAATTCACACAAGAGTCATTGTTCCGTGTCTATACCATCCTGAACCGTCTGCTGTGCCTCATCAACGACGGCGACCTCCAGGTGGACATCATCACCCTGCAGCGGCTCATCGGCCAACTGATGCAAACCGCCACGGTACCCTTCCACGGCGAACCCGCCGAGGGTCTCCAGGTGATGGGTATGCTGGAGACGCGCAACCTTGACTTCGACCACGTGCTGCTGCTCTCGTGCAACGAGGGGAATATGCCACGCGGCATCAACGACAGTTCCTTCATCCCCTATGGCATACGCAAGGCATACGGACTGACGACCACCGACCATAAGGTGGCCATACAGAGTTACTACTTCCACAGACTGCTGCAAAGAGCCAAAGACGTGACCATCGTCTACAACAATGCCACCACCGACGGCCAGACTGGCGAAATGAGCCAGTTCGTGCTGCAACTGCTGGTGGAAGACCCTCACCACGCCATCGAGCGCCAGACGTTGCGAGCCAGCCAGGACTTCACGCCCTTCCACCCACAGGAAGTGGAGAAGTCGCCCCAGATAATGGACAAGTTGCTGTCACGCTTTTCCTTGAAAGAACCAGACAAGCAAACGCCGCTCCTCACCCCCACGGCCATCAACCGCTATCTGCGCTGCCCGCTGATGTTCTACTACACATACGTGCACGACCTGCGCGAGCCAGACATCAACGACGAGGACGTGATAGACAACCGCGTGTTCGGCAACATCTTCCACGAAGCATCGCGCATTGTCTACAAGCGGCTGATGGAGAAGAGCCACCAGATAGTGGCCAGCGACATCGAGTGGCTGCTGAAAACGAAGGTGGACATTGAGCGGGCCGTCGACGAGGCTTTCCGCACGGAACTGTTCCAGATACGCGACCCGCACGCCAATTTCCTTCCCGAACTGAACGGCTTGCAACTCATCAACCGCGAGGTCATCATCCACTATCTGCGCCTACTGCTCGACATTGACCGACGGCTGGCACCGTTCACCATCATCGGCCTGGAGACTGATGTCTTGGCCCGACTGACAATCAACGGAAGTATTACAACCACCATCGGCGGACGCATTGACCGACTGGACAGGATAGTGAAAGACGGCGTGGAACGCATCCGCGTAGTCGACTACAAGACAGGAAGCCGCCAACCCTCGCCGCTGGCCAATGTAGATGCCATCTTCCAGCCGGAGAGCCTGGCCAACCACAGCGATTACTATCTGCAGACCTTCCTTTACGCCTGCATCGTTCGCTCACAGCATCCCGCCACGCCAGTCTCGCCGGCCCTGCTCTTCATACAGCACGCCGGAGCCGATGACTACAACCCCATCCTGAAATTCGGAAAGAACTATATCGACGACGTGGCAAATGACCAGCAGCGTTTCGGCGAACTGCTCCAACAGACCGTTGACGAGATGTTCAACCCCGCCTTGCCTTTCACGCCAACAGCCGACCGCAGCCGCTGCACCAACTGCCCCTATCGCCAGTTGTGCAGCATCTGAAACTTACTGAATACCGAAGTCCTGCTGCTGGCGCTCCACCTCCTCAAGGCTACGCCGACGTTCTGCGTCGGTCATCGTCTGTCGGGGAATGCCTGATGAACGTTGTGCCGCACCTCCCACGGCAGGGCGGCTTTCCTCCTTATAGCATTGCCTTGTCTGCGCCGCCACACTCACGATGACGAGCGTGTCGGCTGCCGGAGCGTGGACGCCCTCGAAGGTGGGGCGTGCAATGATGCGGATTTTGCCCGCCTTATGAGTACTGCGCACCAGCACAGGGGCACTCCCCCACTCCACCAGTCGCGGATTGGCGGCAATCGAGGCATTGCCAATGATGCTCCCCTCGCCCTCTACGGTGAAGGTGACGCTCTCGCGGGCCTGGCGGCGCACGTTGCCCTCATCGTCGGTCACCTCGGCCACCACAACGATAAAGTCTGAACCGTCGGCCACCAGCGGACGGCCCATTTCGTCGGCATAGAGGCGCAGGCGCGTGCTTCGGCGCGAAGGCATCTTCGTCTCGGCGCACACCATTTTTCCGCCAACAATGCCTTCGGCCACTAACTTCACGTTTTGCCACGCACGATTGGTGTAACTCTGCTCACGGGCTTTCCAGAAATCCCAGAAACTTTTGAAGACGACTGGCGCATTGGGCACCCCTTCCGAGTTGTGCACCACGGGCAGCGTTTCGCTCTTCCAGCCGTTAAGGGCCGTCAGCCGCACGCTGTCGCAATTGGAGAAGACGGTGACGTCGTTGGGCGACGACTGCGTCATCTCGTGGGCAATATACACGAAATCACCTTTGTCCACTTGGCTCCTGAACATTTCATAGGCATATTTCTTTTGGCGGAAAGCATCGTAGATACCGCCAAAGTAAGCATCGGGATGATAGCCGCGCTGGTGGTCGAAGGGATGCCACTGGCAGCCGCCAATGAACTGGCGCTGGCCACGGAACATCATACCGTAGGTGTCGGCCAGCGAGCGTGCTGCCGCCAGCATAGCATATTCGCCCCAAGGCCTGGCGGCGCGGTTGAGGGCGTTGTGGGCGTACCAGTCGTCGACATACTCGCCCCACTCACGGGTGAAGATGCATTTGTCCACATCCTCGTAAGTGCCCTTGCCCACATTGTCGGCCCAGTCATAGAGCACATCGTAGTTTTCCTTCACGCCGGCAGAGTTCAAGTCGGCAGCAGCCACAGGCTTTCCCGGCCAGGGGAACTCCTCCTGAGTAATCTGCAAAGCCTTCAGGGCAAAGTCCTCAGGATAGCGCGTCTCGTTGAGGATGGGCTCCCACATCAGGACACACGGATGGTTGCGGTCGCGGCGTATGATGTCACGGGTGTTCTGGTGCACCATCTCCCCCCATTCGGGAGCCTTGTTCCAATACTGCCAGCCCGGCGTGGGCACTATGGCGAAGATGCCTAGTTCGTCGCAGGCATCCATAAACGACGGATCCTGCGGATAGTGGGCCGCACGCACAATGTCCATCCCCGCCTGCTTCAGGCGCAAGGCATCGCGCCATTGCTGACTATTGGGCAGAGCATTGCCCACGTATGCGAAATCCTGGTGGCGGTTGCCGCCAATCAACTGATGATAGGGCTTGCCGTTGAGCCAGAAACCATCTTTGCCTCGAAACTCGGCCTTGCGTATGCCGGCACGTACCATCCCCCCATCGATACAACGCTTGCCATCATACAGCCTCAGTTCAACAAGATACAGATAAGGGTCTTCGGGACTCCACAAACGGGGATTCTTGACAGGGAAGTGAAAAGTGAAAAGCGTAAAGTCTGACGCTTTCCTGGTCTGCCGCAAGGTCTTCACCACCTTGCCGTCAGCATCCAACATAGTAGCAGTCAAGGTGTATTTCGCTTGGGGCGTGCCGCCGCCAATCTCCAGATCGACATACACATCAGCACTCCGTTCTGAGATATTGTCGTAGTGGAGGAACACACCGCCACCAGCCACCTGGCCACGCTCTATGGGGTCAGTAATATGCATCGGAGAGAGGCCCAACAGCCACACGTCGCGGTACATACCCCCGTGGTAGGCAAAGTCAAGTTGCGCCTGCTTCTTGCCTGGCGGATAGTTCTTGTCATCGCTGTTGTCGGCCTTTACGGCTATGACACACTCATCGCCAGCCTTCACGCCCTCGGACGAAAGGTCAATCGTGACAGGCAGATAACCACCCAGGTGCTCCTTCACCAGTTTGCCGTTCACGTAAACCCATTGCTTGCCCATAATGGCCTCGAAATGCACCCTCACGAGTTTGCCCGACATATCGGAAGGCACGGTAAAATGCTTCCTGTACCAGCAGACACCCTGATAGTTGCGGCCGCCACTGGCCTCGGCAGGCACCAACTGCACCGTGTGTGGGGCACACACCACCTCCCAGCGAGAGTCGTCGAAGCCGACAGCCTCAGCCCCAGAGACATCGCCCAGGCAAAAGCGCCACCCCTCGTTGAAGTCATAAACCACGCGGCCACTATTCGCCAGCGGGAACAGCCCCGCCACCGAATGTGTTTGAGCCAAGCCCGGCAACGCAAACAGGCAGAACCGTATGACCAGCATTGCCCAAAAATAACAAAGATGTCGTTTCATAGTGCAAAGATACACATTTTTCCCGAATAGTGTTGCAATTCGTGAACAATTTATGGATAATTCGTGGTAATTCGCGGGTGCTCGGCCTGAAAGTTGCTGTTTTTGCATCCATCACCTCGTTGTTTAGAATTTCACCACAGATTTTGGTTCGTCCAAATTCTAAGGGTGGTGGTTAGAGGCTTTTGTAGAGGCTGACGTAACAGTCGGCCACGCTGCGCTCACTGAACTTTTCTGCGCTGTGGCGCAACTGTTCTTGCGAGAGGGGGGCGGACATGGCCCACGCTATGCCGTCGGCCAGGCTCTGGGGCGAGAGGCGGCGGGCCAGGTAGCCGTTTTGCAGATGGCTGATGATGTCGGCCTGGCCGCTGCCGTCGAAGGAGACGGGCACGCTGCCACAGGCAAGGGCCTCGATGAGCGTCTGGCCGAAAGTCTCGTAGAGCGACGACGACACCGTGGCGTTGGCAGCCGAATAGACAAGCGACAGTTGCGCCTCGTCGGCAATATAGCCCAAATGGGTATAGGGGATGGGGATTTGCTCCAATACTGCGGGGTTTTTCAAGCCGCCGAAGAGCAACAGGCGCACACGGCCCATCCGCCCCGTCTCGACAAGGAGGCGAAGGGCCTGGCAGAGATACTGGAAACCTTTGATGGGGTCGTCGATGCGGGCGGCGCCGAAGGCGAGGACGAAATCCTCGGCAATGCCCAACTGTCGGCGGGCCTCGGCGCGTTCAGTAATGGTGAAGCGCGAGAGGGAGAACACGTTGGGGATGACCTCTACCGGCCATCGGCCTGTGAGGGCGCTGCTGCGAGCCTTGGCGGCCAGCCATTCGCTGACGGCCACGAAGGTCAGCGACTGCGGATGTTCTCCGTCGGCGGCCAGCATCTGCTGCTTTTGGCGGAACACCCGGGCGGAGAGGTCGTGCGGCCCTGGACGGCGCAGGAAGGGGCAGTCGTGGCAGGCAGTCTCGTAGTTGTTGCAGTCGTAGGCGTGGTGGCAGATGGCGGTCAGCGGCCACATATCGTGCATCGTCCAGACGACGGGCTTGCCAGAACGGAGGATGCGGCTGATGCCTTCCAGCGAGAGAAATCCCTGGTTCACCCAATGCAGATGGATGATGTCGGCCTGGCGGAAAGCCTCGGTGGCGGTGACGTCGATGCCAGTATTGGCTATCGAGACCTTGAACAGGTTCTTCATTCCCAGCAGGTTGTGCAGCCAGATGACCAGCCGCTCGTAGAGGAAGTTCCACTTGGCCTGCAGCCACGTGCCTGCCTGAACGACTTCGGGGGCGGCGGTCTGCCTGTTCATCACCATCATCCTGGCCTCCACGCCGTGATGGGCAAGGGCCTCGGCCAGACGCTTGGCCGCCACGGCAGCCCCGCCTGTGCGCTCGCTGGTGTTCAGTATCAGGACTTTCATCTTATTCAATCTTCTTCTTTGTAATGAACAGGAAACTCTCGCGCAGAATGGTGGAGCCAAACAGCCACAAGACGGCGGGATAGAGGGCGGCAACCACCAGCACCTTCACCACCAGAGACAGGAGAAGGCTGTCGATGCCCAGCGTGACGACGTAGGCCACGGCGACAGCAGCCACAGCAAGGAGGACGTAAGGCAGCACGTCGCGCAGGGCCTCGGTGGCCCGCAGTCCGATTTCACTTTTTGCCAAAACGAACCATACGGCCACCCACACGATATTGATGACGGTAAATGCCTGCACCATACGGCTGATGCCCAGAGGGATGCAGAGGCCGACGGCCACCAATTGTGCCAGCAGCATAGCGGCGGTTGACCATAAGTAGGCGCGGGAACGGCCACGGCTGATGAGCAGGTTGCTGAAGAGATAACTCACGGGCATCACCGCCCCGGCTACGGCAAGCCAGCGCAACAGCCAGGCGCTGGACAGCCACTTGTCGGTGATGAGCAGCACGATGAACTCCTCGGAAACGAGCGAAAGGCCCAGCATCAGGGGGAACGATACGAAGGCCGTGAAGCGCAGCAACTTGCGGAACACGTGCTTCTGCCGCTCGCGGTCGTCGTCAGTCTTGGTCAGCACAGGCTGCGCAATGGTGTAGAGCATACCTGTGATGAGCGAGTGGCCCATCGTGTTCCACTTGCTGGCCTGCGTAAAGTCGCCCACTTCGTCGGCGGTGTAATGGCGTCCCAAGAGCACCGAAAGCAGATTGGTGTTGGCTGCCGTCAAGATATTTGTAAGGATGAGGCTGCTGCTGAAGCCCAGCAATTCGCCGACAGGCCGCAAATCAATCGGAAGAGACGGTCGCCAGCCGGAGAACCAGAAGTTGAGTATGCTGACCGTGAGCGTGAAGACAATGGCCTGAGTGGCCAGGCCCCAATAGGCATAGCCTGCGTAGGCCATCGCCACACCCACCAAGCCTGACAGCAGCACGGCCACCATACTGATGATACTGCTCTGGCGCACCATCATATTCTTGAAAATATAGGCACGGGGAGCGATGCTGAAACTGACGAAAAGGAAACTCAGGAACGAGTAGCGGGCCAGGCTGGTGAGCCGCGGCTCGTCGTAGAAACTGGCAATCAACGGGGCACACAGCCAGAACAGCACGTAGAAGAAAATGCTGGTAAACACGCTGGTCCAGAAGACGGCATTGTAGTCGCGCTGGGTCACCTCCTTTTTGCGGTTCAGGGCAGCGATAAAACCTCCCTCCTGCATACAGGCGGCAATGGCCGAGAAGATGGCCAGCATGCCTATCATGCCATAATCGGCCTGCGACAGCCGACGGGCCAGGATGATGCCAAAGGCGAGGTTGAGCAACTGTTGGATGGCGGTGCTCATACCTCCCCACATCAGCCCCTTGGCCGTCTTCTGCTTGAGTGTCTCCTGTTGTGGCATAATCTGTTAGTGTTGAGAGATGAGAGTTTAGTGTTGAGAGATGAGAGATAAGAGGCATTTCCACAGCGCCAAGCGCACTTTGTCTATCAAGATGGAGCCAAAGAACACGGCAGCAATGAGCATACCACATCGCAGCAGGAACTCAGGACGTGAAAGCGTGGCGTGCCATTCGCAGATGGCAAGGTCATAGTACAGGCCCATATAACTGTTGCTGTGGGTCAGATAGATGGCCAAAGCCGAGACGGCCAGCCAGTTCACCACGTGGTTCCTGAACGACAACTTGCTGAAGAAAAGCAGCAGGAACGTGGCGGCCACAATGGTGGTTGGCGAATTGTAGAACAGGAGCACGCCCCCACGGTCTGCCTTCCACTTCAGCAGGAAGAAGGCCACAGTCACCAGCGTGCAAAGAGAAGCGTAGATGGCAAGGTCGGCACGGCGGCTTAACTGCGTGAAAGGCGGGCGATAGACACTCATATAGCGGGCCAGCAAATAGAGGCACACAAACGACGGCAGACTGTAGCCGGCACGCAGCCACGACGTGGCCTCGAACACCCAGCCGAACACCCATTGGAACGCGAACAGCGACAAGAGCGTGACGGCCATCTGACGCTGCGTGGCCGTCTGTACAAAGGCATTGAGTACAGGCGAGAGGAGGTAGAGCGCCAGATAGGTTTTCACAAACCAGTAGTCACCCTCGTTGAGCATCAGCACGCTGAGGGCCGCCCCCTTCGGCACCGTTCCCGTCAGGACGTAGTAGCCGCCCAAGCACAGCAAGGCGAAGAACACCACCTGGAAAAGCAATTCCAGCAGGCGCGACCAGCGCAGACGAATGCCATACCACCCGGAGAGCATCACAAACACATTGACTCCCACCACGGCGAAACTCTCGACCGCAATTTGCAAAAAGGCAGACAGCGGGTCGTCGGCAATGCTGTCAGGAGTGGGCTTTGGCAAAGCGCGATAACTGGCATGCACCATCATCACCAGGAGCATGGCCACAAGTCGCAGCATCTCCATATTGCTGTCACGGGTCTTTTGCGCTGTCATTGCCTTCTCTCCCCTAAGTCTAAACTTTCTACGATATCGTCAATCACATTCTGCGCCACACTCTTCCCCCCAGGAGGCACCAGATAGTCGCGGAAAAACTGCTCCCGCTGCGGCCGCATCGGGTCGTTGCCCTGTAGCACGACGTGCTCCAGGAAGTGACGGATGTCCTGTTCACTTGCCCCGATATAGTGCATGTCGTAGCACCTGCGGCCAAACTCACTTTGGGTGGAAAGGACGGGGGCCATATCCTTGGCCACGAACATCACGGGCTTGAGGGAATAATGGTATTCGGCAGCAAAAGAGCCGCTGTCGTGAATCATGGCGTCGCTGGTCATAAAGAGGTCGGCATACTGGCCTTCCTCCATCTGGGTGTTGTCCATCGTGCGCCATAGGTCGTAGTAGCGGTCGGTGCGCTCCTTTCCCCAGTCAGGATGCTGGTAGAGTTGGGTAAGCAGGGCTGGATGCGGCTTGAAGGCTATCTGTATCTGGTCGTTGTATTCCTTGGCCAGAGCAACCATCAAGTCTGCCATCCACAGGAAATTGGCTCGTGGCGGCAGGGCTGAATTCTCCGAAATGATGGAGAAATGGGGAGCCCAGATGATACGATGACGCTTCCGGCCATCGGCCATCGGCTTCCACGGGTCTTCGTGGTCAGGTCGCAGATAGTCATCGGCATTGGCATAGCCTACAATTCTCACGTTTCGCCCACGGTTGGTAGCCACGCGCTGCGCCTCCTTCAGATGGAGCCCGCTGCAATGGTAGATGCGCCAGGCCCGGTTGTGGAAGTGCAGGTCGTAAGACAACTTGCCTGTAGAAGTCCAGAATCCATAAGGCATATAGCAAGCCAGCAGGTCATAGAAATTGAGGCAGTCGTGCTCAGGACAGAGCAAATGCTCGTATGGCTGGGGGAAGAAAATGATGTCGGGGGCCAGTTCTTTGCGAATGTCGTAGGGCTTTTGGCTAAAGTCGTAATCCACATAACTGCTTCCGTGAGCATCAAAGAAGCGACGGAGCCGCTCCATCTCCTGTTCGCTGTTCTTATGTCCCAGACAGGGTGAAAGGACAATGGCGGGCTGGAAACGGCTGTCGGCAGCCATCAACTCATAGACGCACTGGTAGCGCCAATAGGCCACATCAACGGCAATGAACACCACCCTGACGGGTCGCCGGTCACGTCGCAACTGCTCCACCAGCCGACGGTGTTGCCGCTCCGTGGCACGGTACTGCCAGAGGTGCAGCCAGAGGTAGTTGAGGGCTTTCTGCAATGTGTTCATCGTGCTTCCTCAAGTTTTTCAGTCCCCCACTGACAGATGCAGTCCATAACAGGCGTGGCAACGCCTTTTTCTTGGGCCAGCCTTTGAACAATAGCCAAGCCATAGGAGAAGTCCTCGGTAAAATACCGACTGTGGAAATCGGGCACGTACCCTCCGTCTACAGCCTTCATCGGTGCCGCAATACCTTTGAAGGCCTCGATGCTTCGCAATTTGTGAGCCAGTGACGAGGCATCGGTACTTTCGTAATAATCCAGAACGGTGGAGATACTGCCAGAACGGACAGGCAACTTCGTCAGAAGTGCCTGAAGTTCGCAGTCCATACTGAGGTAAAGCCGGGCGGCCTCCTCAGTCCACTCCTCATAGAACATTGGTACCCGGTCATAGACCACGCCCTCGTGCCAGTCCTTCCAAAGCGAGTAGAGGCGCGAAGGATGGAGCAGCGGATTGCTGTTCGACAGGCTGACCTCATAGAAACTGTCCAGCAGGCTGACTGGCGTGTGGAGCATTTCTTCCAGGGTGGAACGCAAAGGTTCTGCATCGGCCAGATGCTCAACAGCCATTTTGAGACTTTCCTTGAATCCCATCAGGCGGGCACTACGGCCATAGTCAATGATACGGGAAATAAATGGCACGCGCTGAAAACCAAAGAGAGGTTGTGTCGGTAGCAGCAATTCCATAGCCTGGAAAAAGAAACCCGTGCTACTCACCACACTGCCTACTGCTGTGTCAGGTCTCAACACATCGCGTATTTGCAGTAATGTCTCACGGATGGCATATCCAGGCAGGCACAGCAATACAATATCCGCTTGTGGAACAACCCGTCTGCTGTCGGATTCAATCAGGATGATGCTGCCCGTCAAGGTTTTCTCCTCTGGCGTCTCTATGCACAATTCATGGCTCCACCTCTCAGGATGACGTGTCAAGATGTTCACTTCATGCCGTCCCTGCGACGCGATGAAACCAGCAACAACATGCCCAATATTTCCTCCTCCGCAGATACAAATATTCATATCATCCCCCGTTGGTCATTAGTTTTATACCATCATCAAACCGTTGACCAGCCGAGTATTGTCCTCGTGGTCTCTAACCGCAATGCGCATATACTGTTTGTCGGAAGCCAGTCCCGGCTTTCCGCTGCAGTCGCGAGTCAGGATATTGTGACTCTTCAGCATGCGAATCACAATTTCGCTGGCCTTATATGGTGGCAGCACTTCGCAAAGGAAATAGTTGGCCTGCGAGGGTATGACGCGCAGGAAGGGCACTTGCTGCAACTGATGGTAGAAGTCATCGCGCTCGGCCACAAATTTCTTGCACGCCCGCTGATAATCCTTCTCATACTTGTTGTAAATCTGCATAAAGTACTCGGCAAAGGAATTGAGGTTCCATATCGACACCTCTTTCTTGATGCGGGCAATGAGTTCCTTGTCGGCAGAAGCGAGAATGCCAAGGCGCAGGCCGGGCACACCAAAACTTTTCGAAATGCTCTTCATCACAGCCATGTGTGGATAGGCCTCCAGCGTCTCGTCGTCAAGCAGCGAGTTTGTGGCATAGTCTGTACTGAAATCCACGAAACTCTCGTCCACCACCAAACGTATGCCACGTTCCTCACACCACTGCGCCAGCCGCAGCACGTCCTGCTTGGGGATGAAGTTGCCTGAAGGATTATCGGGGTTGATGAGCATCAGTTGGCAGATGTCCTTGTCGGCAAAAAAAGCCATCAGGTCATCAGCAGTATAATGGTAGTCGTCGTTCTGAGGAATGAATGTCACCTGACTGTCCTTGTCGTAGCGGTTGGGATATTCCTCGAAAGTGGGACGGATGAAGCCAGTCCTGCCATGCGTGTCCTCCATCAGCACCTTGATAAGTTCAGCAGCGCCGTTGCCCGGCACAACGTACGGTTCGCTCACGACGAAACACTTGCTGGCCAGCAAAGTGTTCACCTTCATGCCCGACGGGTACTCCGTCAGCAGCGTGTCGAAGTTGGCACGCAATTCATCCTTCATCCTGCGGCTGGGGAAATAGGGGTTCACCAGATAGCAGAAGTCGAGCATCTGGGGGAAACGCCAGAAACCGCCATAGCGGCCATAGTATTTGCGCAGCACATCCTGCTCACTCGCAAAAATGGCCTCGGCAATGTCGAGGTCTTGCTTGTCGTCTATCTCGTACCACTTTTCACTTCCGATGGGCAATGCCTTCATCTCGTGGCTGTTCAGCAACGAGATGATGCGCAGCACGTTCTCGTAGTATTCGTTGTTGCCCACGGCCTTAGTGTAGGCATCGAGGAACGGCACGTACTTCTGCCGCGAAAACTCGCGGCTCAACTTGTAGATATTTACCGTCTTGTAGTAACTCTGGGCCTCGTCGTAGTTGAACGCATCCTTCGAGATGAAGTTCACGATGTTCTGCTCCTCGTCTATGCGCACCATCGTGCCGTCCATCCAACTCTCATACTTCGCCACCAGGGCCAAGTTCGGGTACGGGTTCTCCACAATCATCGGTATCAACCGGTCGCTGAAGACGAGGTCGCTCTCTATGAGCAGCGTGTCGTCCTCTTGCAGTTTGTCCTTCACCAGCGCCAGCGAGTAGATGTTGTTTGTCTTGTCGTACACAGGGTTCTCGGCAAACTCAATCTGGCCATCGGGGTAGTTCGAACTTATATACTCCTTCAGTTCCTTACCTTTGTAGCCCACTACGATGACGATGCGACGCAGCGACTGCTTCATCAACTGCCCCAAAAGACGGTCGATGAGCCGCACGCCATTCACCGGCACCATACACTTGGTATTGTCTTTTGTGTACTCTCCCAGTCTGCGGCCCATTCCAGCCGCCAAGATGATTGCCTGCATAAACTACTCGCTTAGAACTATCCTACCTGACTGCCAGGCTTGACATCCTTTGTAGTGGTCACCACGCTGAGGCTCTCGTCGGCATCGACGGCGCTGAGAATCATACCCTGGCTCTCGATGCCCATCATCTTGCGCGGAGCAAAGTTGGCCACGAAGAGGATGCGGCGGCCAATCAGTTCGGCGGGGTTCTCGTAGAATTGGGCGATGCCGGAACAGATGGTGCGGTCGGTGCCCGTGCCATCGTCGATGGTGAACTGCAACAGTTTCTTCGACTTCTTCACGGCCTGGCAGTCCTTCACCAAGCCCACACGGATGTCAAGTTTCTCGAAGTCCTCAAAACTGACCGTTTCTTTGATGGCGGCGGGCTGCCACTGAGCGGCCTCGTTCTGCTTTTTGGTAGCCTCCAGTTTGTCAAGTTGTTTCTGTATGGTCTCGTCGTCAATCTTCTCGAAGAGCAACTGCGGCTCGTTCAGATGATGGCCGGCAGGCAGCAGGTCGATGCTGCCCAACTGCTCCCAGTCGAGGTCGTTGGTTTTGATGAGCGAGCGCAAACGATTGCTGCTGAAGGGCAGGAAGGGGTCGAAGGCTATCGACAGATTGGCCACAATCTGAAGACAGATGTTCAGGATGGTCTCGCAGCGCTTGCAGTCGCACTTCCATACTTTCCACGGCTCGCACTCGGTGATGTAGCGGTTGCCGATGCGGGCGAGGTTCATAGCCTCAAACTGGGCATCACGGAACTTGAACTGCTCCAGCAGCGTCTCCACCTTTTCCTTCACGTCCTTGAACTCGGCAATGGCGGCCTTGTCCACGTCCGTCAGTTCGCCGCGTGCGGGCACTACCCCACCCCAGTATTTCTGCGTGAGTTGCAAAGCACGGTTCACGAAGTTGCCGTAAACTGCGACAAGTTCGTTATTGTTGCGGTCTTGGAAGTCCTTCCAGGTGAAGTTGTTGTCCTTGGTCTCCGGGGCATTGGCCGTGAGCACATAGCGCAGCACGTCCTGCTTGCCGGGGAAGTCCACAAGATATTCGTGCAGCCAGACGGCCCAGTTGCGCGAGGTCGAAATCTTGTCGTTCTCAAGGTTCAGGAACTCGTTGGCAGGCACGTTGTCGGGCATAATGTACTGGCCGTGAGCCTTCATCATCACAGGGAATATGATGCAATGGAACACGATATTGTCTTTGCCGATGAAGTGGACGAGACGGGTGTCCTCATCCTGCCACCACTTCTGCCAAGCCCCCCAGCGCTCAGGGTCGCGCTCGCACAGTTCCTTCGTGTTCGACACGTAGCCGATAGGCGCATCGAACCACACGTAAAGCACCTTTCCGTCGGCGCCCTCCACAGGCACGGGGATGCCCCAGTCGAGGTCACGGGTCATCGCACGGGGCTGCAAATCCATATCGAGCCAACTCTTGCACTGGCCATAGACATTGGGGCGCCACTCCTTATGCTCCTCCAGAATCCACTGCTTCAGCCACTCCTGATATTCGTTCAGGGGCAGATACCAATTCTTGGTCTCTTTCAGCACAGGCGTAGAGCCGCTGATGGTTGACTTCGGGTTAATAAGTTCCGTAGGCGAAAGGTCACGCCCGCACTTCTCGCACTGGTCGCCGTAAGCGCCCTGGTTGTGGCAATGGGGACACTCGCCGGTAACGTAACGGTCGGCCAGAAACTGCTTGGCTTCCTCGTCGTAGAGTTGCGTTGTCGTCTCTTCCGTCAGTTTGCCCTCGTCGTAAAGTTTGCGGAACCACTCGGCGGCAAACTTATGGTGCGTCGCACTCGTAGTACGACTATAGACATCGAAAGAGATGCCGAAATCCTTAAACGAGTCACGAATCATAGCGTGGTAGCGGTCCACCACATCCTGCGGGGTGATGCCCTCCTTGCGGGCGCGGATGGTGATGGGCACGCCGTGCTCGTCGCTGCCGCCAATGAACATCACTTCGCGTTTCTTGGCACGGAGGTATCGCACATAAATGTCAGCCGGCACATAGACACCGGCCAGATGCCCTATATGGACACCGCCGTTGGCATAGGGCAAGGCCGAGGTGACGGTGTAGCGTTTGTAGTTCTTCTGTTCCATATTTTCGTTTACATTATTATTATTTGCGTGCAAAGGTACGAATTGTTTCCGACATAGCCAAACTTTGAATCTGGTATTTAGTACAGCATACCAATCATCCACAAGGGCAACTTGTTTCCATAGGGCGATTCTATATCGTCAGCCAGAACAAATGAGTTGGGGATGTCGGCTATCTGATGGAAAGTCTTGCCATCGCCGCCCACCTCGAAAGTCCATTTGCCGTCAACCTTAAAGTCACCTTGCGACTTTCCGTATTCTATGGTATGCTGATGGCCCAACTGATTAACCGCGAAACATTCGCGCACCGTGCCTATTTTGACAGGCATAGTGGCCAAGGCATAGAGCAGATTGGGATTTTCTAAATAAATCTTGTCGGGTTTCTGCATTTTCTTCACTGAGATGAGGTCGCTAAAAAGCAGATTGATAACCTTGGCATCGTTAAGGTGGTTGAGATACTCGATGACCGTATTTCGCTGAAGACCAGTAGCAGTGGCAAGTTTGGAAATATCCACATCATAGGGCACTTGCTGGGCCAACACATTTAGCAGAGCCTTGATTTTCCTACTGTTGGAAGGATTGACGCCTCGCTGTTGTGGCAGTTCTGAGTCGATGACATAGTTGACGGCCTGCTCGATGAGCGGATAGTAGTCAATAGGATTGGCCAAGTAGAAAGGATAATAGCCCACCTTGAGATATTCGTGGAAATGCTGCAAGGGACGGCAGACAGCATTGACGTTGGCTGCTATCTGTCTTTGCGAATCAAGTATCTGCTCCAGCGAATAGGCAGGCAGTTCGATGCCTTTGTAGAAATGCAGGTATTCCCTAAACGACAGGCCTGGCATATCATAACTTCGACAGCGGCGCGACAAGTCTGCATCGCCATCCATCAGTTTCAGCAGCGACGACCCACTAAGTATAATTTGCAAATTTGGATAGGTCTCGCCCACCTCTTTCACTTCCCGGCTCCAATTGTCGTACTTGTGCACCTCGTCGAAGACAAGTAGTTTACCCCCCTGCTGATAGAACTGGCCTGCTACTTCGAGTATGGAGTGTTGGCTGAAGTAGACCCAGTCAAGCGAACAGTAAAGAGCCTCCTCACTGCCAATCTCAAAGTGCTGCCTGATGTACTGACGGAGCAACGTCGACTTGCCCACGCCTCTTGCCCCACGTATGCAGAGCATTGGTGCCGACCAGTTTACTGAGTCTACGAACTTCCTTACTATCTCCATGCTTGTTGCTCGGAGCATAACATTCTGTTTCTCAAATAGTGCATCCATCTACTTTCACCGTTGTTTTTATTCTCTCTTCTCGTTTTGCGGAAAGCAATACACAAGCCAATTTGCTCAATGCAGAAAGCAAAATCGTGCAGAATTTGCTCAATGCAAAAAGCATTTCGGCTGCAAAGGTACATAAAAAGAGCGAACTGGCCAAAGATTTATCAACGTTTCTTCAACCACGTGTTATGAATTTGGCACTTACTGGCGGGTGTCCAGCGTTACGCGCTTGTAGGACACACGCTTGCGCTGCCACGTGTAGGTGCAGTGGAGCGAGCCGTCGGTTCCCTCGATGATGGCGGGATAGGAATACTGGCCTACGGGACTGTCTTCCAGCGTGCAGACGTGACGCCAGGTCTTGCCGTCGTCGCTGCTAATGGCAATGCTCAGTGGCGTGCGCGGGCCTTTCTTGGTGCCGGGTAGCGTCTCGAAGTCGTTGTAGATGAGCACGTGGCGACCGTCGCGCAGCGTCACGGCATCGGTGCCGCTCTGGTTGTTGGGCAGCGCGGTCAGCGTCACAGGCGTCCACGTCTCGCCCCCGTCGCTGCTGAAACTGGTGGCCAGGAAGCCGTTGCGCGACCGCATAAGCACCTGGAGCCGACCGTCCTTCAACTGGAGGAACGAGGGCTGTATGCAGTCGATGGGCGTGAGCGTGTCGGGCTGCGCCGTTGGCGGAGCCAGGGTAGACTCCACGGGGCCGACGTAGCGCCACCGGCGCGTCTTCAGGTCGTAGATTTCCACGTGGAAGCGCCATCCCTTGCCCTCGGTGGAGGAGCCGCACAGCAGACGGTCGCCCAAGAGCAGCGGCTTGTTCTTGATGGGGCCGAGGAAGCCGTCGGGCAGCCGCTCGGCCTTGCCCCAATGGCGGCCTCCATCCTTCGACTTCACCAGCCATCCTGTCCAGTCACCCACGGTCTTTCCCACCTTGTAGAAGAGCCACAACTCACCGTTGGGCATCTCCGTCAGCACAGGGTTCCAGCAGGCCGTCTTCACGCCGTCCACCATACCGTCGGCAGCCAAGATGGGCGCACTCCACGCGCCGCCGGGTTTCTTGATGTTCACCCAGATGCAGCAGTCGGGATTGCGTTCATAGGTGCCGCCGAAATAGGCCGCAACAAGCGTGCCCTTGCGGGTCTCCACGATGGTCGAGGCATGGGGCGAGGCGAAGGGAGCCTCGGTATAAAGGAACTCATCGTCGACGATGTGGGCATCGGCGGTGGGGATGGTGACGTCAAGGTCGTAATGGCCGGAGCCCACCGTGCGCACGGTGCCGTCTGGCAGATGCAGTTCGGCGGTGGTGTTGCAAGGTACATCGACCTGCCACTCCAGCCGCTGCAACGACTTGCGCCAATGGCTGCGAACCGCGCCGTAGGGCGTATCGTAGGAGCAGCGCACCCAGTCGCAGCCCTCTATGCTGAGGTCAGGGGCCAGCACGAAGACAGAGCCGGAAGCAGACGCTCCTTTGATGCCGCCCAAATACTGGAAGCACCAGGTGAGCAGGTCGCCAAGCAACATCACGTGGTTGCCGCTGTTCATAGCGGGGTCGGCGGTGTCGCCGTTCCACAGTTCCCAGATGGTAGTTGCACCCTGTTCGGCCATATAGCCCCACGAGGGATAGGTTTTCTGCGTGGCAATCTGCCAGGCCACATCGGCGAAGCCCGCATCGGAGAGCACGCGCAGCAGCCACGAGATGCCGATGACGCCGCAAGAGACGTGACCGTTGTTCTTGATGACCACGTTGTCCACCACCTGATGGGCGATGGTCTGGCGCAGACTGTCGGGTACGATGCCAAAAGCCAGCGGCAGCAGATTGGCCGTGGCGGTGTTGTTACCATAGAAAGTGCTGTCGGGATAGAGCACGTGGCCTGGGCGCGGACTACTGCCCGGACGGACGGTGAGAAAGCGGCGGTTGAAGGCTTCGCACAACTGCCGCTCACGCTCCTGCCAAAGGCGGACATCGGCCTGTTCGCCAAGATGCTGAGCAAACTGGCGGGCCAGTTGCAGGCAGCCAATGGTATAAGCCGTGGCGATGAGCGTGCCGTCGGTCTGGCGGGCGGGGTCCTGGCTGTGTATCAGTTCGGGTTTCTCGGGCGGAACGCACCAGTCGCCGTATTTGTCTTTCGTAATGAGGCCGTCAGCCGAGGTATAACTGTCCATAATATGCACAAGCCAGCGGCGCACAGACGGGTACCAGAGGCGGATGGCCTCGTCGTTGCCGTACTGCCGCCAGAGCATATCGCAGACGAAGGGCAGGGCGGCGGGCCACGTCACATCGTCGGTATAGTAGTTCCAGAAGGCCGGAGCGACGTCGGGGATGCAGCCGTCCTCACGCTGCGACTCGCAGATGTCGCGCACCCATTTGGTGTAGAGCCGCTCGTTGTCGAAGAGGAAACTCTCGCCTAATGCGCCCACAGTACGGTCGCCTAACCACGGCTGGCGCTCGTTGCGCTGCGGACAATCGACGGGCATCCCCTTGTAGTTCGACGCGATGCCCCACCAGGCATTGCGCACCACGCGGGTGAGCACCGTGTCGGAACACTCGAAACTGCCCGTAGTGGCCATCGCGTCGCCTACCGTCCAGGCCTCCACCTGGGCAGCGGCGCCGCTCACTTCGACATAGCGGAAGCCGTGATAGGTGAACGAGGGATGCCAAGCGGTGTCGTGGCCGTTGCACACGTAGATGTCCTGTGAGCGGGCATTGCGCAGATTGGCCACATAGAGCGTGCCGTCGGCATTAAGCCGCTCGGCGTAGCGGACGCGGATGGTGTCGCCGGCCTTTCCCTGTGGCAGGAACGACACCCATCCAGCCATATTCTGGCCAAAATCGTAAACCTGGGCACCGCCCACGGTCTTTACGGGAGCGATGGCGCGATGGGGGCCACCGAGAACCATCGGGGGCATCGGCTGCGAGCGCAGGGTGCCCATCGGGATGGCGGTGCGCTCGGCCGGACGCCACTGTGTGGGCGCAAGGCGGGCATCGTACTCCTCGCCGTCGTACTCGTTGTTGTTGCGGACGGGGCCGTCGGCGGCCACTTCCCATTTCTCGTCGGTGGCGAACCGGCTGGTGGTGCCGTCGGCATATTCCACGATGATGTTCAGCCTGCATTTGGGCAGCCCGAACTGGTTGTTCTTGTAAGGTTTGTCCTGACGGGGCGGGAAATACTTGCCATTGCCCAACACCACCATCACGCGCAGGCTGTCGGAAAGCAGCGGCGTGAGGTCGTAGGTGTTGTAGTAGATGGTCTTGCGATAGTCCGACGGGGCGGGCTTCAGCACGTCGGCAGCACCCACTTCCTGACCGTTGACAAAAAGGCGATAAAGCCCCACACCGGCCACATAGACGGTGGCGTGGCGCACAGGCTTGCCGTTGACTGCGAAACTGCGGCGCAGGTAGCGGGCGGCGAGTCGGGGCACCAATTGCCCCATCTGTTCGCCCTCCAGCGTGCGCTCAAGGCCAATCCAGCGACCGCCCCACTGGCCTTCCTCCAAGAGACCAATGCCGAAGCGCGACGGCTGGCTCCAGGGACTGTCGCCCTGGGTGGTGAGCACGCGCACTTTCCACCACGCCCGCTGGTTGGTCTTCAGGGGCTTGCCGCCGTAGACAATCCATAGTTGCTGGTCGCCGGCCACAAGGCCCGTGTCCCACAGGTCGCCCTCGTCGCGGGCGAGCATTTCTTCGGACGACGCCACAAGCAGTTGGTAGCCTGTCTGACGCACGTTGTTCAGCGCCGTATTGGCCCGTGTCTGCCACGAGAAGCGCGGACTCAGCGTGCCCAGCCCCAGGGGGTTCGCCATATTTTCCACCCGCAGGCCCGTCACCTCCAAAGCCGGCACCTTCTCCTTGCCGTTCACGCTGTGGCACAGCCACAACAGGGCGGCTACAGTCAGTAATAAGTGTCTTATTATCATTTATGGTCAGTAATGTTAGTTTAAGATTAAGAAATAATCAAAAAAAAGAACTTTGTAAGTTTTTAAAGATACAGACCCACTAAATAATTTGGTTCGTCCAAACTATCAGTTTGGTTCGTCCAAAGTGTGAGTTTGGTTCGTCCAAACTACCAGTTTGGTTCGTCCAAATCTGGCACACCCTAAAAACCTCCCCTTTTTGTGGGGAGGTTTTAGGTGGGCCTTACTTCACAGCAAGTTTGCGGATATAACTGCCGTCGGTGCTTTGTACAATGTAGACTCCGCCGAAGAGGACGGGTGTCTCAACAATCTGGCCCGGCTCGATGGTGAACGTGGTGACGGTCTGGCCGCTGGTGTTCACGATACGCACGTTGGCCGCTGTCTGCAGCGTCGAGGTGACCACAATCTTCAGCCGTCCGGCACGAGCACTGAGGAAGCCTGGCTTCTGCAACGGGTTAGCCTTCTGCAAGTCTTCGTTTTGTGAGAAGACAATACTGCGCGTCTGGCGTGAGGCACTCGGCTTAGCGATGAAGAAGGGCCGGAATGCGCTGACCTTGATAACGTCTGCGGCAGGTATGATGTCATAGCTGTTGCCAGCGGCGTTGAGCGTGTAGGTGCCTGTCGTGCCGGCCTCGAACGTCTCGTTCAGGTAGCTCGGCATAAAGGTGTAGTTATCCGCGTTAACGCCCGTTGCATTGTCGCTCACCTCGATGGTTGTTGCTCCTGGCTTCGAGGCGAAGGTGATGGCCTGCTTTTCCAGCTTTTTCGGTATGACAGAATGTGCCGTCTGGGCCTCGAAGGTGCCGCTGAGGTCGAACTCGTAGTAGCGCGAGCCTGGGAATCCGATGATGTAAGGTGTGGCACCAGCCATGCGCGGATAGTTGGAGTAGGTGCGTGCATACTTGTAGTAGTCGCGTATGGCATCGTCCTCCTGATATTCGTCATCGTTCTGGTCCTCACCTGTGGTGTTACCGTCGGCACGCTTGTTGTTGTTGTGCGAGTAGTAGTGGTCCCAGAGGAAGGTGTTGGTGTAGTCCTTCGAGCCATCGCCCGGATTAGCGTCAGGATAGTGGAACGTGGCCTCGAACACTTTGCTGTTAGAAGTAGAGACACTTCCGCCTTCATAACCTCTCAGCCAGTACTCGTGGCCTGAATCGTCCTTTTTATCAGTATTGCGGTAGAAGTGGGTCAGCTCACCCTTCTGGTTGGTAGTGACAATCTCTGCCTTGAAGGGCAGCGAGATGCCCTCCCATCCCTTGGTGGAGCGTACAGGTGTGGCATCGTTGCTCCACTCTATATCCACGTAGTTGTCGGGTGTGCGCTGGTACCACATGCGCTTTTCGCTGGCGAAGGAGTACTCCATAGGCGCGTTGAAGTCCTGACGGTCTATGAGGACATGGTCGTTGAGTGCGAGGAACGAGCCGTCGGACTGCTTCTGCACGCGGTGTCCGCGAACCACTTCGGCATGGGTGTCACGCGCTGCCACGGTGTGGTAGCGGTAGGTGTCGGAGTAGGTACTGTTGGCCGTTGCCGACTCCGTCTCCGTGTATGCCTCGTCGGGCAGATAGCCGGCCACCACGCCATCGGTCTTTCTGGCGGCAGCGGTGGTGGTCATGGTGTAGGCCAGCAGATTGCGCGTCAGGTCGGCATTGAAGAAGTCGGACAGGCCGCCGTCATCGAGCAATGGCGGGTAGAAGGCGTATGCTTCAGTAGACAAACCAGACGACTGTAGTTTCTGTGATGTCTCAGACCACTGGTTCCATCCCTTCTGGTAAGCGTAGCTGGCATCGTTGTAGCCGGTAAAGTCGATGGCGGTCATGTCCTTATATGCCTCGCGTGCGGTGGCGCCGTCGGCCACCTGTTCGTCGGTTAGCTTCTCGTAGGCCGCAAACACAGCGTAGGGATTGAAGTGTGCCACACCCATCTTACTCGAGCGGAAGTAGGCCGGAGCACGGTAGACGCGGTTGCCCTCATCGGTGGTGAGCACACGGTCGCCCGACTTGTTGATGACAGCTGGCAGCGGCTGGTGTGTACGCAGGTCACGTCCGTTCTTGCCGTCCATGTAGCCGTAGCTCAGGGTCTGTCCGAAGAAGATGTAGTCATCGGGCCAGATGGCGTGGTAGCTCTCCTTCTTCGTGTTGGGGTCGGTGTAGAGGCGCTCGTTGGGCGAGCTGGGGATAGTGCCAAGGCCGTCGCCCACATAGATGAAGTCGCCGTCGGTAAAGCGGTCCTCCACGTACTTCAGGCCGTTGTAGCCCGAGGAGCAGAGTGCCGGGTCGCTGGCATAGTGTTTCGCCGGCTGCAGCGTCAGGCTGTTGTCGCTGCCCACGGTGAAATAGCGGTAGTCGGTACCCGTGGTGGCCGTCTGGTCGCTATAGCGCTTCCAGAGGTAGAAGCCGTTCAGGTCGTAGGCAACCTCACCGTTGTAGAACGCCTTCTCGGGCATAGGCTTGGCAAGGCCATGACCGCTTGCGTCGGTCTTGTAGGTCTTTGTCGCCTGACAATAGCTGTTGACTATCTGCTTCGTGTCGGCATCGGAAGCTGTAGGATTACCGAATACGGCATAGACGGTGCCATCGGGCGTACCAGTAGTATGAATCCAGCAGTTCTCCACGTAGCCTTCACCCGTCTCGGCCACTCCGGCACCGCTGAACGAGCCGGTGACACCAAGGTTGTAGACCTCGCCGCAGAGGTGGTTGAACAACGAACTACTGAGACCGCTGACGGTATGGCCGTCGCCGTGGAGCACGCCGCTGAAGCACTCGCCGGTTTCGTTTGCAATCGGTGTCCACGCACTGCCACTATGGTCTTGATCGGCGTTGAGGAAGAACTTCAGGTACGCTCCACCCTGCATCGGCTTTGCCTTGTTGTCGAGCGGCACGTGGCCCTTTAGCGGTCCCTCTTCACTGATAGCAATAGGCTCGCCCGTCGCTGAATTGTAGGTCAGCGGCTTGTAGCTCAGGTCGATGAGGTTCTTGAAGAGGTCGAGTCCGTTCTTACTTTCAGCGGTTTCATTACCTTCATTATCCACTACCTTGTAGTCGTTGATATAGATCTTCGGCTCATAGTCCATGTCCTTATGGTCTATGTAGTAGTGATGGTCCTTGTCGCCCCACACCTTTGCCAGATCGTGGAAGTTGGCCACGCTGATGGGCACTGAGTTGGAGTAGGTCTTGCCCAGGTAGGTCTGTGCATAGTAGGCAATCCAGTATCCGTTCTGATACCAGAAGACCGGGTCTTCGTTGTTGGTGTACGCCTTGCCGTTGGTGTGGGTGCGTGCATCGCTCTCGTTGTCGAAGAGTTCCCATCCCGACTCAGTCACGCGGTAGGCACCCTGCGACACGGACGGTATGTTCATGCCGATGGTGGTGCCAGGCAGCACGATGCCGGGCTTGGTGATGTCGCCGATTTCGGGCACACCGCTCTTGAAGTCGATGTGGATGTTGACGATGTGTCGCTCGCTGACAGGCACGACGTTCTGTCCCGACTCGTCGCTCTCCTCATATTCATAGAGGTAGATGACGGTGATGATCTTCTCCTTCGACAGGTTGTGGATGTCGCTCTCGCTCGACACGTAGAGGGTGCTGGTCTCTGTGGGCGACATGCCGTGGATGATGAAGCCCTGCTGGAAGTTAGGCAAAGCCTCGTAGGAATCCTTGTCGATGACGGCACCCTGGGGAACGGTAGAGGCAGTATGGTCTGCTTCGCTGTCGTTCGGAGCAGAATCCACGGTGTAAGTCTGGCTGGTGACGGATGTGCCATTCTTCTCAATGGCCGTAGTCGTGACCGCCACGCCCTCGCCCTTCTCGTTCACGATGTAATTCTCACGGCAATAGTAGAAGGTCTTTGCGACGTAAACGGGATTGCCGTCTTTATCGACAACTGGTTGCTCCACTCCATCCACGACTTCCGTCTTCTGCGGAATATGGGTTTCCGTAAACTCGAACTGGTCGAGATTCTCCTTCTGCTTCTCGGTCATGGACAGATAAGACGTCTCATCGACGACCTGGCCTACGGTATAAGGTATGTCACCGCGCATGAACACGTTCTTCACCACATAGTAGTTGCCGGGTGCCGTCACGGTGATGGGCGAGTAGTGGTGCTTCTCGTTGGGGATGTCCTCGTAGACTTCACGCTTGAGCCAGTCGGCTTCGGCAGAGCTGGCAGTCTTAGTGACTGTATTGTTGCCCTCATCCGTATAGGATAAGGTTGTCACCTTGTTTCCATCTTTATCCTCATAGCCAGCAAACTCTGCCTGATAGTCGATGGGCTGCTGCACGGAGTAGATTTTCGGACTGTTGGTGCCGTCATACTGCGATTTGTTGCCGTAGTTGCTCTCCAGTCGTCCGCTGTAGGTTGGGTCAACGAGCAGGTCGAGTGCATCGTAGTTGTAGTCGAACAGCAGACGTTCATCAGCAGTCATGGAGCACCATGACTCCAGGGCGCTGTATGCATGACCGGCCACGAAGTTGGTGCCGCCGTAGAGACCACCTTCCGTACAATAGTAGGCGTCGTCGAAGCAGGTCGCCAAGAAGGCTGTGGCCTTGGCATCAGCGGTGCCATTATCATCATTTTTATAGCCATTCTTGGCAATCACCTTTGATTTCAGGGCTGCTACCTCGGTTTCTGTCATCAACTTGCCTGCATAGATATAGTCTGTGGCCGAGAATTCCAAGAGGGTGGTACACACCTTAGCCTGCTTTGCCGACTGGCTGGTGGTGATGATGGCCGTCCACTGGGCTGGGGTGAACTGAGCCTCGTAAATAGGTGTACCGACATTCAGGTGCTTCACCTCAACTCCCGTAACATCGTCCTTCACCGAGTACTCCTTCGTCACCACATAGGCCCGCTCCGTCACCGTGGCCTGGTTGCTTTCATAGTGGGTGCCATCACCAGCAACGACACCTTCTCCAGCCACGAAGGCCGTTGTTCTGTCAGTAGCTGAAGTGTAATAGGTCTTGCCCTCCGTCAACGTTGTTCCACTGGTCACGGCCGGATAGATGACGTGCGACTGGACATTACTGTCATAATTTGTCTTTGTCGTTGCATACACGATGTCTCCCAGCTTGAGTTCATACTGTGCATGGACACCAGCATTGCCAGACTTGGGTGTGAAGGTCGGTCCTTCAGTGTAGCCACTCTGTTTAGTCCATTGCCCGGTATTCAGTCTGTTAGCCTGTGCAGAATTTTCGGTTAGTGTGTAGTAGTTATCCCACACCATGGGGTTGTTCACGTCGTAGGTGAGCACGTATCCCGTGTTGTGGCTCAGGTTGTTAGACATTCGGAAGAAGTAGTCGAAGTCATGGTCTTCATCCGACTTCCACACGCCACCTTCTTCGTATTCCACAGCATGGGCTATGGGCTGAGTACCACTGTCGCCATACTTCAGCTTCTTATACTCTGAGGGCAGCATCACCTCTCCCTTCAGATAGAGCTTATCGTCCACCTTGCAGGTGTCGATGACGACGTAGGTCTCTTCTACGAAGCGCGACTTGTCGGCATCGGTCATCTGACGGTACTCCCAATAGGACACGGGGTCGTTAAGCCTGTAGGTAGCGTTGTTGATGATGATGGTCTCGTCGGCATTCACCGCTGGGTCTGTGTCGCCCAGCTTGTTGCCGTTCTTGTCGTAGTAGGCGTAGTAGTTGGGCTGCACCTCGCGGAGCATCATGCGTCCGTTGGAGGCAGCAGAGATGGTGAGGGGCAACTCCACCTTCTCGGCGTATGCATTGGCCGAGCCGGTGAAGGCCGAGATATACTGGTCGTAGACGTAAATCTGGCCTCGGATGAACCAGTAGTGTGCCGGCGACTTCACATATCCGTCCTTGTAAACGCCACCGTTGGGATAGCAGTCGTCGACAATCTCCTTCGTGTTGTGGACGAAGTTGCCCGAGGTCTCGATTTGCTGCAAAGATGATGTTTCAGTCTTGGGAGTATACTCGAAGCGTCGGTAGGTGCGGGCACCCTCATTCTCAGCCAACAGGGTAACCTTTCCCCAATATTCCGGTTCGCCTGCTCCTGGGTTAGTTTTACCGTGCCACGTCTTAATACCATGCTCGTTGCGGGCGTAGACATAGCCGCCGCCCATGCCTGGCATCACGTTGATGAGGTCAAGCTCGACGACACCGGTAATGTAGCCCCAGTCATCCTTGCCTGCGGCTTCGCCCTCCTCGCGCTTGATTTCCAGATGGACACCCGATGCCAGAGCCACCATGTTGTGGCTGATGCCGTTGTTGCGGTTCCTGGCCTGGGGTTTGGCTGCCTTCCACTCGTAATAGGTCGTACCCTCTGGATCAATCTCACCTTTATCGTTTACTCCATAATGGGAAGTACGGCCATCGTATGTGACATCTGCTTTGTTCGCACTATTTTCAGAGTCGGTCCTGCGGATAGCCAGGTGCTCATTGGTATCGTCTCTTTGAGTAAAGAACACGTCGCTGGTCAGGTTGCCAAGGAAGTTCACCTCGTTGTAGATGCCGAAGTAGTTGCCATGCACTGCATCCTTGTCTGTGTCGCCCGCCTGAGTGGTACGTCTGTTCAGCGACACCTCGTCCACGCGGTTGATGGTGTAGGAATGGTAGTCAACGGTGTTGATGACACGGTCCTCGGCTCCCTTGAGCACCATGCGGCTGCCATAGACACCGCACATGTCGGCGCGCTGGATGGTGTTCAGCGGACGGCCGGCATAGATGCTGGTCACACCATAGAGTTTCCAATGCCCAAGCTCGTCAGCATGCATCAGCACGTACTCACTCTCTTCTATCTGGTCGTCCTTCATGAAAGTCTTGGTGCCCTTAGTCCAGTAATCTCTTTCGCCTGTTCCGCCTTCGGGGACTTCAGGGAAAGCAAGGAAGTCTGTCTCAGTGATTTTCTGTCCTCGCTTGTAGGTGGTGCTACTGATGACGTTGTCTCCGTCCTTCACTTCGTAGGTATGCAGCTCTTTACACTCATAAAACTCGAAGGTATGATTAGCATCCGTTACATACATCAGTTTATAGTAAGCCTTCTGGCGGTCGGTCAGCTTGTTGTACTTGTCGATCTCCAAGTTATCGTCCAGGCTGTAGTAGTCGGTGCCATAGTTGTCGATGTGGAGCTCGCGGAATCCATCGACGAGTGTGAGGTTTCCATCGCCGTAGAGACCGCCAAAGTCATCGTTGCCGAGAGAAATCAGGTCGTAGTTGTAGACGTCGCGAAGCGATGCTGCAGCGTTGCCATAGACGGTGACAGTATTGGCAAAGAGGTTGTCACTACCCTCGGTGATGTTTCCGCCAGCAAAGAGGGCGTTGTGGATGGTGATACCACGGGTGTCGAGCTTTGCCCACTCGTCTCCCTGATTATTTCGGTTCTTCAGCTGGTTCAGGGCTTCCACGGGGACATATTCGCCTTGCGCGTATGAGGCTTTGACGCCTGTCTCAGCATTGGCAGTAAAACCACTGATGCCATTTACGTCGGTGACCTTGCAATACGGCTCCACGGCGATGTAGCAGTCGAGCGACAGTCCATCGTTACTGGTAAGGTCACCATTTGTGCCCGTCACCGGGTTTTTGTAATAGAATCCACCGCCCTTGGTTGGCACACCATTCACAAGATCGTCATCGCTCACCTGCTCTCCAACCTTGACACCCTCGGCACTATAGACAAATCCTTCGTTGCCGCCGCCGAAGACGTTGCCGTGGCCCTGGAGCGTGTTGGCCTCCGTGCCTATCTCACCGCCACGGATGTGAACGTCAGTAAAGCCGAAGACATAGCCCTTGGAGCTGCGGTCCATGTTATTTTTCTCATCATCGCTCTCGAAATAGCCTTCGCCGTTCCAGTTATCATAACCTCGGCCACCGCCGAAGACATCGCGCATGACGTGGCCGCCCCATAGGTAGACATGGGTCTCACCGCCCTTGTAGATGGCGGCAGGCTGGGCAGAGCCAGTATGATTATGCCTGATGTAAGGTTTGATCTTATTCAGCTTGAGAGTATCAGTATGCACAGTGCCTCGGCCAATAGGGCCTATCTCGCCACCTCCATAAAGACTGCCACGGACCACTCCTTCCCACATGTCGACATAAGAGCGGTCAACATAGCTGTTGGCCACATAGCCGCCTCCGAACACGTTGCCACCCAGCAGAAGCTTGTTGTCGCCCGCTTCGGTGTCGTCGAGTTCTTCCTTATAAACACCATCGACATAGCGGTAGCCGATGTAGCCCTTGTTGATGACAACGTGTGCATCGCCATAGATGGCACCGCCCTCACCGCCGCCGTAGACATTGCGGGTGACGGAGGGTATGCCGTTGGCATGAGTGACACCATCGGGATGGCCAATGACGACATGGGCATGGCCGTCGCGGTCGTAGGTATTGTTGTCCACATCGCTGATGGCCCCGGGGTGATAGCCCACGCTGCCGCGCCAGCCGCCACCGTAGACATTGCGCACGGTGCCGCCCCGGACGTAGGCATTGGCAGTAGCGGTAAAGCCGTTTTCGCCTGCACCCACGCCAAAGAGGTCGTAAACACTACCGGCAGTACCCGAAGCATAGAGGTCCTTCTTGACGGTTCCGCCAAGCAGAGTGATGTAAGTAGTGCCATAGACATCACCACTAAGTGGAACTTTCCTTTTGCCATATCCTCCACCGTAGCCATAGTTGCCGACGTATGCCCCCTCGTGGATGATGACGTTGGTGTTGTATTTCGTCAAATCGAGGAGCTGGGGGGCAATCTTGGCATCCAGCTCAGGCCTTGGACTGACCCTGCTCAGGTTGGTCTTCTCGTTGGCAGCATAGTTGTCGAAATCATCATTGGGAGTGTAGTAATCACCTAAATCCCAAGCATTATACCAGTCGGCCTGCCAGTCGGTCGTGTATTCGCTTTTGAAAGATATCTTTTTCCCTTGACTGTCGACATTCCAGTATTTATTGTCTTTCCATTTTTCATCTTCTTCCGAAATCTGTGCTGACGGATTGTCTTTATACAAAGTCATGTATTTCTGCACACTCTCTACATTGAGCACATGGCCCATCATACCGCCTCCATATACCTCATAAACCTGGGCACCGGAGAGCAGGTTCACCTCGGTATGCTCAGCCCAGGTATTGACACCCTGGCCAGCGCCATAGACAGTAGAGAGGTAGCCTTTCTGCGCTTTGTCGGTATGCGACCACACCGGACAGTCAATGTTGATATGTGTGAAGATGGTGCGGCGCTCGTTGTTGTTACCGCCATAGATGGCACCGTTCACTACGGCATCGCTACTGTGATAGTTCACATTCGACTCATAGACATCGCAGGGTGGGAGAAGCTGCGTTCCGTATGCCCCGCCGAAGATGTTGCCATGCTTCTTCTGATATTTTGTCTTGTCCGCTTCCTGATCGGGCTCAGTAGAGTACATCAAGATGGTGGAGCCTTGCGGCACATTGACAACGGTACGACGGGTGATACCCTCCTCGTAGCTGCCGCCAAAGACGGAACTGATGTTGCCACGCACCAGGTCGATGATAGCGGAGGCATTGTCGGGATTCTCCTCCACGGAAGTGCCGTCAGGAATGACCTTCTTTTCCAATGGAACGCCCATACCAACGCCGCCCCAGGCACCGGCACCGAAGACCTCCATCGTCTTGTATTTGTTGAAGTTGACGGCCTCCTCAGACTCCTCGGAAGTCTCAGAAATGCTGGCAATCTGCGGGATGTCGATGAGCACATAGCTGCGGTTCTGCATCTTGTCACGGTCGGTCTCGCCCGGCTGTCCCTGTCCGGCACCGAACACCTTGTTCACCACGTTGTTCTGGTTGTAGTAGGTGGGGCGGAAGTTGACGAAGGCGTTGTTCAGGCGGGGTTTGAAGAACTTTGGGTCGTTATTGCCATCGTTGTCCGTGTCTTTATCGAAGGTTAGCGGTTCGCCGTTACTGTCGGTATAGCGACGGAACCTCTCTTCCTTAAAATCGTAGGTACCGTAGCAGCCTCCGAAGATGGCATCGGCACGTCCCTGCAGATACTCCACGTAGGCAGAAGCCTTCAGCACGTCGGCAACTTCCTTATTACCAGGATTGTGTACCTTGTTCAACACTTCGAAGCTGTATGAAGTATCGGTGGAACGCACGCCACGCACACGATCCTTATAATTGTTCTCACCTAAGATACGGCCGCCCAGGTCGTTGGCACCGTAGACAATATCGCGCACCCAGGGGAAGCCTGGCTCGAAGACGTCGTTGCCGATGACGTTTTTCGGAGGAGCTGCCTTGTATGCTGCCGTCACCTGACGACCCATGAAGGTTTCGGCGGTGCCGAGGATGTCACCGTTACAGGAGCCGGCAAAACTGTTGAAGATACGTCCGTTGCCCATGTTGATGACGGTGTTGCCGCAGATGGGACCAAAGAAACCGCCGCCATACATGAACTCGCACTCGGCCATGGCCTCGCTCTGGTCGGAAGCCTTCGACACGCCGGCATTGGTGCCGCAAAGGTTCACGTAGCAGCTGTAATTCTCGTTCTTCTTATAAAGTTTGCCGTTGAAGGAATAGTTGCCAGCACTCTCGCTGTAAACGTAGTCGTTGGCCGATGAAGAGCCAACAGGCTTTCCGATGACGCCATCCTCGCTGCCCCCGAAGATCTGGAAGGTGTAGCCTGCATTGAGGTTGACCACGGTCGAGCCCCATATCTCGGTGTCCTTACCCTTGCCGCCGCCAAACACGTTAAGGGCCGAACCAAACACGTCCATACCCTGACGACCAAGGATGACGCCTGTACGGCGTTCCTCAATGGTATATTCAGGTTCTTCGGTCTGAGTTTCTCCATAGAGGATGTCCTCCTCGCCAAAGACGGGGTCAACAGCAACCTTGTCGAAGAGCACGTCGCGCTCTACGATGGTTTCATTAAGGTTGATGACTACATTGCCATCGACGACGCCGCTCTCACAGCAGCCGCCGTAGATGTTGCCGCCATAGAGACGGCGGGCAAGGTCGTCGGCGGTGCTGGTGATGTTGCCACCTGTTGTCACCGGGGCCACCTCGTCGTATTTCTTTGTTCCGGTATTATATGTACGGCTGTCGACAGTATTCCAAATGAGTTCAGTTTTAGCGGCCTTAATCAACTCTCCTCTTTCATAGTAGTTGGAGCCATCAGACACTTCGGTTCCGTCAGAAATATGAGAAGTGTATTTACCAGTACTAACATTATGGGTGAAATACTCCTTCCCTGATGTCAGCGTTGTGCCATTGTCGACGGCTGTGTAGTTGTATTCGTCATCGTTCCACCGCTTGGGCCGAATCTTCAGGCCGGAGAGGTTGAGCACCAGCTTGTTTCTAGTCCCTAAATCGGGGTCACCGATGATGCCGCCCTCGTAGAAGGCGTTATAGTCAGAAGCTTGCACGACAGCATTGTTACTGCCGCCCACTAATTTGTCGAAGATAATAATCTTGTGCGTGAAGTCTATGTTGTAAGTGCCAGGCTTGGTCATACTGCCCACGTTGCCACCGCAGTAGAACGAGCCGATGGATGTACTATAAGGGATATAGTCGACGTAATCGCCCTGTGATTCAGTGTCGAACACCACGCGGGGCATGATGTTCATGGCGCAGCCATCCATATACACGTCGAATTGTGTCTTTCCGTCGCTGTTTTTATTGGTGCTGGCAAGATTAATAGTGCTGAACTTCTGATTATCTGTTCCAGTAGAAGCAAATTTTCCATCAGTACCGACATATTTGGAATAAAGCGGCAACACATCATAAAGCTGTTTCTCATCATTATCCGTATCGTGCTTGACCATGTTTTCGCCGTTGTTGCCGAGGAACACATTGTTGGCAATGACGTTGGAGCCGATTTTCAGCTCCACCATGGGGTTCGTCACGCCTTCTTTTGCTTTCAGAGTGGCACTATTGCCGCCCACGAAGACACCGCCATAAATGATGACGGGATTGTTGGGGTCGCTACCATACAGGCGGAGAGACACCTGCTCGGCATTGGGACGGAAAGCGTTGAGGGAATCGACGGAGGAGCTGCCCGGATCGTAATAGAAGTCCTTAAACTCATCAAGCTTACCCAATTCGGCGTTGTCGGTATAGGCATACGAACCGTTGCCGCCGCCATAGACGTCGCCGAGAATGGTGGTGTAGATACCCACGGCATTACCGCCATACACCTTGCCGGAGATGTCGTTGCCGCCATAGACATTGGTAATCTGGCCGCCACGCACGATGACGCGGGCCGAGAGACCTGGGGGGAACTTATAGCCATCGGGCGAATAGGCCGTCACGTCTATTTTATTCTTCAAGGGACGCACGTCGGCCCTGCGGCAGCCACCATAGACATTATTGATGAACAGATTGCCCTTGTTGGCATCCGACGGGTCAACCTCTAAGACCAGTCCGTTTTCATGATTCATAGGACCCTCGTTACCACCGGAGTAGAGGTCGCGGATGATGCCCCTCTGCAGGTTCCACTTCGGCATGATGTCCATCGGAGCCTTGTTGTTGCCGCCAAACACACGGGCATGGTTGAAGGCCCAGCTGGTGAGATTCGACTGGAAGGTGGTCAGCGTCACCTTGGACTGGAAATATTTGGGAATGTCGGTTATTTCCGGATGTTTGCGGGCAAAGACTATACCGCCTGTGAGCAAGTCGTTACTGCTGTTGTCGATGTTAATGGTGGTGGCCCCTGTCACCGTGGCATTGTTGCCGCCGCCATAGACATGGGCGATGTCGCCGCCTTTAATCTCCAAATAGGTCTTGGAGAGGTCGGGCTTGGTGAAAGGATCCTTGTTGGTAGCCACAGTATTACCCTTACTGTCTTTGACGATGTAATTGCCATTCTCGTCTTTGAGGTCAGTTTCACCATCATCTGCCTTGTAAATATAGTCGCCATTACCGCCACCGAAAAGGGCACCCACCACAAGCATGTTTGCGTCGATGCTCAAATTCTTGCCCTGATACGTTACAGGCACTTTATCTTTGCAGGCACTGGTGCGCACAAAGGTCTTGCAAGTGTTGTCAATCTTGTTCTTGGTCTTGTCTTCATCATCAGACGAAGACTTCCAGATGTTTTCCAGCTCTGTTGGGATATCCGTTGTGGGGCTTCCCTCTCCAATCTTTCCTGCTATGTCATTGCCGCCGTAGACATTGACAATGAATACGTCGTCGCTGGCATGTTCACCGTCGAGATTGACGAAGGTATGGCCCTCTACATCGGCCATACGGGCACCGCCAAACACATTGTTAAGCTCGCCGGAGTAGACGGTGACCTTTGTGTTACCAGTCAGCTTGCCGGCGTTGCCGCCGCCATAGACGTTGCCACCTATCTTGATGGTCTGTGCTACACTAAATGAAAAATGAAAAATGAAAAATGATAAAACCAGCAGCAAACGTTCCAACTGTCTGCTCCCTGTTATATTATTATGTTGTATAACTGTCATCATAATCAGTCAATTGTCAATGCTCAATGTTCAATGGTCAATGCTCAATGTTCAATGTTCAATCTTCAATCTTCAATCTTCAACGTCGGGTTGTCCAAATCTGGCTCTGAGAGCACATAGAGATATGTGGGCTGCACCGTGATGGTGTAGCTATAGCTGTGACCGCGCAAGGATCCCTCTGTCTGGAACTTTGCTCGCAGGTCGATTGTGTTCTCTGCCTGGCAGTTATGGCGGATGAGATTGGGCGTAGCGGCCTTGTCGTAGACATCGTAGGTGCTGCGCAACTTAAAGTAAGTGTGGTCGCCGGGCACGAACTGGCCCATAAAGTCGCTAGGGGCAGTGGTGGAGAGCACCAAATCGTTGGCGGGATCGCCATCCCACTCATAGAGTGGTACCGGGGCTACGTCATCGCTGGTGGAGATGGGCGTAAATAATACGCTCCCCACGATGGGCGATGTGCCAGTAGTGTTGCTCTTGAGAGTGATGGCGGCATCATATTTCGCCTTCACGCCACCGCCATTTTCATTGGAGTAGGCCACCAGTTCCAGCTTACGCAGCTTGATGGTGCGCAGCTTGGCATACTCCGCGTCGATGGTGAACCGGAAGCGCAGGGCGGAATAGAGGTGGTCGAAGAGCAGGAAGATATAGTTGTGGTAAGTATTGTTTCCAGTAGGATAAAGGTGTGTTGCGAATGACCCTGCCTGGAGACCGGCGACGGTGTTCTCGCCTGTACCATCCTTTGCCCCGATGATGACGCAGACATCGCTGGGGGTAACGGAATTCAGTCCGTGGATGGTCAGTACTGCACCATCTTCGTATTTACTGTTGGGAGCGATGGTGACCGATTCGGCATCCTCAGTAGGGATGAAACCATAGAGGAAATAGTCATCCGTGGAAATATCCTTATTGTTTAATTGCCATTTCCCATCATATTCATTATAAAAGAAAGTGCCCTCTTCGGGGTAAGTAGTGCCCGCCTTGGCGAAAAACACGCCGATGGACTTGTTCATCAGATTTTTCCTGCCCTCAAACGCTCCGTTGAGGACATCATAAAGATAGTAGCCCGGTGCCCAGCTAGGCGATGAGGGATCGCTTCGGGTGAGACTGACGACCCTTGTCCCGGCCTCTTCCTCATAGCCCACGGCGCAGGGCAGCGACTCCAAATTGAGGCGCTGCTTCACCACCTCCTCCGAATCATCGGAACAGCCCACAAGCCCTATGAGACCAAAAAGCCCCAAAAGCCCCATCCAGTACCTATTTCTTATCTGACGATATTTCATTCTTTCAATCTTCATGTTCAATGCTCAATGGTCAATGCTCAATCTACCAATTATATACTGTATGGTCTGCCGAATGGTCAGTCCATGGTGTAAATGCCGATTGAACGCTGTCGATGGTTACTGAGCCGTCTACGTGCACCTTGAATATATAGGTGTATTGGTAGCCCGGCAGCCAATCCATAAACTCAGCAGGCACGGTGGTGCTCTTCGGCTCGCCATTCACAGCAACTGTCATAGTGTAATTGCCCTGGCCGGTGACGGGAAGCACGGTGTAAATTTTGCTTAGTACTTTCGCGTCGTCATCTGCTTTGTAGTAAGGACTTATAACAACTGACGCGGGATCTGAAGAATCCAACCTCTCGACGGTCTCATAGTAGTCCTGCGTAAGTTCCCTAAAGCCTTCGGCCTCTGCGTCGACAGCGAACATTTCTGTTGTTGCCGTACCCGTCAGGGGGTAGCACACCGTCACCTTGCCGCTCGTCTTGATGGTGTTTCCGCTGGCAGGGCGGAACTCCTTGTCTGTCAGTGTGGTTTCACGGGCTTTGGCGGGGTCTTCAAAAATGAAGATGAAGCGCACCTTGGAGAAGGGTTTCAGAAACTCCAGTGTCACAGGCTGTCCATAAAGCTTGCCGCCCCCGTCGTCGCTAAACCACAGGTGACTGTAGTAAGGTATGGTGGCCTCTTCGTGGGCATCGGCATTGTAGCTCACCTCGTATGCCTTGTATTCGCTGGCTGTACCTGGATTGTATGTTCTGTATGCTCCTGTCACCACGTTGGTTCCGCTTGCTCCTGCCACGGCGAAGAAGCGGTATGCCTTGGCGCTCCAGTCCCAATACTTGATGGTCTGCTCATCCTGTCCGAGAGGCTGTTGGTTCACATATTCCCAACCGCTGCTGTTGGTGGTAGAGCTGTGGGCCGAGTTTGTCACCCAGTTCACAACATAGCCCGGAAAAACCATCTGATATTGGGAGAGCGCATTGTCGGTATTCTTGAATCCGTAGACCTTGAAGAAAGTGGTGCTCTCTTCAAGGGGCGTGGAACGTGTGATGGCTTTCTCCTCCTGCAGACTGCCGGATAGGGCGATGGGGGTGCCCGTTACTGAGGGCTGCTCGCCATTGCCTTCAGACACGTCGGCATCGTCCTTGCCGCAGCTTAATGCAACGACTGCCATCATCAGGGCTATATATCTTAACTTTACAGTCATTTTTTCCTATTTCAACATTCCAGTCTTCAACAGTTCCAGTCTTACTGCTGAAGCTGGCTCCAATCTTGTATATCTGGCGCGGGTCAGCCTCGTATGCAAGGGCATATCCGCAGTTGTTTATCTTTTGCAGGGCTTCCGAGGCCGTTCCGTCGAGTTCTGTATGTCTATCGGGTACTTCATTCCGTCTTTAATATCTTTTCACTTATCACTTTTTCTTATCACTTATCACTTTTCACTTATCACTTAAAAAGGCCCGGCCTCCTTAGCGACACTTTATTTGTTTTCTTTTTAGTTGCCCGTCGGGGAGTCGAACCCCGACGAGCTTGCCATTGTTTGTTCTCTGTTCGAGCCGATTTGCAATCCGCTCGCTGTGAGTATAAGCATCTGCGATGAGATCTTGTTCGAGCGGATTTGCTCTTGTTCGAGCGGATTTGCAATCCGCTCGCTGTGAGTATAAGCATCTGCGATGCGATAATTCTTTCGGATTACAAATCCTTATACTCCCAGCGGTCGGAGTCTTGCGCCCCTGCGGTAGCAAGCGGCAGAGCCAAGCTACAAATCCGTCCGAACAAGAGGTTTTATTTAAGGAGCTACCACCTTGATGACCTTATAGTACTTCGCTTCAGGAGAGTAAGAAGAATTCTCAACAAAAAGACTACTTACGTCTGTAGTTCCTGCTGTAAATCCAGAAGTATCAACTTCTGTTGCACCAGTATTGTCTGTATAATATTTTGTTCCTGCAACATACGTGCCTGTTGCTGCTACATAAGGAGTACCCTCAGCGGCCTTAATATACTCAAACACATAGGTGCCTACATCGGTAGGAGTGAACTTTGCACCGTTGACAGTAATAGCATTACCCGTGGGAGAGTCGGCAGCAGCAATCTCTGTGACAGCAGTCAAGGTCGGAACAGACGCTGTGGTTACTTCCATCTTCCAATTGTTTGCATCGATATCAGTCCACTTAGTTGGATCTGTTGTGTTATCTCCATTCTTCAAAATATTGGCTACAGTAGCCTCAGTAATAGGTTGAGCAGCAGCATCGTGATAGCCGGCATCACCAGAAGACTTTGTGTTACTCTGGCTCACGGAATAGAGTTTGGCATTGGTGTCCACAGTCAGGGCAGTTCCGTTAGCCACTACAACATAAATGTTGCTGCCAGTAGTGTACTCGTCGTGTGAACCTACGATAGCACCCTTGGCGTAGGTGGTGATACTTGGTTCGGCAACAGTGGTGATGGTCTCCTGCATGCCGTCCTCGCTCTCAGTAACCACAGCGTCGAAGGTGATGGGATAGAGTCCTGCTGGGCCATGCGACGGATCGGTAAATCCGTTGTTGGTCTCATCGCTAATCTTGAAGATGTAGGTATAGGCATAACCGGGCTTCCATGCTGCAAAGGCAGCGGGAACCTGGGCAGATGCACCTGTGACACTGATGGTCTCGCCGCTGTTATCGGTAGAGAGAAGGGTGTAGTTCACCTTCAGGTTCAGCACTGCACCAGCCTCGTTGGGAAGTACCACAGTATAGTAGTTATCGGTGTTGTCAGAAGTACTTGCATCTGCAAAGGTGGCTGCGTTGGAGGCGCGGCCAAGATAGACATTTTCACTTTTCTCATGTCTTTCACGGTCGGCATAGTTTGCCAATGTACCGAGGTCAAGCCCTGTAGCTGTGCCTCCTGATGAAGCTGCCTCAAACTGCACATGGGCCTTGTTGTAGTCGGTTTGGGTTTTATTACTGTTACCTGTGGTGGGGAAATAGACGATGTACTTGCCAGCGGCGTTAAAGACATCACTACCTGTGAGATAAAGGTGGGCTTTACTATCGGTAGCAACTGTGCTGGCATCGGTATAGAACACCACATCCTTCACTGAATATCCGGGGATGGTCTCATAGAGGGCGATGCGCACCTTGGCGGCCAAAGAACGGAAAGAGAACTGCACCGTCTGCTGATAACCACTGGGGCTGTCATCTCGATAGGCAGTCGCCAAGTCGGCGATATAGGCCTTCTTCAGGTCGGCGGCAGCACCCTCGATGGTATAGGCACCGTCGGTGATGACGCTGGAGGTCTCCACGCCATTCATCTTGGTAGCATCAATAGCACTAACCTTTAACGAACCCGAAGGGATAGTTGTCTCTGAAGTAAAAGACGCTGTACCAAGTGAGTAGGCAATGAAGTCGTACTGCGACTTTGCATAGTCCCAGTATTTGATAGTCTGTTCGCCCACAGTGGCATTGTCGTGCTTTGTCTGGTTAACATACTCCCAGCCAGAGCTGTTCGACTCAGTAGAATTGGCCGTGTTATCAGCATAGTTCACATTGTAGTTGTCGAACACAGTCACTTTGGTGTCAGAGCCACCGTTCCACTTCACGCCTTCCACCACGAAGTTGTTGTTCAGTTTCCCTGCGGCTGCGCTTTCTGTATAAGTGGCACGTGTCACTGCATTCACACCTGTGCTGAACACAATAGGCTTTTCGGTCTGCTCATTGGCCTGGCGGAGGGCCTCATCGCCAATGAAGCTTTCGTCGGCGCAACTGGCCAACGCTGCGATGGCAGTTGCTAAGAGAAAAATCTTTTTCATAATCAATTTAGTTTTTTGTATTGTTAATAAATTTATTAGTTAATATTCGTTGTTTATATGTTATTCTTCAATCTTCAATCGCTCCGAGGCCCAGCCTCTTCGCGTGAGTGTGCGTATATCTTTATTTATGGTGTAACGTTTCTTTTGTATCCTGTCGGGGATTTGCGCTCGAACTTGTTCGCTTGCGTATCGTTACACACTATTATTCATTATACAGTAGGCTGAGACCTTGCCGCCGGTAGAAGGGGAAGCGGTGGTCGCTCGACACAAGGGTCATCTTTTCGGTTATAGCATGAGAAATAATCATGTGGTCGAAGGGGTCCTTATGGCCTTTGGCCACGTTGGCACGCAGCTTGGCAAAGGTAATGAGGTGTTCCTCCTTGAATGGCAAGATGTCAATGTAGAATTCCTTCTGTATAGACTCCACCATCTGCTGGGCATTCTTCCATCTGCGGGTGTCGAAGCTCTTGTTGTTGTAGCCCACAACCATCTCCATGACCGATGCCGAGCTGATGTAGAGCAGGGCATCAGGCTCGTTGAGCAACATTTGGACATCATCGTTTATCAAGCTGCCGTCTGTTGCCAAATAGATGAATATGTTTGTGTCAAGCAGATAGCGTGTCATAGCATAAAGTTTGGATCATAGACGACAAAGGATCCCTGGTGCTTCAAAAAAGCCTCCATATACTTGTTTTGGGGCTTAATGGACCAGTTCGATACCTTTCCCTCTTCCTGAGTGAGTTTCTTTTTTCTCCTCACCGTTTTCTTTTTTACTGTCGTTGTCGTTTCCATATCAGATATATTACTTAATTACGTTTAGGAGGCTTCGGAATTCTTAATGTTCTTTTCTTTCTTCTTGTAGCCCGTCGGGGAGTCGCGCTCGGCTTTGCCGCTTGGCTTGACCAAGAACCCCTACGAGCTTTTGCGGATTGCAAATCCTTATACTCCGGCAGGCGGATTACAAATCCGTCCGAACCAGGAAATTGTCTTAGTTTTCTGTCTTCAACAGGTAATCGACAAACTCCTGTGGTTCAAATACAGGGATGTCCGATGCTGTGAAGTCTTTTTTGTTGCGTGTTATAATATAGTCAATATCCTCATTCATAGCAGAGAAGTACTGCATTGCATCCTCGAAGTCCTTAAACTTTGACTCCGCACTTTTCTCAATTGTTGAAGAATCAACAAGTGTTGCCGTAGTAATCTTCATAAATTTTGAAAATTCTCTGAAGATGTCCAACTCCTTATTATCTTTTCCAAGAATAAAGCTTGCTGTAGCATACGACATAGCAGAGACATAGACACGTATCAGTCCTCTGTCTGCAAGACTCATGATCTGCAACGATGGGAGACAGAACTGTTCACGCCGTCCGATGACATCAATCATGATGTTGGTGTCGAAGAAAAGCTTTATCATCCGTATTTCTGCATTAAATATTCTGCCTTGCTTTTTTCGTAGTCGAAATCTGCGGGGAGAGGTTTGATGCCCTGCCCGATAGAGGCCACGAACGGGGTGATCTCCAAGTCCTCAGGCTTAATCTTGATGTGCGAAGTCTTTTTTGAAGTTTCCTGCACAGTGTCCTTCTTCATAAGAGAAGAACTTAGTAGTGAAATCAATGCGATTTTCACTTGGTCACTGGCTCCACTTAGCAGCTGCCAGTAACTATTAGTCTGTTGCTCTAATACTGCCGTCATAGCTTTCATATTCCATTTATTGAGACTTCAGCCTCATTTTTTCTTTTTTCCTTTTCCTCTCCTTTGAGGAAGGCGGAGGGGTTTCTCTTTGTAGCCCGTCGGGGAGTCGAACCCCGACGAGCTTTTGCAGATTGCAAATCCTTATACTCCGGCAGGCGGATTGCAAATCCGCCCGAACAGAGAGTGGGATTTAGGCCACGATCTTGATGACCTTCACAGCGTACTTACCATCGTTGCTGAAATATGTATCGAAGTAGAACGTATTAGCAGCAGGTGAGTCACTTGTTGTTACAGCTTGTGTAGTTGTTACGCTAGTCTTAGCAATTTTAATCAAACCAGCAGGGAGCGTTGACTTACCAGCAACACTGACATAGGAATAAGTGTAAGTTATCCCGTCAGAGTTCAATGTCCTTGTGAAATACAGATTAGCGTGGTTAACAGCCTCATCAGCAGCTGTCGTTGATGTTGCAGCGCCGTCAATTACACTTGTTGCAACTGTATAGTATGTTCCGGCTGTGGTAAACTTTCTGGTAGTAGGATCTGTAGCGACTGGCTGGAATTCTTTAATTTCTGTCTTAGCACCAGTCGTCCAATCATATACATAAGCATAAGTACCTGCAGTTAGATTGGTCATATCAAGCTTAGCTGCTTTACCACCACCAGTTGTCTCTAAATCAATAGGATTATCATCAACACCATTTACAATTTCATCTACTGTATTATCGAGATTTGCATACTCATTGGTAAGACCAAGTCCGTTACGACCGGTAACATCATCCTCAGGAGTACCGATTTGAGCAGCGCGTTTCTCAAGTGCATCCATTACCTCTGCCTCTGTAGCTGTAGCCTTGCTGAGTTTGAATAAGAAGCTCTTGTCATATTTGCTGGAACCATCCTGGCTATTCAAATCAGTAACAAGAGCACCATCCTTCATCACCTGAACATAGACGTCCTTAATAGTGGCAGGAGTACGAGGACCAGTTGCAGTCTTTGAATACTCGTTCGTTGTATAAGCATGACTCTGCTGATAGGTTGTGATGGAAGGAGCGGCAACGGTTGTCACGGTTGTCTGCTCAGCATTTGCATCTGTAAACGCAGCTACAACAGCATCGAAAGTGATGGGGAAAAGGCCTGCAGTAACACCATCAGGATCAGTCCAACCATTGGTGTTATCGGAAATCTTGAAAATGTAGGTATAAGCATAGTTAGGCTGCCATTCAGTATAAGTGGAAGGAACTACAGCCTTTGCACCCAAGACCTCAATTTCCTCGCCAGAGCCATCGGTGGAAACTAATGTATAATCTACGCGAAGGGTAAGAGGAGAACCTGTGCTAACAGGGAATACCGATGTATAGTAATTATAGTATGCATTACCTGCAAATGTTGCATCAGGAAGTGTACGCCCCAGATATTTGGCACCAGCGGTTTCACTACCTTCAGCAGTTTTAAATTTTTCACTAGCAAGTTCACCAAATGTCTTTTTTGTATCTCCTCCAGTAGCCGTTACATTTACAGCAGCTTTGTTGTAATTATTGTTACTTTCATTATCAGTACCGATATTGGGGAAAGAAACTGCGACTTGGCCTTTGGAAGCAAAACTACTTGTGTTAGCACTAATCAAAGCAGCAGCCACACCTTTGTCATCATTGAAATCAGTAGTTCCATCTTCCGTATAGAACTTTACGCTTTCGGCTTTAACGGAGTATCCAGGAACTGTTTCATAGAGAGCAACACGAACCTTTGCTCCGAGGTTCTTGAACTTCAGGGTAACCTCTTTGCCATAATTTTCTTTTTTCACCTCTGTGATATCTGTGATGAAAGTGTTTTCAAGAGCACTAACAGATGGGAGGTCAAAGGTATAGGCAGGTGGGGTTGTAAGACCTGCACCGTACTTCATAGCTGTTACACCAATTTCATCATCATCAGCTGAAGTGCCATCTACAGCCTTAAAAGTACCTGTTGAGAAAGCAAGGAAATCATACTGAGCCTGGCTGTAGTCCCAGAACTTGATAGTTTGAGCAGTAACAGCTGCAGGAGACAGTTTAACATAGTTTTCAGTAGGAGCAGTTCCTGGAACAACACCTACATACTCCCAATTTGCAGTATTATCATCCTGTGTTCCTGCACTATTTGCTTCGTAGTGCACCAAATAGTTGTCAAAAACAACCTGTTTAGTAGGACTTGTTTCAGGCTCAGTACCCTTAGTACCTGCAACATAGAAGTTGTAGCCAAGAAGCTTAGCGGCTTCACTACCAGCAATGTCAGCACGTGTGACGTTCTGCATGCTGAATCCGAATTTGATGGCTCCATTGTCGACATTCTCAACAGCATTGGGGCTGTTGTCGCCGATGAAGTCGTCGTTTGTGCAGCTGGCGAGCGCTAAGGCTGCGAGAGCTGCGATGAAATAATACTTTTTCATAATTGCAATTAATTTAAAAGAGTTAATAATAATGATAATTTCACTTGATTAATGTTCTGTGTTAGAGCTGTTGTCTGTGCCGTCGATGTTGGTGTAGACAGTCTGTCCGTCCTGAGTCTCTATGACCACTGCATCGAATGTGATGGGGAAGAGGCTTGCGGGGTTCGATGGGTCGGGTATGACCTCATCAGGGTTCTCCGGGTCTGGGATGGTAGGATCAGGCACGGGGTTCGACGGGTCGTGCTGGTCGCCGTCAGGGCCGTCAGGATAGTCTGGGTTGGGCACGAGAGGAGCATCGGGGTCGGGTACGCCTGGGCCGTCTGGGTCGTCTGGGTCAGGAATGAGTGGCCAGTCTGGATCAGGCACATAGGGATCAATGATTTCTCCTGTCTCTGGGTCTACGATGGGGTCGTTGTCGCCGCCACCATTGTCGGGATCCGGGTCTCGTCCGGGACCGTCGGTGATGTCGCCGCCACCTCCCTCTCCGGTGTAGCCGTTGGTGTTCTCCGATATTCTGAAGATATAGGTGTAGGAGTAGTTAGGCTTCCAGTTCAGGTAGTCTACGGGTACCGACACATAGGCGTCACGCACATGGATTTCCTCGCCGGAGCCGTCGAGTGCCACGAGTGTGTAGTCGAGTCGGAGCTGCATCTTCATCTTGTTATTCTCGTTGGGGAGGATAGGTTTGAAGTCTGACTCCACACCCTCAGTGCCATCGATGGTGTAGTAGCCTCGTCCGAATGTAGCCGTAGCCGAGGTAGTTCCAAGGAACCTGTTCACCGCAGCGTCGGTTGGTGTGCCGTTGGCAGCGATGTAGGGCATACCCTCTACGCCGGCCTGCGACGGTGCCGATGTGTAAGCGAGCTGTCCGAAGGTGTTTGAGAAGTCGTACTTGTTGTTAGCCCCCACAAAGGTTGAGACGGCAGCGTTGGTGGCATCGTCATAGTCGACAGTATAGACACCCGACTTGGGGAATGCCGTTCCTGCTCCCACGGTGTAACTTCCATTGGGTGCTCCGATGTAGTAGAACACGAGGTCCTTGACGGCGTAGCCCGAAATGGTCTCATAGAATCCAATTCTCATTCTTGCGTTGAGCCTGCGGAACTGGAAGGTGATGGTGTTGCCGTAAGCCTCTGTTGCCGGTGTGGTTCCCGTTGCTGCCTGTGCTGTGGGCGTGGCCGTAATGCGGTCGGCCACGTAGACATTGGTCATAGTCTCTACGCTTGACACGGCGATGCGCATACCGTCGGTAGTGTTTTTGATGATTTCACCTTCTCCCAGTCCTGCGGCAGCGACAAAGTCTGTGTGCTGTGCGCTGTAGTCCCAGTACTTGACGCTCTGTGTGGCACCTTTTTTCGACAGCTTTCCAGCATACTCCCAGTCGCTGGTGTTGGTGGCGGTTTTGCCTGCAGTTCCTTCTGAGTACTCCACGAGATAGTTGTCGAAAAGTGTGCTGGTGGTTTCGCCTATGGTCTTTGTTCCAAAGACATAGAACTTCTTGCCGAGCAGTTGTGCCGACTCTTCGTGGCTGGCGCGAGTTACGGCTTTGGCATTGCTGCGGAAGAGTATGGGTGTCTCTTCGGCGGCGGTGCCTTTCTGCGGGCCGGTTACGACGGTGATAGCGTCGTCATTGGTACAGCCTGCGAGAATGATTCCCGCAAGCAGTGTCATTGTCAGCTTCTTGATTTTCATCTTTTCTTTAATTTATTTGTTAATAATATAATATATACGCGTGTGCGTGTGTTACATAGGAAATTCGTATGGCTCAACCTCTACATAGTCCTGTACGACAGCGTTGAAGGCAGAGCCTCCTGATCGTGTTGGAACGGATATGGTGTCCATGTCGAGTTCGACCGTGAGCACACCTCCCTTGTATCGTTTCCTCACCTGGTCGGTGACGTCGAAGACGAATGTCGAGTCCATACCGTTGTTGAACTGCATATTGAGGTCGAAGTAGTGGCGGCGTGTGTCCCTGACCTCCTTATAGCTTCTGATTTTGTTGCCTGCCTGTTCGCAGATGCCGAAGGTGAGCAGTCGTCCGCCTGCAATGTCGACGTTCTCTCCCTCCCTGTCGCAGTTTGTTTTCCATCGGGTGTTGAAGTTGACGGTGATGTCGTCGTCGCCGGCTCGGCCTGAGTTGAGCACCGACCATCGTGCCATTCCCGAGAGGTTTCCTGAACCGTCAACGCCCACTACCTTTCCGTTGTTGTGGTGGATAATGACCTGTGTGAGGTAGATGTATGTAATGGGCCTTAGTATCATGCTGAGTTTCTTCACCCACACGTTTCTCTCCGGGTCGTACACGAATCCGTCGAGGTTTCGGTTGATGTCGATAGCCTGCTCGTATGCGGCATAGAGTTCCTCTGGCTGGTAATAGGAGTGCTGGTGGCGTGGCGTTGAGTAGCGTGCCGGGCGCATCGACTGGTTGGTATAGACAGTAATAGAATCGAGCGTGGTCTGCTCGTCGAAGATGAGGCTCTGAGCGCCTTCCTTGATTTGCACGTCGTTGAAGACGAGCATATCCCAGAATCCGTAGGTGAACTCTCCCTGGAACACAGTTCCCACGATGCTGTGGTGCTGCACACGGGTGTGTGGTGCGTATGGCACATCGGCTGTGAAGTATCTGCGAATGTTGAACTCGTTGGGCAGTGTGTAGCCTATTTCTCCGAAGATTCTCACGTCTTCATCGTCCCATCCATAATACCATTCTGCCCTCCAGTCGTAGCGTACGCCAAACTCTATCTCATAATCCCAGTATGTGTCAAGTTCCAGTTCTGCGAATACCAGCTGGGTCTCGTTGGGCTGGCTCTCGTAGAGGTGTAGTGGCGGTTCTGGTGAGCAGGCAGTCAGACTGAAGACTGACACTTGAAGAGTGAAGCCTATGAGCGCAACCAGAGCCTGCGCCTTAGAAACAAGGTGCAGTGTCCAATTGCCCATATTGATCATTTTTGTCTTCATATTCATTTTTCAATCTCCAGTTCTGTCATATCAGTTTTCGGTTTCCCATTCCTCTATGGTGCCTGTCTTGCTGCTGAACGTTGCACCTATCTTATATTTGGGGCGGCTGTCGGCCTCGTAGGCACGGGCATATCCGCGGTCGTTAATCTGTTTCAGGGCCTCTGCTGCCGTTCCGTCGAGCTTGAACTCAAAGACGTAGACGTACCGTGGGGTCTCGATGATGCAGTCGGCGCGTCCTTCAGACAGCTGTTTCTCTGTGTAGACGGTGTAGCAGGAGATGAGGCGCAGCAGGAGGTAGAACGTATAGTGGAAATACAACTCCGTTTCCTTCTTCGGCCTCATGCTGTAGGGTGTCTCTGCCAGGAAGGCGGTGAAGAGCCGGCGCACCAGGTCTGTGTCGCCGTCGCGCAGAGCAAATACGACCTCGTTCACCCACGAGGGTGCATCCTCCTTTGGCTGCAGGTACTTGTTTGCCAGAAGGGCTATCATCCCCTGCTTCACCTCAACATTGGGATAGTCGAGAAGATAGGTGTTGAACTCGCGGTTCACGGCCTTGATGGTGAGGTAGCCGCTCTGGAAGAACATGGGCAGCGGCATCTCTGTGTCAGCCTTGTAGTCCACAAACATCTGCTCGGCATAATAACGGCCGGTATAAGTCATCACCTCCTCCTGACTCTTGGACAAGAGGCGCACCATATACGAGGGCGTGCCAGAGGCAAACCAGTAGTCCTTCATATCAAGTTTGGCGAAGGTGTTAAGGATGCTGAAGGGATTGTAGACATCCACCAGACGCTTACTGAAGTGGTAGCCGTCGTAGCGACGCTTGAGTTGCTCCTTCGCCTCATCCTCACTCTCTCCCAACATATCGGCCAGTTCGGCTATTCCTTCTGCAAAGACGGTATGCAGTTCCTGTTCGGTAATGCCCAGGAGGGTGTCAAAGCGGTTGTCTATGGATATGTCGTCGGGCTGGTTGAACCCGCTGAACATCGACACCTGCGAGAACTTGGTGATGCCAGTGAGCAGCACGAAGCGCAGATGGTTGTCGGCAGCCTTGAAGGTGGAGAAGAATGTCTTCAGCAGCTCGCGGTTGGCAATGAGCTGCTGCTCGCCAGCTGAGTTGTCCGTTTCTAAGAGGTCAAGCAGGGGTTTGTCGTACTCGTCGATGAGCACCACCACCCGCTGTCCCGTCTTCTCGTGCAACTCTTCTATGAGGTTTTTGAAGCGCAGCGATACCATGTCCGCCACGTCGATGCCACCGTCGAGCACCATTGGGGCTATGCCATACTGACGCTCCACCTTCTGTATGGTGGCCGCGATGTTGGCCCTCAGTCCATTCTCAAATCTTGGCTCTATACCGTTGAAGTCGAAGCTCACTACAGGATGCTTTACCCACTCCTGCTCAAGGTCCATCATCTTCAGACCCTCAAACAGGTCGCGGCGACCTTCGAAATAGCAGCGCAGGGTGTCGACCAGCAGGCTCTTGCCGAAGCGGCGCGGACGGGCAAGGAAGTACACGCTGCCTTGGGCCAACTTGTAAACCAAGTCGGTCTTGTCGACATAGACATAGCCATCCTGTCGAATCTTCTCAAAGCTTTGTATGCCTATCGGGTACTTCATTTCGTCACGTTTGATTCTTCAACATTCAGTTCTTCAGTCTTCTCCTTTGCCCTGAAGCTCACACCGCGCTTGTGGTTCTTGCGGTAGAGCAGGTCGTAGCTCAGGGTAACGCCTACGCGGGTGGGGCCAAGCCAGTTCCAGCGGTACTGCCGCTTCTTGAAGAGGTCGGGAGCGAGCGTCCACTTGTAGTAGTATAGGTCATCGTGGTAGCTTGGGTCGATGGGATTCTCATACTGGTAGGGGTCGTACTTGGTGCGGAAGTAGCCCACTTGAAGTTGGAACTCCAGGCGCCAGTGACCTCTCTTGGTGAGCGGGGTGACGTAGCCCAGTCCCAGTCCGCCTCCGTAGCCTTCGCCCACCCATCCCCGGTTGGCGCTGAAGCAGATGCCATAGAGTCCGGCGTGGGCGTAAGCCTGCAGATAGACCCCCCGGAATGCCGGCCCCTGGCCCGGCTCGTTCTTCAGGATGCTGCCGGAGCGCAGATAGTACCGTGTCTCCAACTGGTAGTTGCGCAGCTGGAAGTACTTGTGGGCGTCGTAATCCTGCCACCATGGCATATCGAACGATGCGCCGAAAGTGAAGTGTCCGCGCTTGGGATAGTACTCGACGGCCACGTTGGGGATGGGACACCAGCGGTTGTAGCCTGGCATATAGAGACCGTAGAAGAGCAGATTGGTCTTCACGGCGAGCAACTCACGACGGTGCTCCCATTCTGGCCTCGGTATGACGACGGTGTCGGGTACGACGGCGACAGTGTCTAATGTATCAGTGAAAACGACCATCGACTCAGCTGCCGGTATGGATTCAGGTGCCGACAGCTGCACAGGGGTCTGCGGGGTGAACTTGCGGAGCACCATCACGAAGCGGGCTGTGCGCAGGCTGGGGAAATAGGTGTTGAGCAGACGGCGCCACAGGCGGCCCTGCTGGGTGCGCTGCAGATGCTGCTTCAGCGCAGCCAGGTCGGAGTCAAGATAAGTGTCGCAGAGCTGCTTCACCACCTCATAGTCTGGGTCGCCAGCACGCTGCATCATCAGGCAGAGCGAGGGATAGTCTTCAATCTCGGCATCGATGGAGAGCAGGCTGTCGGCCACGGGGAAATGCATACGGCTGGTGACCCACTGGTAGAGATTCTCCACACGCTGCTGGCCCAGTTGGCGGTTGAGGGCTACGGGACCTTCGGGCGAGGCGGCACCACGGAACACCATACGCACCAGCTGGAGGCTGTCGGCATTGACGTGGGGCAGCACGCGCTGCTCCAAGTCCTTCAGCAAGGGCGCATTGGTGGGCAGGGTGCTCTTCCCTACGGGGAACACCACCTTGGCTGCCTGGTCGAAGAACTGCTCGTCGGTAAGCTGGGGCAGCTGCTCGTCGTCGACCACGATTTGGATGTATGGGCAGGAGTCATAGAACGTGCTGTCAGCGGCTGGGGATGCCCCTTGTGCCTGCATCGTAATCACGCCAAACCACAATGCAAACATCGCTGAAAAAGACCTAAACACTTTATAAGTTTTCACGTTCTAAGAAAAATTGTATTCTAAATTTCAGCAAAGGTAATATTTTTTTTTTAATTACATACACGTGCGATTATATTTAGGCTCGTATTTAATGTTTTTTAAGATTTTTTGTGCCGATGAAGCCCGTCAATCGCTATTTCAAAGGCAGAAACGAAGACATTTTGAACACATCGGGAATAAGTGTATTTTTGGTACTTTATTTTTACTTTTCACGCCACACAAAAGACCACGAATTGAACCACGAATTTCGCGAATGGCTGCACACAAAAATCACAAACCACGAATTTCACGAATTACAAGAATGGCTGCGCACAAAAATCACAAACCACGAATTACACGAATTACAAGAATGGCTGCGCACAAAAATCACAAACCACGAATTTCACGAATTTCGCAAATGGTTGCGCACTAAGATCACAAACCACGAATTTCACGAATTACACGAATGGCTGCGCACAAGAACTATAGGATGAAAATTAGAAAAATTAGTGAAATTAGTGGTAGTCTCCCGAAGCTTGGAGTTTGGACGAACCAAACATACAATTTGGACGAACCAAACCCAGAGTTTGGTTCGTCCAAATTTTGAAGGGGGTATTGGGTTCCCTGTCAGAAGTTATAGGTGAAGCCGAGCGATGAGTATTCCTTAAACTGCCAGTAGCCCAGGTCGGAATCCCACTTGTTGGAGTCGTCGAAACGGGGGAAAAGGAACACGTTGGCTGAAATATATCTTGACACGCGGAGAGCAAAAGTGTTCTCCCACTCAAGCTCGGCACGGTGGTAACTGGTGAAGGCGTAGAAACGCGATTTCCAGGTCACCACCTCGTTAAGTTTCCACTCCAGTGAAGCCGTCAGCTGAGAACCAAAATCGCTCAGGTGGTGTTTGCCCTCTTCTATGCCATAGCGGGAGGGGAACCAGTTCTCCTCGGTAAACCATGAGCGGCCAACATAGCGGTAGTTGAAGGCGAATGGCGAGATGTTGATGGTTCCCGTGAGGCGTTTGTTCATAGCCTGCACCTTGTAGTCCATACCAAGGCCGACGCTCATGTTGAAGGGCGAGAAAAAATCCGAATAAATTTTTACATCATTTGACTTGAAACCCTTCGTGAACTGCGTGTAGGCCAAGAGCTGCATCGTGTAGTACCATCTGTTTGCAGCCTGAAGGCCCACCTTGCCTGTGTATCGGAGCAGGTCTTCAGTCGACTTGAACTCGTGGAGGGAGTCGGTACGCGAAGTCTGGAAACCCAACTTCATCTCCAGTTTGTTCTCCCACTTCCATTTCGACTTGTTGTCGTAGTTGGCCTCCAAAGTCAGGTGGCCGACGGCGGCGTAGTTGCTCTCACCACCCTTGTACCAGTTGCCGCTCACGTAGTTCTGCATGAACTGCAAGTAGCCGTCGCCCTTGTATTTCCAGAAGTGGGGCTTCTCCACAGCCACCTCGACAGGTGCGGCGTCGGGCATATCGGGCATGGGCATAGCCTGGTCCACCATATCCACATCCTGCTTCAGTTTTTTCTTAATGACGTCGTTTCGCAGCGTGCCCGCCGCCTTCTGCTCCGTCTCGGTGATCTGCACCAGGTCGGGGCGCGTCAGATAGACGTTCATCAGTGCCTGGTCGATGGCCTCGGCCACCTCGTCGGGGTCGTCGGAGGCGATGGAGAAGTAGCTGCCCGCCACGTTGTGGTAGAAGGTCAGCGGCGCGAACAACTTATAATACTGGCCGTTGATGGAGTCAACGGGATGGGCAGCGCCTGCACTGAGTGCAAAGGCTGCTGCAAGGAATAATGCTGTTTTTCTCATAACTGCGTGCAAAGTTAGTGCTTTTTTTTCGTAACATAGGCTTTTTTACATATTTTTAATCATTAAACGCGCATTGGCGGGCCATTGACAGGCCTTGATGCTGGTTTGGACGAACTTATTTGCTTGTCTTTTCGTTGTTTTATCTTCAGCCTGCCCATTCTTATTTTGGGCACAATCTGTTGTGTATTACCGTTTTTTGAAACGGCAAATACAAATTGTCACGGAAATATTTGATTATTACAATTATTATGCCTATCTTTGGAGCACAAAATAGGGCCGATGCCCTATGAGCATCTCCGTGTAGGGGCAGGCCCCCGTGCCAGCCCGAACCGCCATTAGGGCGGTATGTGTTTGCCGATGTCATACGCCGTGACCGGCGTGCGGGCTGGCACAGGGCCTGCCCCTACAATCGGCAGTTTGAAACTTGGATAATTAAAAACTAACAACTAAACAGATCAGCCTTTGTGATGAAAAGAAAAATCCTACTATTACTATTGTGCTGCATTGGAACCATCCTGTTTCCTCTCAGCACCTTTGCCGAAAGCGGCTATGTCGGCGACGAGTTTGACCTGAATCGGCCCAGTGTGCCCTACTATGCGACGAAGATCAAGAGTGTGACGTGGTCGGGTCAGTATGCTTCGGGCCTGTCCTGCTATGAAACCTCTTCGGGCCTGCACGTGCGGATTACCTCTTACTTTGAGGGGTCGAAAACTATCTCCTGTGAAGTGACTTACGAATGGAAGTCCGGGGACAGGACGCTGACGAGCACTGAACGCAAGTCTTACTCCATCCTTTGCCTGGCGGTGAACCTCGATGTGAGCAATTCGAACATCACCTTGAAGGTGGGCCAGACGGAGCAAATCAACTATTATCTCTCACCATCGAAGGGTGCCAAAGTGACTTTTAGGACGAGTGACTACAGCGTTGCGACGGTGAGCAGTTCCGGTTTGGTGACGGGAAAGAGCCCTGGCTCGGCGACCATCGACATTGAGCAGAACATGGGTTATGGTGCCACCGTCTACGTGACCGTCAAGGCGTCGGACCCCACGGCCCTCTCGCTCTCCCCCTCTACGGCGTCGGTAGCCATCGGAGATACGAAGCAGCTGAACTGCGTGTTCACCCCTTCGGACGCTACCGCCGATGTCACTTGGAGCAGCAGCGCGACGTCGGTGGCCAGGGTGTCGTCGTCGGGTGTGGTGACAGGCGTCAGCGAGGGTAGTGCCCGCATCACGGCCACTACCGACAAGGGACTGTCGGCCGACTGCGAGGTGACGGTCTACAAGCCTGTGGTGAGCAGCATCTGGCTGTCGCAGCACACGCTTCGCCTGCCTGTAGGCACCAACCAGGAGCTGACCTACAGTCTGACGCCTGCGAATGCCGCCTACTCGGCCACAGTCACTTGGTCGTCGGATGCTTCGAGCGTGGCCAGGGTGAGCAGCACTGGCAGGGTGACAGCCGTTTCGCCCGGTACGGCGCACATCACGGCCACTACCGACAACGGGTGTAGCGACCAGTGCACGGTGACCGTTCCGCCGCTTCCAGAGCGCCTGAGCCTTCCGTCAAATGTCACGATTGGTCTGCGGAAGACCATGCAACTGACCTGTACTGTCTATCCTTCGAATGCCACAGCCTCGTTGACCTGGAGCAGTTCGGACTCCAAGGTGGCGCAGGTCTCGTCCACCGGTCTGGTGACTGCCCGCAGCGTGGGCGAGGCGGTCGTTACCGTAAAGAGCAGCAATGGCCTGTCGGCCAGTTGCCACGTCACGGTAGCACCGACAGAATATGCCTTAGTGGTATGGTTGAAGAATGGCGGAAGCGAGGCGTACGGTTTTCCGGAGAAGCCAGTTGTCACCATTCGAGGCAAGATGTTTACCGTGAACTCCAGGACTGCTACGATGAGTTATGCCGCCAATGATATCCTCCGTTTCACACTTGCTGAAATAGGCACTGCAATCAACTCACGGGGTGACGCCAATTGCGACGGCATCGTCAATGTTGCGGACATCAGGGAAATCTTGAACTACTTGAAGGGCAGCCCTTGTGAGACATTCAGTGTGGACAATGCCGATGCCAACGAAGACGGGGTGGTGAATATTGGTGATATTCTGAAGATTTTGAACATTATACACTGAACATTAATAACAAAGAAAAATATGAGAAAAAAGATTTTGGTTGCCGCCGCTATGGTCGCGGTCGCAATAGGGATGCAGGCACAGGGCATCATTATCAACAAGACCGACGGTACGTTTGAGGTCTTTCCGGCCGACGAAGTGGTGAGCATCGTCACCTACGGCTATGGCGAGGAGCCACAGCCGGGTGAGGGCAACACGCTGACGTTCAACGTTGCCGGTGTCAGTTTCAAAATGGTTCAAGTGGAAGGCGGCACGTTCCAGATGGGCTGCGACGACAGCGATGCCGGCTCCTCTGAGCAGCCCGTCCACGAGGTGACGCTCTCCTCGTTCAGCATCGGGCAGACGGAAGTGACCCAAGCCTTGTGGTATGCCGTGATGGGACAGAAGCCCACAGCCGATGGCGAACAGTGGACCCAGTGGAGCGCCACCAACGGTTTGGGCAACAACTACCCGGCCTATGGTGTAAGCTGGGATGACTGCCAGGAGTTCATCACCAAGCTGAACATGCTCACTGGCAAGCAGTTCCGCCTGGCCACCGAGGCCGAGTGGGAGTTTGCGGCGCGTGGCGGCACGAAGAGCAAAGGGTATAAGTATGCCGGCAGCAACAACATTGACAACGTGGCGTGGTACACAGTCAACAGCTATGACAATCTTTACGGCAATCCTGATTACGGCAGTCACGAAGTGGCTACAATGGGTGCCAACGAGCTTGGCATCTACGACATGAGCGGCAATGTCCAAGAGTGGTGCTATGACTGGTATGGGAGTTACAATACAAACAAACAGATTGACCCCATAGGTCCCTCTACAGGTTACTCGCGCATACTCCGTGGTGGCTGCTGGACAGCTGCTGCTGATCACTGCCGTGCCACATACCGGTCTCTTAGTTCAACTACTAACAGATCAACAAGTTTCGGTCTGCGCCTCGCCCTCAGTGAAGAAACGACGGGCGAAGATGTTCCGGCAGAGCCGAAAGCCATAGACTTGGGCCTGCCCAGCGGCACCCTGTGGGCCGACCTCAACATAGGGGCCTCGTCACCAAGAGCCACCGGCGGCTATTACGCCTTCGGAGAGACAGAGGAGAAGGCCACCTATTCGTGGGACAGCTACATGTGCAGCTCGTCTCAATGTGCATACTCCTCAGACCCGCTTAAAGCCGACGGCATACTACGGACGGAAAACTCCGGTTCGACAATACTGCAAGTAACTGGCAGCATTGCCGGCACCAAATACGATGTGGCCACCCAGACGTGGGGCGAGGAGTGGGTGATGCCTACCAAACAGCAATATCAGGAACTGTATGACAATTGCACACGCGCAAAGGTGGAAATCGCAGGCGTGCAGTGCACAGAGTTCACGGGGCCCAATGGAAATTCTGTCATTTTCCCTGGTGGAGGATACAAGGAAAATACGGAAACGAAATACGCCAGTTCTTCTTACTATTGGACAGCAGAAGTGAACTCAATATTGAGAACAACAGAAGCAATTGTCGCAAGTGTAAGTTCAGGAGGCTTTGATCCATACGGGGCTAATTATCGGTATTTAGGCATGCCTGTGCGGCCGGTCAAGAAGAAATAAGCCCACCTTTACCCCCTTCAAGAGAGAGGGGGAAAGTGATTCTAACGCTAAGAGGCGGCGGCGGGAAAACCGTCGTCCGCCTTGTGTATTTTTTAATTTTTGTTTATTTTTCTTTTTTTCCATCGATGAGGGGTGACGGAATCAACTTTTTTTCGTACCTTTGCACTTTGTTTTATTGGCTATGGCCATTTAACATTGAATATTGACCCATATTTATACAATAACAACAAAGTGAAATAATGAACAGAAACACACTTACGGGCTTCATTCTCATTGCGCTGGTGCTCATCGGCTTCAGTTGGTGGAGCCAGCCCTCGCAGGAGGAGATTGACGCCTACAACCGCCAGCAGGACAGCATTGCCGCCGCGCTGGCCAACGCAGAAAATCAGAAAAAAGTAGCCCAAAGGCAACTCGAACAGCAGGCCGTGGCCGCCGCCCAGGGCGACACCACCAGCCTGTTCTACAGCGCCCTGAACGGCACCGACGAGGAACTGAAACTGGGCAACGGCAAGGTGGAACTGACCATCAACACGAAGGGCGGCACCATCGGCAGCGCACGACTGCCGGGATTCCAGAACCGCGACAACACCGACGACGTGATGCTCTTCACCCGCGACGGACAGCAGATGAACTTTATTATGGAGGCCAAGGAGGACAACATCGTCACCAGCAACCTCTACTTCACGCCGTCGGAGCATACCGACAGCACGCTCACCCTGACGGCCACAGCCAGCAACGGCGGCCAACTGCAACTGCGCTACCAACTGGGGCCTGACTATATGCTACACTTCCAACTGCAGGCCATAGGCATGGACAAACTGTTCAGCCCCACGCGCAAGACGATGGCCATAGAGTGGCAGGACTCATGCCGCCAGCAGGAGAAGGGGTTCACGTTTGAGAACCAGCGCTCGGCCCTGACCTACAAGAAGATAGGCAGCGGCACCGACTACCTGAATGAGACCAGCGACAAGCAGGAGACTGCCGAGGAGGGCCTCGACTGGGTAGCCTTCAAAAACCAGTACTTCTCGGCTGTGCTCATCAGCAACGACGGGTTTGCCCCCGGAGCCGTGCTCTCCAGCACGCCGCAGGACAAGAGCACCCACATCCTGAAGCACTACCAGGCACAACTGGCCACCGCCTTCGACCCCACAGGCCAGAAGCCCTCGGAGTTTGAAATGTACATCGGCCCCAACGACTTCCGCCTCTTGCAGGACGTGGAGGAGCAGAGCACATTCGGCAAAGACCTCGAACTGGAGAAACTGGTCTACTTGGGATGGCCACTATTCCGCTTCATCAACCGCTGGTTCACGCTCTATGTCTTCGACTGGCTCACCAAATGGGGCCTGCCTATGGGCATCGTCCTCATCCTCATCACCCTGCTGCTGAAGGCCATCACCTACCCGATGGTGAAGAAAAGTTATATGTCGAGCGCCAAGATGCGTGTGCTGAAACCCAAACTTGATGAGGCCACAAAGCAGTACGACAAGCCCGAAGACCAGATGCTGAAACAGCAGGCCATGATGCAGATGTACTCCAAATACGGCGTCTCGCCGCTCGGCGGCTGTCTGCCCATGCTCATCCAGATGCCCATCTGGATTGCGATGTTCAACTTCGTGCCTAACGCCATCCAGTTGCGCCGCGAGAGTTTCCTGTGGATGGATGACCTCTCGACCTACGACCCCATACCTGTCATCGGCCAGTGGTCCACACAGTTGCCGCTCATTGGCGACCACCTCTCGCTCACCTGTATCCTCTTCTGCGTCAGTAACGTGCTCTACTCCTATATGACCATGCGCCAGCAGCGCGACCAGATGGTTGGCCAGCAGGCCGAGCAGATGAAGATGATGCAATGGATGATGTACCTGATGCCCATCATGTTCTTCTTTATGTTCAACGACTACGGCTCAGGCCTTAACTTCTACTACTTCATTTCCCTCTTCTTCTCCGCCGCCATCATGTGGGTGCTGCGCAAGACCACCGATGACGCAAAACTCCTCGCCATCCTCGAGGCCCGCTACAAGGAGAACCAGAACAATCCGAAGAAGCAGAGCGGACTGGCCGCCCGATTGGAGGAAATGCAGCGCCGCGCCGCAGAATTACAGAAACAGCAGCAACAAAAACGATGAAGACCGGATTCGACAACGAGAAGTACCTCCGCATACAGTCGGAGCACATACGCGAGCGTATCGCTCAGTTCGACGGCAAACTCTACCTGGAACTGGGGGGCAAACTCTTCGACGACCATCACGCCTCACGAGTGCTGCCTGGCTTCCGGCCAGACTCGAAACTGCGCATGCTGGCCCAGTTGCGCGACAGCATCGAGATTGTCATCGTGGTGAGTGCCGACGACATTGAGAAGAACAAGGTGAGGTCCGACCTGGGCATCACCTATGACGAGGACGTGCTCCGCCTGCGCGAGGAGTTCATGCAGCGCGGCTTTATGGTGGGCAGCGTGGTCATCACCCACTACGACGGGCAGCGCGCCGCCGACCAGTTCCGCCACCGCCTGGAAAGGCTGGGCATCAGTTCCTACATTCACTACCTCATCGACGGCTACCCCCACAACGTGGAACTGATTGCCAGCGACGAGGGCTTCGGCAAAAATGACTACGTGGAGACTTCACGCGAACTGGTCATCGTCACCGCCCCAGGGCCGGGCAGCGGAAAGATGGCCACCTGTCTCTCGCAACTGTACAACGAGAACAAGCGCGGCATCCGTGCCGGCTACGCCAAGTTCGAGACCTTCCCCGTGTGGAACCTGCCGCTGAAGCATCCCGTGAACATTGCCTACGAGGCCGCCACCGCCGACCTGAACGACGTGAATATGATTGACCCGTTCCATCTGGAGGCCTACGGCAGTATGGCCGTGAACTACAACCGCGACATTGAAATCTTCCCCGTGCTGAACGCCCTTTTTGAGGGTATCTACGGCGAGAACCCCTACAAGAGTCCCACCGACATGGGCGTGAATATGGTGGGCTTCTGCATCAGCGACGACGAAGTGTGCTGCAACGCCAGCCGCGACGAGATTATCCGCCGCTACTACGACGCCACCAACAAGATGGCCGAGGGCGCCGACAACGAGCGCGAGGTGCACAAGATACAGATGCTCTTCAATCAGGCGAAACTCACGACGGCCTACCGCCGTGTCACCGTGGCTGCCGCTGCCAAGCAGGAACTGAGCGGCCACACCGCCGCCGCCATCGAACTGGACGACGGTACCATCATCACCTCGAAGTCGAGTCCGCTGCTGGGATGCAGCGCCGCCCTGCTGCTAAACGTCACGAAGCACATGGCGGGCATCGACCACGAACTCAGGCTCATCCCGCAAAGCCTGATTGAACCGGTGCAGAAGACAAAGATTGAGTATCTGGGGGCACGCAACCCGCGACTGCACACCGACGAGGTGCTTGTGGCCCTGAGCGTGCTCTCGCCTCACGACGACAACTGCCGCCGCGCACTTGAACAGTTGCCACGGCTGCGCAACTGCCAGGTGCACAGCACGGTCATGTTGAGCGAAGTGGACCGCAAAATCTTCAAGAAACTGGGCTGCGGCCTGACCTGTGACCCTGTCAGGAAGAAGTGAAAGCATTTTTTCCCTTAAAAATTTGTGGAGATAATCTATTTTGTGTAATTTTGCAGCATTATTTTAACCTTAGCCTATGAGAGCGCTGCTTAAACTGGTTCTATCGTTGTTGCTGTTGCCTATTTGCGCGACAGCAACAGCTCAGCGTGAGCGGCAATTCAAGATCATCAACTCTGCCGACGGTCTGGCTGACAACAGCGCACAGATAGTGGTCTGTACAAAAACAGGACGCATCATCACGGCCACCATAGGCAACCTGAACTTTTACGACGGCACGGGATTCACCATTGCACATTTGCGCCAAGAACACCTCTACCAGCTGCCCGCTTACAGAGGCGACTACCGCCTCTATTTCGACCGCCGCCACCACGCCTGGCTGAAGAATGCCCACGTGATCGCCTGTCTCGACCTGATGCACGAGCAATACTTGCAAAAGCCGGACAGCGTGTTTGAAAGCCTGGGATGCCCCACACCCGTGCTCGACTTCTTCACCGACTCGCTGTGCAACATCTGGACTCTCTCGGAGGCCGGACTCTACAGCGTGGAGACTGGCAAGACCTATAACGTGCTGCGCGACCGCAATCTGCAAGACATTGAGGTTATTGGAAACCGCCTGTTGCTCTTCTACGACAATGGCGAAGAAACCACGCTCGACTTGGAAACGGGCAGCATGCTTCAAATGACAAAGCCCTACGACTGGGAAAAGGCACAGAATTACGCATGGTCGTCCGTCATCAAACGCTGTGGCGACGGCATTTTCCAGATAAGAAATGGCGAAGAGGGAAGCATCCTGCTCTTCTTCGACACCAAGACAGGACAATGGACGACCATCGACGAGACCAGCTTCCACCTGAACAACTTTGCCTTGCACAACAATCTGCTCTACATCGGTTCCTCCAATGGCTATGGTGTTTACGACATTGCCTTGAAAAAACTGACTTGGAAGAATGAAATCAAACTGCTGAACGGAGAAATGGTGTCGTCGCGATGCAACGGACTGGAGTTTGACAAGCAGGGTGGCCTTTGGATAGCCACAGATAAAAGAGGACTGCTCTATGCAAAGCCCAAATCATCGCCGTTCAAGAACTATAAGTCGAATGAGCCGGAAGCAAAGGAACTCATCGAGCAATTGGAAGGCTTGGAGCAGAACATCACAGAGTTTCAGGGCATCAGCGCCAACTGTATGTTCACCGACAGCAGGGGATGGTCGTGGATAGGCACCTCGTCTGGCCTCTATATGTACAAGGCTCCGCAAACCAAACCCATTGTCTTCAACAGGCAGAAGGGATTCTACAACAACGTCATCCACGCGGTAGTGGAAGACAAGCGGCACAACATCTGGGCAGCCACGTCAAACGGTATCTCCTTCATCCTTTTTGATGCCGACACGGTGAAGTTCGTCAATAGCTACAACGACAACGACAATGTGCCAACCGAGTCGTTCTACAACTGCAAAGCAAAACTGCTGCCCGACGGGCGCATCATTATGCAGGCCATCGACCACGTGCTGGAGTTCAACCCCGACTCAGTTACCGATTCGAATAATGTACGCCCCTACAACCTGTTCCCGAAACTCACAAAACTGACGGTGAATGGCAACACCGTAGAACCTAACGTAGACTACAAAGGTACTGTCATCATTGACCGTGCCATCACCCGTGTGAGTGACATCAGCGTCAACAGCGACCAAAACACCCTCTCGCTCTCGTTCTCGGCACTGAACTACTATCGTCCCCTTCAGACCTTCTACCATGTCAAGGTGGACGGACTGCCTGACAGCAAGTGGGAGACTTATTCTTTCTTCAACTCCGACAAGGTTGATGACAAGGGCACACTGATTCTCCCTTTAGTGGGACTGATGCCGGGCGACTATGCCATCCACGTGCAGGCTTCGATGTTCCCAGGACAATGGAAGGACGAACCCCTCACTTGGTACGTACACGTGAACCAGCCCTGGTGGCGAACCACAGGCATACTGCTGCTCTTCGGACTTATTGCCTTCGGACTGATGATTACAAACTTTATCCTCTATACACGCAACGCACAGATGCGCACACGCCGTAACCATGAGGAAGAGGACGTGGTGAACAAAATCAGGCTCTTCGTGGAGCGTTACGACAACTACGAGAACAAGCAGCTTAAGCCAGTAGCAGAAGAAATGAGCAGTATGCAAACCCAGCTCTCGTCAGAATTCATCGACATTATGACAACGCTCATCCCCTTCGTGAAAACCAGCCCAAGCGACCTTTCGATGCGTAAGATGGGAGAAGTGGCCAAGGTGGAAGTGGTGAAACTCTATGAGGTGGTTATGGCCAACATCTACAAGAGTCCGCGCGACCTTGTCAAACGGGAACGTCTCATAAAAGGAGCCTCACTGCTCACCGACACTGATATGAGCATTGAGCAGATTGCCAGAGAGTGCAGTTTCTACACACCCAACTATTTCATCGGGAACTTCTTCCACGAATACAAGGTCACGCCTCAGGAATATCGCGACGAGCACAACAGACAACTTTAACTACACACTAATACAACGACTGTTTATGGCAAACGCATTGACAAAAACCGATTTCTGTTTCGAGGGACAGAAGAGCGTGTACCACGGAAAGGTGCGCGACGTGTACGACATTAACGATGACTTGCTGGTGATGGTGGCCACCGACCGCATATCGGCTTTCGACGTGGTGCTGCCCAAGGGCATACCGTTCAAGGGCCAGGTACTCAACCAGATAGCCGCCAAGTTCCTCGATGCCACCACCGACATCTGCCCCAACTGGAAGTTGGCCACGCCCGACCCGATGGTCACCGTAGGCTTGAAGTGCGAGGGCTTCCGCGTGGAAATGATTATCCGCAGCATCCTCACCGGCTCGGCCTGGCGCGAATACAAGAACGGCTGCCGCGAACTGTGCGGCGTGAAGTTGCCTGACGGTATGAAGGAGAACGAGCGTTTCCCCGAACCCATCATCACCCCGACGACAAAGGCCGACGAGGGTCACGACCTGAACATCTCACGCGAAGAAATCATCGCGCAGGGCCTTGTCTCCGCCGAGGACTATGCCGTGATGGAGGACTACACGCGCCGCATCTTCGCACGCGGCCAGGAGATTGCCGCCAAGCGCGGCCTCATCCTTGTTGACACAAAATATGAGTTCGGCAAGCGCGACGGCAAGGTCATCCTCATCGACGAAATCCATACGCCCGACTCCTCACGCTACTTCTACGCCGACGGCTACGAGGAAAAACTGGCCAAGGGCGAGCCCCAGCGCCAGTTGTCGAAGGAGTTCGTGCGCCAATGGCTCATCGAGCACAACTTTATGAACGAGCCGGGACAGGTGATGCCCGAGATTACCGACGAATATGCCGAAAGCGTCTCTGAGCGCTACATCGAACTCTACGAGCACATCGTGGGCGAAAAGTTCGACCGTGCCGCCGAGACCGCCGACATTGCCGCCCGCATTGAGAAGAATGTAAAAGAGTGGCTTCTTAGCCCCCTAAGTTAGGGGGATGGGGGTCTGAACCAGCGCAGACCCTTGCAAAACAATAACAATGAGGAGGTCTGGTGTCCGCTTGTTCAGACCCCCA
>JAGCZA010000099.1 GCA_017960525.1 Prevotella sp.
CGAGACGCCCGTGAACTACAACCTGGAGAGTTATCTGCAGGGTGTGCACCTCCGCTTCCTGCCTGAGGGCCAGGAGGACAATTCGGCCCACGGTGGCATCACCAGCCGCAAACTGAAGAAGGCCTGCTCCTTCGAGCAGCGCATGATCTGGGACAAGAACGGCAAGCCCAAGCGTATTGTCGACGGCCAGGTGGTGGACTACGGCGACGACGATTAGTCCCCGTAGGTTCTGAAACGTAGGTTCTGAAACGAATTCCCGTAATCCCCATTATTTTCTGAAGAGCCAGGATTATGGAAATTACGGGAATTTGTTTCAGTTAAACTAAGGACGGAAATTTGTTTCAGTGATTATAAGAAACTTTTCCGGCTACTTGCCTATGCAATGGTACTCGAAGTCGTTCTCTTCAAGTTCTTCGATGTCGAAGATGTTGCGGCCGTCGATGACGAGCGGCTTCTTCATGGCCTTCTTGATGACACCCCAGGTGGGCAGGCGGAACTCCTTCCACTCTGTGAGCAGCAGCAAGGCGTCGGCATCGAGGACGGCATCGTACATGTCGCGGCAGTAAACCACCTTGTCGCCGATGCGGCGGCGGCACTCGTCCATTGCGATGGGGTCGTAGACGCGCACGGTACAACCGGCTTCCAAGAGTTTGCCAATCATCACCAAGGCGGTTGATTCACGCATGTCGTCGGTCTCAGGCTTGAACGACAGGCCCCACATGGCGATGGTCTTCCCCTTCAGGCTCTCGCCGTCGTATGCCCGTTGCAACTTCTCGAAGAGTACGCTCTTCTGCTTCTCGTTGACACGCTCAACGGCTTTCAGCACCTCCATCGAATAGCCGTTCTGGTCGGCGGTCTTGATGAGAGCCTTCACGTCCTTGGGGAAGCACGAGCCGCCATAGCCGCATCCGGCATAGAGGAACTTGCGGCCTATGCGGGTGTCGCTGCCGATACCGGCACGCACCATGTTCACATCGGCTCCCACACGCTCGCACAGGTTGGCGATGTCGTTCATAAACGAGATGCGGGTGGCCAGCATCGAGTTGGCGGCATATTTTGTCATCTCGGCTGAAGGAATATCCATGAAGATGACTCGGAAATTGTTGATGAGGAAGGGCTTGTACAGACGGGTGAGCAGTTTCTTGGCCTTCTCGCTATCGACGCCCACGACCACGCGGTCAGGACTCATAAAGTCCTTGATGGCGTTGCCCTCTTTGAGGAATTCCGGGTTGGAGGCCACATCGAAGGGGATGTCCACGCCACGCTTCTTCAGTTCCTCGCTGATGGCGTCGTGCACTTTCTTGGCCGTGCCTACGGGAACGGTCGACTTGGTGACCACCACCACATATTTGTTCATGTTCTGGCCGATGGTGCGGGCCACCTGCAGCACATACTTCAGGTCGGCAGAGCCGTCCTCGTCGGGAGGTGTGCCAACGGCTGAGAATACGATGTCCTGGTCGTTGAGAACCGCAGCCAGGTCGGTAGTGAACTTCAGGCGGCCTGCGTTCACATTCTTTTTCACCAGTTCGTCGAGTCCAGGCTCGTAGATGGGTATTTCGCCCTTCTGGAGGCGTTCTATCTTCTGCGCGTCCACATCGACGCAAGTCACGTTTACACCCGTGTCAGCGAAACAAGTTCCCGACACCAGACCGACATAGCCGGTTCCTACAATTGCTATATTCATCTTGTCAGCCCCCTAAGTTAGGGGGGAATAAGGGGTCTGAACAAGCGTTTACCAGACCTTTTTGGGTTTCTAAGTTTGATTGAGGGGGTAGGTGTCTGCGCTTGTTCAGACCCTAACCTCTTAATTTATGGGGCTAAAAAAGCCAAGCGTCTTTGAGAAGCGGCAGGCGCAAATCCTTGTCGCTGGTGAGCACCTCGGCGGGGTCTATGGGCCATTCGATGCCCAGTTCAGGGTCGTTCCATCGGACGCCAGCCTCGGCCTGCGGGGCATAGACATTGTCCACCTTATAGGTGAATATCGCCTCGTCGCTCATCACCAGGAAACCGTGGGCAAAACCACGTGGGATGAAGAACTGGCGCTTGTTGTCCTCGCTAAGTTCTACGGCCACATGCTTGCCGAAGGTGGGAGACGTGCGGCGAATATCGACAGCCACATCGAGCACACGGCCCTTGATGACCCTCACGAGTTTGGCCTGCGCCCACTCGCCCTTCTGGTAGTGGAGGCCGCGCAGTACACCCCGCAAAGATTTCGACTCGTTGTCCTGAATGAAATTCACAGGGCATATAGCCTTGTTGAACTCGGCCTGCTTCCAGGCCTCGAAGAAATAACCGCGTGCGTCGTTAAACACCCGTGGCTCAATTGTGTACACTCCTTTTATGAAGGATTCCTTAAACTCCATTTTAATAATAATGATTAAATTTGAGGTGCAAAATTAAGAAAATTAATCGTAATAGCGAAAACTTTTTCCTTTTTTTTCTTTGTCAGTCTCGTAAAAAAACTGTAACTTTGCAGCGTGATTGAAATTGAACGACATATTGAGATACTGCTTTTGGACAATGATTGCGTCATAGTTCCTGGTTTAGGGGGATTTATGGCTCATCATATCGATTCCCACTATGATGAAACAGACAATTTGTTCCTTCCGCCGTTGCGCACCTTGGGCTTTAACCCGCAGCTAACGATGAACGATTCGCTGTTAGTGCAGTCATACATAGAGGCTTACGATGTCAGCTATCCAGAAGCATTGCGCCGCATCGAAGCGGAAGTGGCCGAGTTGAGACAGCATTTGGAGACCGAGGGCCTCTACGAGTTGAACGACATTGGCGTGTTGCGCCTCACAGACGAAGGGCATTTGCTCTTCACCCCCTGCGAGGCAGGAATCCTGACCCCTCACCTCTATGGTCTCAGCTCATTTGAGATGAAGCCATTGGCTGTAGACAAGCCCGTGGATGAAAAGGAAACGGAGGCATTTACTGCTGAAAAGCCAGCCGAGCACGCCATCACCATCAAGATGTCGTGGCTCAGGAATGTGGCGGCTGTGGCGGCTGCCGTCATCGCCTTCCTGATGATCGGCACTCCCATCTCGAATAGCGTGGACAATATGCAGGTGCAGCAAAGTGCGTTTATCCCCATTCCTGCACACCAGCTGGAAGAGACGGTAGCGGCTGATACTGCCGGAGACAACCAAACGGTAGAAGAGGAAACGGCTGTGGCCGACAGCAGCACCCCAGAGTCTGCATCCATAGTCGAGCAGAATTACTACTGCATTGTGCTGGCAAGCCAAGTGGGGCGCCACAATGCTGAGACATTCGTCAGCCAGCTGAACAGCGAGGGCTTTGGCGAAGCTCGTCTGCTGGAGGGCAAATTCCTCCGCGTGATTTACGGAAAATATGAATCCAACGAGCAGGCAAGCCAGCAGTTGCACGAGCTGCGCAAGCAAAGCAGGCAGTTCCGCGAAGCCTGGGTGATGGAGGTGAAATGTGAAAAGTGAATAGTGAATTGTGAAGCGAGTACGTTGTCCCAAGTGCGATAATTATATCACGTTTGATGAGACCAGGTATGCTGCCGGCCAGTCGCTGGTGTTCCAATGTCCGGAGTGCGGCAAGCAGTTCGGCATCCGAATGGGTGTCTCAAAGCTGCGTGACACCCAGAAGGAGGAGAACAGAAACCTGGCTTCCTCACAGTCCGAGGACAGCGAGCTTGGCAGCCTTGTCGTGATTGAGAACTGCTTCCACTACAAGCAAGTGCTTCCCCTTCAGATGGGCGACAACGTGATTGGCCGCTATCAGAAGGGGAATCCCATCAACACCCCCATAGAGACGGTAGACCCTAGTGTAGACCTTACCCATTGCGTCGTAAACGTTGGCCGCGACAAAAAGGGACGGCTGCGCTACACATTGCGCGATACCAACAGCAATACCGGCACCTTTGTGGACAATGTAGAGCTCCGGCAGGGAGAATACCGCATCATAAGCGAGGGCACCCTCTTCACCATCGGAGCCACCAGCATCATATTAAAAACCCCTGCCAGCAATTAGTGCATAACCTTAACTATAAATATGACACAAAACGAACAACTACTGAAGGTCATCGATTTCATTGAAAACCGCCGTCTGGGATATGCCATCACCCAGTTGGAGAATTTCCTCCTCTCAAATCCCCAGCTGAAGACAGACCTGGAGAAACTCATCAGTATACAGAACGACTACAAGCTGATGAGCGACTACTGGCAGAGAGGCTACGACGACCCCGAGCGAGAGATGGTTTACTCGCAGTTGCTGCGACGTCTATATGTGTTAGCCACAAATATCATTATACACGACCGCATCTTCCACGTGAGCTTCCTCAAAAGTATGCACACCCGGCCACGTCAGGCCCGCAAAAACTGGTCGATTATCTCCATAAGGCGGCAGTTGGAGGAGTTTGTCAGCGATGTGGCAATGCTGGAGTTTGAGCCTGAAGAGAAACTCAGGGAGAAAAGCATCCAAATCTATGTGAGACATCAGCTGCTCACTCACGACCTGTTCGACTATATCCTGACCTCACGACTCTGGAACGACGAGTTGGCCGATGCCTTTGTCGACATTCTGCTGTCGCCAACCATCGACACCATTGACCAGCAGTTGATAGTGAGTGCCATCACTCTCTCTGCTATCAACCATTTTGGCATCAATAAGTTCCGCATATTGACCGAGGTGTCCCTGAAATCAACCGACGAGGAGGTGCGACAGCGTGCATTGGTGGGCTGGGTCTTCTGTCTCGATGAGCGGAAGACTGCCATCTATCCCGAAATGGAAGAGATGGTGAGGAATTTCTGCGAAAACCAAGACTGTCTCGACCAGCTGGCAGGCCTTCAAATCCAGCTAATCTATTGTATGGAGACAGAGCAGGACCAGCGCACGATAAAGGACGAAATCATCCCAGACATACTGCAAGGAAACAGCGTGAAGCTGACCAGCCGAGGATTGATAGAGATGGAGGAGGACAAACTGGAAGAGATACTCCATCCGGAAAAGACGGAGCGTGATATGGAACGTATGGAGGAGAGCATCAACCGCATTGTCGAGATGCAGAAGCGGGGAACCGACGTCTATTTCGGCGGTTTTTCACAGATGAAACGCTTCTCGTTCTACAACCAGCTATCCAACTGGTTCGTGCCCTTCTATCCGCAACATCCCAGCATCAGCCAGATTTGGAACAACACCACAGGCAAGACTTTCCTCCACACCATCACAAATTTAGGGGCTTTCTGCGACAGCGACAAGTATTCCTTCATCCTGGCTTTCGACCAGGTGCTCAAGAAACTTCCGCCCAAAATGCTCGAAATGATAGAGAACGGCGAGGCTTCAGCTATGCCTCTGGGAGGTGAGATACCCATTGAAGAGCAGCGGCAGAAAGCCTTCATACGCCGACGCTACTTGCAGAACGTCTACCGTTTCTTCCGCCTGTTCTCCATGAGAAGCGAGTTCCGCAACCCGTTTGAAGAGTCCAGCCAGTATGTCTTCTTTGCCAATCAGCTCTTCCGTCATACACAGCTTGCTGACAGGATGCTGGAGATAGCAAGTTTCCTGATGAAGCACAAGCGTTTCAACGAGGCTAAGATGGTGATTGACAACTATGAGACTGAGTCGTACAGCTCCGACTATTACTTGATGAAAGGCTCACTTCTGATGCGTCTGCCTATGAGGGTGAGCGACTCTGCAGTCGAGTGCTTCCAGCAGGCATTGGAGCAGAAGCCAGACAGCGAGCAGGCCATTTCCGGCCTGGCCAGGGCCAACTTCCGCAACCAGAACTATGCGGAGGCCCTGAAAGCCTATCGGCGGCTCATCGACATGAAGCCCGACCACCGTTCCTATCTGCTCAATGCCGCCATCTGCCTGACCAATATGAACGAGAACCAGGAGGCCCTGAAGTTGCTCTACAAGCTGGAATACCTCTATCCCGACGATGTGAATGCCAAGAGCGTGCTGGCCTGGGTGCAGACAATAGAGGGCAAATATGAGCAGGCCGAGAAGAACTATCTGCAACTGCTTTCACAAGAGCAGCCGCAACTTGTCGACATGCTCAACATTGGCTACTGCAAGTGGCTGGAAGGCAAGATTGTAGATGCCATCAACCACTTCAAGCAAATCATACTCAGGCAGCAGGACGGGGAGCGTTTCGACTTTGAGAATGAGTTTATGAACGTTCAATACAATCTACTCAAGGCCCACCACATCAGCGACACCGAAATCCAAATGATGATTGAGACGCTCCTTTAGTTTATCTGCGGGCCACCAGTTCATTGGCACGTGCGAGCGCCAGGTCTATGTGGTTGCAGATATTCTCGTCGCCCAGCAGTTGCGGGAAGCCGTTTCGCCGCAATACTGCCTCCACCTTCTCATTGACACCTGAGAGCACGATGGTGATGCCTTCGCGCTGGCTCATCAGGCAAAGGTTCTCCAGGTTGTGCAAACCGGTAGAGTCGATGAACGGCACCTTACGCATACGGATGATACGCACCTTCGGGCGTCCGCCATAGCGGGCCATAATGTCCTCGAAACGGTTACCGGCGCCAAAGAAGTAGGGGCCGTTTATTTCGTAGACCTCCACACCTTTGGGAATGGTGAGGTGCTCCAGGTTGCCACGCTCCATATCAGCATCCTCGTTCAGGTCAATCTCGTCGTAGACAGCCTTCACGTCGGTCGTCTCGCTCATACGGCGCATAAAGAGCAGACAGGCGCAAATGAGGCCCACTTCGATGGCTACGGTCAGGTCGAAGATGATGGTCAGCAGGAAAGTCATCAGCAGTACGGTAATGTCGCTCTTGGGATTGCGCATCAATGCGGCAAAGGAACGCCAGCCGCTCATACCATAACTCACCACCACGAGCACGCCAGCCAGGCAGGCCATAGGGATGTATTGTGCCAAAGGCATAAGGAAGAGGAAGATGAGCAGCAGCACTACGGCGTGGACAATGCCGGCAATAGGCGTGCGCCCACCATTATTAATATTGGTCATCGTGCGGGCAATGGCGCCTGTGGCAGGAATACCGCCGAAGAGCGGGGCAGCCAAGTTGGCCACGCCTTGGCCAATCAGTTCGGTATTCGAGTTGTGGTGGTCGCCAATGACACCATCGGCTACCGTTGCCGAAAGCAGGCTTTCGATGGCTCCCAGCACGGCAATGGTCAGGGCAGGTGCCACCAGTCCCTTGATGGTCTCCCACGACAGTTCGGGCACTACTGCGCCAGGCAGTTGGCCGTTGATGCTGAAGCGGTCGCCGATGGTCTCTATGGTCGTTACGCCTGCGTATTGTTTCAGCAGCAGGGCGGCAATCGTCATCACAATAATGGCGATGAGCGACCCAGGTATGCGCTTGCTCAACTTCGGAGCCGTGGCAATGATGGCTACGCTAATCAGGCCGACGGCCGTGCTCCACGGGTCGATGCTGCCCAGATTCTGGAAGTAGGCAATCCAACGTTCTACGAAGTCGGCAGGCGCGTTCTCCATCTGCATACCCAGCAGGTCTTTCACCTGCGTGGTGAAGATGGTGACGGCGATACCGCTGGTGAAGCCCACGATAATGGGGTAGGGGATATACTTGATAATGGTGCCCAAGCGCAGCAAGCCGAAGAGGATGAGAAACACACCAGCCATCAGCGTGGCGATGGTCAGGCCTGTCATTCCATATTGTCCGATGATGCCCGAAACGATGACGATGAAAGCACCCGTCGGGCCGCCTATCTGCACTTTGCTGCCGCCAAGGGCGGAAATGATGAAACCGGCTACGATGGCCGTGATAATGCCCTTCTCAGGGCTGACGCCGCTGGCGATGCCGAAAGCGATGGCCAGAGGCAGGGCCACAATGCCCACAATGATGCCGGCCATCAGGTCGGACATAAACGTTTTCTTGTCGTACTTCTTAACTGCCGAAACCATTTTCGGCTTGAAATCAAACTTCTTCATTTCTACATCTTTGTTCTTTTTGCGGGTGCAAAGTTACTCTAATGTTTGCGCACACAGAAATGATTCATCCAATATTTTCCCAATATTGCCTTTTCTTTGATTTATCACAAAACAGTCATTAAAATTCGTGCCTGAACTTTGAGCCGTCCAAACTCCGGGTTTGAACCGTTCTTTCTCATAGTTTGAATCGTCCAAACTCTAAACCGCTCTAACGACCGATTTGGGGTTTATAATTGTTGTTAGGATGTTCAGCGGTATTTGCCTTCCTCCTTGTCGCCCAGCATTGAGAGATAGCTTTGGTAGCGGCTGGGGGCGATGAGGTGGTCGTCGAGTGCTTTCAGCACGGCGCAGCCTGGCTCGTGGGTGTGGGTGCAATTGCTGAAGTGGCAGTCTTTGGAGAAGCGGAAGATTTCCTTGAAGTAGCCTGTCAGTTCTTCGGGTTCCATATCGAATGTGCCGAACCCTTTGATGCCTGGGGTGTCTATCAAGTAGCCTTCTTGGCCTATTGGTATCATTTCGGAGAAGGTGGTGGTGTGCATGCCCAGGTTGTGCACATCGCTTATTTCTGCCGTGCGGAGGTTTGCTTCGGGCACCAGGCTGTTGATGAGCGTCGACTTGCCTACGCCGCTATTGCCGCTAATCAGGGTGATTTTGCCTTCCAGCATGGGGAGCAGGGTGTCGAGGCCGTCGCCTGTTTGTGCCGACACCTGCAGGCACTCGTAGCCGATGGTCTCGTAGAGCCTGACCATCAGTTGCTGGTAGTGGCGCTCGTCGTCGTCGAGTGTGTCGGTTTTGTTGAAAACGATGATGACGGGCACCCTGTATGCTTCTGCCGATGCCAGGAAGCGGTCGATGAAGGTGGTGCTGGTCTGCGGCCGGCTCACGGTCACCATCAGCAGGGCCTGGTCTACGTTGGCTGCCAGTATGTGGCTTTGCTTCGACAGGTTGATGCTCTTGCGGATGATGTAGTTGCGGCGGTCTTCTATCTCGCAGATGAAGCCGCCTTCTACCTCCACTCGGTCGCCTACGGCCACGGGGTTGGTGGCGCGTATGCCTTTCAGGCGGAAGTTCCCCTTTATCTTACAGTCAAGCAGCTGGCCGTCGTCTGTGCGGACGGTGTACCAGCTGCCTGTATTCTTGACAACAAGTCCTTTCACTTAGACAGTCATTATTTCCTTGTTCTTGGCCTCGATGAGTTCGTCCAGGCGCTTGATGTACTTGTCGTGGATTTTCTGGAGTTCCAGTTCGGCGTCCTTCTCGTTGTCCTCGCTCAGGCCGTCCTTGATGGCCTTCTTCAGTTTGTCCTTGATGTCGGCCCTCACGTTGCGCACTTCCACCTTGGCCCTTTCGGCTATCTTGTTGCATTGTTTCACCAGGTCGCGGCGGCGCTCCTCGGTAGGCTGGGGGATGGTCAGGCGTATCACTTCGCCGTTGTTCTCTGGCGTGATGCCCACGTCGCTGTCCATGATGCCTTTCTCGATGTCCTTGATTTGCTTGCGGTCCCAGGGCTTGATGGCGATGGTGCGCGCATCGGGGCAGTTTACGGTAGCCACCTGGTTGAGGGGCACTTTCGAGCCGTAACTCGACACTCTCACTCCGTCGAGGATGGCCACATTGGCGCGTCCGGCACGTATGCGGTTCAGTTCCTCTTCAAGAAACAAGGCCGCCATTTCCATGCGTTCCTCGCTTTTCTTCAATGTTTCTTTTACGTCTATCATAATATTTAGTTTGGTTTTTGCTGACAAATTTAGGCATTTTATTTGTAATGAGCAACAAAAAGCCCTCATTTTTTGCAAAATTTGTTATTGAAAGTGTCTTTTTTTCAAAATAATGTCTATCTTTGCACCCAAAAATGAGGACAATGAGGTTATTAAGATATTTTTTGACCGTTATTTTGGTAATTTTGAGCAGCGTTTCCCAGGCTGACAACTACCAATACCTGAACATTGGTGAGAGTGGCGATGAGTCCAGTTTTGCCATCAGCCAAATAAACCGCATCACGTTCAGTCCTGACTATATGAACTTGGAGCTTATGGATGGCACAGTACGTCAGTTACCACTTGCCTCGTTGTCGAAGATGTTTTTCTCCAATGACAACCTTTCGACGGTCTCGTCGGCCTGGGCTTCAGAGTCGACTATTAAGATGAGCGACGGCGTGCTGCGCGTAAACGTGGCCCAGGGCGAGCGTGTCACCATATATAATATAAAGGGGCTGCAGGTGCTGACGTCCACCGAGTCGCTGACCCTCGACTTCGACCATCTTCCCAAGGGCGTCTATATCGTGAAGGTGGGCAATCTGACCAAGAAATTCCTAAACAACTAAGTATATACGACACAAGTAGATATGCAGAAGAATTTAGTGATAGTAGAGTCGCCGGCCAAGGCAAAGACCATCGAGAAGTTTCTGGGCAAGGAATACAAGGTGATGTCGAGTTACGGCCACATACGCGACCTAAAGAAACACGACTTAAGCATCGACGAGAAGACGCTGGAGCCTGAATATGAGGTGCCGGAGGAGAAGAAGAAAGTGGTGAGCGATTTGCGCTCCAATGCCGAGAAGGCCGCACAGGTGTGGCTGGCAAGCGATGAAGACCGCGAGGGAGAGGCCATTTCGTGGCATCTGTGCGAGGTGCTCGGACTGGACGAGACAAAGACCAAGCGCATCGTCTTCCACGAAATCACCAAGCCCGCCATCCTGGCCGCCATCGACCATCCCCGCACGCTTGACATGAACTTAGTCAACGCCCAGCAGGCACGTCGTGTGCTCGACCGTCTGGTGGGGTTCAAGCTGTCGCCCGTACTTTGGCGCAAGGTCAAGCCGTCGCTCTCTGCCGGACGTGTACAGAGCGTGGCCGTGAGGCTCATTGTCGAGCGCGAGCGGGAGATACAGAACTTCAAGAGCGAACCCTATTTCAGCGTGTCAGCCACCTTCAATGCCAATATGTCCGACAGCACTCAAGCAGAGGTGAGAGCGATGCTCGACAAGCGCTTTAAGACAGAGGCCGAGGTGAAAGACTTCCTGGAACAATGTAAGGATGCCATCTTTACTGTTGAGAACATACAGAAGAAACCTATGCGCCGCACGCCTGCGCCGCCCTTCACCACCAGTACGCTCCAGCAGGAGGCCGCCCGCAAGTTGGGCTTTACCGTGAGCCAGACCATGATGGTGGCGCAACACCTCTACGAAAGCGGACTCATCACCTATATGCGTACCGACTCGGTCAATCTTTCCGGCCTTTGCATTAGTGCCGCGAAGGAGAAAATCAGTACGCTCTACGGAGAAGAGTACAGCAAGGTGCGGCAATACCACACCAGTTCAAAGGGTGCACAAGAGGCCCACGAGGCCATCCGCCCCACCGATATGGGCACTACTGCCATCGAGGGTTCCGTCCAGGAACGCCGTCTCTACGACCTCATCTGGAAGCGTACAGCCGCCTGCCAGATGGCCGATGCCGAGATTGAGAAGACTGCTGTGACCATCAGGATTGACGGTCCTGCTGAGATTGCCAGCCTTCAGTTCACAGCTAATGGAGAAGTGGTGAAGTTCGACGGATTCCTGAAAGTCTACCACGAATCGACAGACGACGATGAAGACCATCGCGATGATGCCATGCATACCCTGCCGCCTCTCAGCGAGGGTCAGCAGTTGGTGCGCCGCGAAGTGATTGCCAACGAGCGTTGCAGCCAAGGGCCACAACGCTACTCGGAAGCCTCGCTTGTGCACAAACTGGAAGAACTGGGCATTGGCCGCCCTTCGACCTACGCCCCCACTATCTCCACCATCCAGCAACGCGAGTATGTGCTCAAGGGCGACAAGAAAGGTGAGGAGCACGATTATACAGTCATCACTCTCAAGGGCAGGCAGATTACCCACCGCAAGCGTACCGAGAATGTGGGCAGCGAAAAGGGGAAGCTTATACCCACAGATATGGGTATCGTGGTTAACGACTTCCTGATGGAAAGCTTCCCATCGATTATGGACTACAACTTCACAGCCAAGGTGGAGCAGGACTTCGACCAGATTGCAGAGGGCAAACAGGGGTGGAACAAGACAATCAAGAGTTTCTACCGTGACTTTGAACCTACTGTAGAGGCTACACTTAACGCCCGCTCGAAGCACAAGGTGGGAGAGCGCGAACTGGGAATTGACCCTGTCAGGAAACGCCCTGTCTTTGTAAAGATAGGTCGCTACGGCCCAGTTATACAGATTGGCAAGGCCGATGACAAAGAGAAACCGCTCTTTGCGCATCTTCCCAAGGAACTGGGAATGGAGAGTGTCACTTTGGAGCAGGCTCTCGAATTGTTCAAACTGCCCCGTATGCTGGGAAGCTATGAAAATGAACCCGTTACGGTGGGGGCAGGACGCTTCGGTCCATACGTACTCCACAAGGGAATTTACACTCCAATCCCCAAGGATTCCGACCCTCTGACTATCGATATGCCTACGGCACTCCGACTTATTGAAGAAAAACGCAAGCAAGCGCTGAACAAGCACATCAAGGTCTTTGTGGATGACATAAAGCTTGAGGTGCTCAACGGGCGATATGGCCCTTACCTGGTCTATGATGGTAAAAACTACCGACTGCCAAAGGCTATGCGTGACCGTGCAAAAGACCTTACTTACGAAGAGTGTATGTCTATCGTGAACAAATGACCAGAATTATACTCATCGGCTACATGGGAGCCGGAAAGACCACGATAGGCAAGGCTCTTTCAAAAGAACTGGACTTGCCTTTCTATGACCTCGACTGGTACATTTCCAACCGACGCCACCGCTCTATCGCCCAACTGTTCGACGAACTGGGAGAGGAGGGCTTCCGCAAGATAGAGCGCAATATGCTCCACGAGGTAGCCGAGTTCGAGGATGTCATCATCAGTTGCGGAGGCGGCACGCCCTGTTTCTTCGACAATATGGACTATATGAACCAGCAAGGAGCCGTAGTCTACCTGAAGGCCACCCCTGATGTGCTCCAGCGCCATTTGGCTATGGGACGTACAGAGCGCCCCCTACTCAAAGGAAAGACTTCAGAAGAGTTGCTTGCGTTCATCACCGCCCAGCTTGTCCAGCGTGAACCCTTCTATTCCAAGGCGCGCTACACTTTTGACGTGAACCTGATGGACAACTTTGAAAAAATTCAGCAAACCATCACCAGTTTGCGCCGGCTCCTCAATGTCTAAAAAAGGGTGAATGTAGTAAGCCTATTCAGGTTCTGGCTTTTCCCAAATAGGTAAATTGATAGTTCTTGCCCTTGACGGAAGGGAACTGGCTGCGCTCGTCAACTCGCTGGCTCAAATGGTCAACGATGCGATTGTAGCAATCCATTCCAGATGTGGCTTTTACCCGAGCCACAAAAAAGGTGTCTCGATATTGGAACTTGCCGGTGCTTGGTGTAATACAGGCACGCTTAAACTTCAGCGAACCCTCGTACCATCCCTCATGCTCGGCATTGAGCCTCACCATAGTGGGCGAGGTGGGCTTTGGCTTTGGTTCGCTCTCCTTGTTGGCGTGCTGCGTGCGATTCTCCTTGAATTCGAGCATCGATGCAGCCTCAGTCTTGATGATAATGAAGTAGACGCGTGGACGTATTTTATAGCGCTTGGGGAAATGCACATCGCTGTCTGCATATTCGCGGATGTCGGCTTCCAATACGGGGTTCATTTCAATTTCATTGATGCTGTTGAGAAACTCGATGGCTTCGTCTGCACTCTTTACGAGTGCTTCGCTGTTAAAGTATCTAATATATAAGTTCATAATCTTCTTTGGTGGCAAAATTGACTTTGTCTTTGTGAGTATGATTTTTTAAAATTAAATGCTTAATGCTAATTTAATACCTCATCTGGGTTTAGCATTAAGCATTTGAGAAAGAGCGGAAAACGGGACTCGGACCCGCGACCCCGACCTTGGCAAGGTCGTGCTCTACCAACTGAGCTATTTCCGCAATATTTCAAAGAAAGGGTTTAAATGGTGAAGAGGAGGAGACTCGAACTCCCACGTCGCAATTGACACTACCCCCTCAAAGTAGCGCGTCTACCAATTCCGCCACCTCTCCATCATATTATTACACGCGAACTAAAGAGTGCCCAGAACAGGACTCGAACCTGCACGCCTCGCGGCACACGCACCTGAAACGTGCGCGTCTACCAATTCCGCCACCTGGGCATTTTACGGCAGAGGCCTTCCTCATGTCGCTCTTTTGTTCATTGTGTGAGCGGAAAACGGGACTCGGACCCGCGACCCCGACCTTGGCAAGGTCGTGCTCTACCAACTGAGCTATTTCCGCATTTCCTCTTTCGCGAGGAGCATCTCTCTTGATTGCGGGTGCAAAGGTATGACAATTTTCTGAACTGGCAAAATCTTTTTACACTTTTTATCAAAAAAAGTTTGTTTTTCCCCTTCCAGAGGCGGCTTTCTCTGCTTTTACATCGAATTGGGAACTATTTCCTGTTGCCTGGCCTGCCTGGTTGCCATTGTCCGGGTGCGCCTGGCTGCCATTGTCCGGGCTTGAATGACTGCTGGCCGGGAAACCGCTGCTGGGTCATATTGTGGCTCCACCTTTTGAGCATTCGACGGTGGAAACGGTCTTCGGCTTGCAGCACGTCGTAGACTTTCGATGCCGGCATCATTTCAAGGAAACGCTCGTGGTATGCTTTCTGGATGCGCTTCATCTCCAGTTCGTTGGTATCGCGGTCTCTGATGGCTTTTTGGCATGAGGCCTCGTCTTGCGGCTTTTTTATGGCCAAATCCTTCTGGCGGTTGAACAGTTCGCGCTGCTTGGACTGCATTTCTTTGTAGACAGGAAAGAACTTTGCAGCTTCCTGCGGGGTCAGTTTTGCCTCGGAGGTGATGAACTGCTGCAGTTCAGCATCGACTTTCTCTGGCGAGAATTTCTGCGGCTGATTGTTTTCCTGTGCCTGCACGCCAAGTGCCAGTAGTGCAACAACTATGCAAACATACATTCTTTTCATAACGCACATCATTTTTTAAAGGGTTACATGTCGGCTAACAGACTGTTGTATATCTCCGCATTGTCGAGCATGAAATAGTCGGCGGCCTCGTCTATGTAGCTGTCGCTGTAGATAATCGCATCCTGCTGTGCCAACTGCTGCTGGCCGGTTTCCAGGTTGCGATTTGTGTAGATGGCTGTTCCCATGACAGCAATGGCCACGCAGGCGGCTGCGTAAAGCAATGGTCTCAAGTAGCGCACGATGGCCTTTTGCTGCGGCTTGGCAGCTTCTTCTGCCGGCAGCCGGTCAATGACTTGCTGTGCCAGTTGGTCGAAATAGCCTTCTGGAACGGTGAAAGGGTTTCTTTCTCCCATTCTTTGCCTGATATATTCTTCCTCGTTCATCATTGTATAATTAATATTATGGTGTAGTCTTTTTTCTTATAGACGCAGATATTGCAAGATGGTTTAATCGATTTGTTTGAAAAATTCGGTTATCTTTTTCACGGCGATGTGATAACTGGCTTTCAGGGCTCCTTCGCTGGTGCCAAGCACATGGCTGATGTCGCTGTATTTCATTTCGTCGTAGTAGCGCAGTTGGAATACGGTGCGCTGCACGTCGGGCAACTTTGCTATGGCTGCTTGCAGTTGGGCTTCTGTCTCGTCGCCGTCGAAATACTTGTCGGCCATGAGTGTGCGGGCTAGTCCAAGGTCTTCGTCGTCGGTGCTTAGTGTAGGCCTGTTCTTCTGCCTTCGGGTGAAGTCGAGCGCCTCATTGATGGCAATGCGCGAGAGCCACGTGAGCAACTTGGAATCGCCGTGGAAGGAATCGAGCGAACTCCATGCTTTCAGGAAGGCGTTCTGCAGTATGTCGTTGGCATCTTCGTGGGTGAGCACGATGCGCCGCACTTGCCAATAAAGCTGTTCGCTATATTGCCTGACAGCACTCTCGAAGGCTTTTCTCTGTGTTTTCTTGTCGAGAATGAGTGCTGTGAGTTGGTTGTCATCGATAGATGTCATACTATTCTTTCTGACGCTTTAAGGTATGTAAGGTTTAAGCCGCCGCAGTATCTGCTTGTCGTATTCGTATCGGTCAGGCCAAGTTTCCCATTCGCCCGTCTCTGGGTTGGGGTAGAGGGTGTAATAGTCTATCTCCAGCGGTACGTTGGGTGTCACACTTGTAGAGTTTATCAGTCTTATGGGTGTGCCATCTTTGGCGTGTTCCTTCAGATAGTTGCGCCCGCTTTGGCTCTCCGGCTTCATATCGATGGACAGGCGGATGCGATCAAGCAGCCACTCGTCGGCGTCTGGTATCAGGAAGCAGGCCAGCTCGAATGGTTTCTGCACACGTACGCAACCATGCGACACGGTACGTCGCTCGGCTTTGAAAGTACCCCGGCTGTTGGTGTCGTGCAGATAGACGTCGAACTGGTTTGGAAACCTGAAGATGAGTCTTCCGAGGGAGTTGCCGCGACCGCTGTGTTGTGCCACGCGGTAGGCTCCGCTGCGCAGTTGTTCAGGACTTACGTTTTTGGCTGGAATGGTGTCTCCCGTGCTTCGGCGGATGATGAAGTAACGGTTACGTGCGAAATAGGCCGAGTCGCCCCCGTGTCTGCTCACCTCGTTGCGGAGTATGCTGCCAGGGATGTTCCATTCAGGATTGACCTGAATGAGCCTGATGTTGCTGGTGAGCAGAGGTGTCTTAGTGCGCCAGGCGCCACAGCAGATGCGCATGGTGAGCACGCTGTCGGGGTGAATGGCCCACAGCTGTTGGGCGGCAATGTTCACAAACACGTGTCGCTGTCCTTCGCTGGGTTTCTGCTTGTGTCGCCAGCGTCTGCGCTCCATATTGCAGAGCAATCGCTTGCGTCCATTAGTAGTAGTGTCTGTAGTCAGCATCTGCGCCATTTGCCGATAGAGGGCATCAGTAGGTTCCAGGGATTGCAGAAAATCCACAGGATGCCCCTCTTGAGCATTGATCAGGGCTTTTGCGACAAAGTCACTATCGGGCTGCTCCAAGTCGATGTCGTAGACGATGCGGTGGCCTCCCTCCGGTCGCTTGTCAAGATGGTTGAAAGCCTTGTGCGGTTCGACGAAGCCGAAGCGTTGTCCAAGGGCATAGCGTATAAATGCCCGGCTAAGATTCCACTCCAGTTGAGCTAAAATGCCTGTCGGGCTGATGCCGGCGGAGTCGAAGTCCAGTCGTCGCAGATGATCGATGTGTTGTCTGATGTCTTCTGTGAAGAAAGCCTTTGGGCTGAACCCCATCACTTCTGCTCTTTTTTCCAGGAAGCTGGCCATGTTGGTGGCATTGTCGAACAGACGGCTGGTGTCTGTTCCCACCCAAGCCCATTCTCCGCCGTTGCTGTAGTAGTCATTCACAAGGTGGTCGGCCTCTATCGAGTCTTTTGAGGCAGAAATAAACTGCCCAAGACGCAATTGTGCGTCCTGAGCACTATCAACAAGGAGCTGCTCCCTGATTCGGGCAACACGCTCCGCTTCCGTTTCCTTTGAGGTTATGTCACCACAAGCTGTGATAAGCAGCAGAAGGACTATACCAACCAATACTACCGCACGGTGATTTTCCTGACGGTCTTTCCCACTTTCAAGATGTAGCATCCCTTGGGCAGGTTAAGTTCAATACGTTGCGCCGGACCTTCAATCTTGTAGGTTGCGACAGCTCTTCCTGTAAGTGAGACAACCTCCAGTATTTGTCCGCCACCGCCATTGATGCTCACAATGTTGCCTTCAACAGTCATTGTCGGGGCGGACTCCTCAATTTGCTCGGCCACGCCCAATTCCATAACCATAGGCATTGCGTAAGAGGGCATTGCTGTGAAAAGCATTGCGGCAAAAGTCAATATGAGTGTCTTTTTCTTCATAAGTTTCTGTTTGTTTGGCGCAAAGATAGGAAAAAGTTTTGAATCGTCCAAACTTTTTTGCATTTTTTTTCCATTTTACACCTCAATGGCCATATTTTCGTTTGCCAGCTGTGTGTTTTTGAATATTTTGCAAGCTTCGTTTAGCAGAATGTGCTCGTCGGTGTAGCGCGAACTGTAGTGGCCCAGAATAAGTTTACCCACCTGTGCGTCACGTGCAATGGTGGCTGCCTGTGCGGCGGTGGAGTGGTAGTATTTCCCAGCCATCTCCAGATGGTCGTCGGCGTAAGTGCTCTCGTGATAGAGGGTGTCCACGCCCTTCAGCTGGCGGGCGAGGGTGGGCAGGAAGCGGGTGTCGGAGCAATAGGCGTAGCTGCGTGGCGGTTCGGCGGGTGTCACCAGCCGCTCGTGCGGGATGTGTGTGCCGTCGGGCAGCGTATATCCCTGCCCGGCCTTGATGTTGTTGATTTGCGAAATGGGGATGTCGTAGCATTTCAGCATATCGGGCCTGATGTGCGGCAGCGATGGCTTTTCTCGGAAAAGGAAGCCGGCGCAGGGCACCCGATGGTCCAGAGGGATGGTCTCGACGGTGAGCGAGCGGTCGTCGTAGATGGTCTCCTGCCGGGTGGTGTCAATGGCGTGGAACTCCACGTCGTAGCCCAGGTCGCGGCAGAAGTTCTCCATCAGCATGGCCAGAACAGGCTCCAGAGCGGCTGGGGCGTGCACATGTAGTGTGGCCGTGCGCCCCAGCAGTCCGAAGGTGCTGATGAGTCCGATAAGACCGAAACAATGGTCGCCGTGCAGATGGCTGATGAATACGTGGCCTATCTTTCCGAAAGCGAGGCCGTGGCGACGCACTTGCAGTTGTGCACCCTCGCCGCAGTCGACCATAAAAAACTTGCCCCTGCACTCCACCACCTGCATCGACGGCATGTGGCGCGTGGTGGGGAGGGCGCTGCCGCAGCCCAGGATGTGCACTCTGAACGGTTCCATCAGATGCGGAAGTCGTCGGAATTGCCCTCGTCAAGTTCGAAGCCCAGGTCTTCTTCGGGCAGGATGACCTGGCGGCCATATTCATAGGTGTCTTCGCTGTCGGCAATGATGAGCGAGTCGGGGGTCACTTTCTTGATGGTGAATTCGAGCACCTCCTCCATGTCGATGCCGTCGTCACGTGAGGCCACAATCTGCAGCTTGCCGTTGAACAGGCGCCACGACTTGTAGACGATGGTGCTCTGGTCAATGCTTTCGGCTGTGCCGCCCTTCAAGATGCTGATGCCGGTCTCCGAGCTGCCGTCAATGGGGTTGGGTTGTACCCAGTTGCCGAGTAGTGCGCTCTTGTTCACCACGATGTTGGCCATAGTGGTGTCCTTGTCTACTGACACAGCCATTTCGTCGCCCACGGCATAGCCGCCGAACACCATGTTCTTCTCCCTGGCAGCTGCCACGCTCAACGTGATGGTGTCGTTGGCGTCGGTGATAATCTGAAGGGTGTTCATGGCCGACCCTTCACCGCAGAAGCCGTAAATCATGGTGTCGCGCACAATCTGTGCAATGTTCACCTCCTCGAAAGGCACTTTCTTGTTCAGGCTTTCGCCACAGCTGGCCAGCAGTACCGCTGCCGCCATCATTGCAAATGCTGTCTTTTTCATAACTATTGTTTTCTATGAGCCTACTGCGAATAGCAGTTTGCAATTTGTCGATTTCTCCAACAGAATAACCCAATAAAGGTCGTTGTGATTGCAAAAGTAGACAAAATCTCTGAACTGTGCAAATTTTTAGGAAAAAAAGATGCGACTGAGACAATTGCCGTAATGTTTTGGGGCAAATGCCGTAATATCTTGGGTGAAATGCCGTAATGTTTTGGGGCGATTGCCGTAAGCAATTCATCGTCACAACGCTGATATGAACAAAAAAAAGCCGGAGAAATAAGGTCTTATTCCTTTTCTTTTTCCTTTGCCTCGTTCCAGAGCTGGTCCATTTCCTCCAGGGTCATTTCGGTCAGGGGACGGCCGGCGCGTATGCTGTGTTGCTCGATGTAGTTGAAGCGGCGGATAAACTTCTGGTTGGTTGTTTCCAGGGCGTTGTCGGGGTTGAGGTGGTAGAGGCGTGCGGCGTTGATGATAGAGAAGAGCAGGTCGCCCAGTTCGGCCTCACGACGGGCTTTCAGGTCGGCCTTCTGCTTTTCGGTAGCATCTGTGGGCAGCTCTTTCCGCAGTTCTTCCTGCAGTTCGCCCATTTCCTCGCTGACCTTCTGCCACACGTCCTCCTTCTGCTGCCAGTCGAAGCCCACGTTGCGGGCCTTGTCCTGTATGCGGTAGGCCTTGATGAGCGACGGTAGCGAGGCAGGCACGCCTGAGAGCACGGTCTTGTTGCCGTCCTTCTCGCGCAGTTTTATCTGCTCCCAGTTCTTCAGCACTTCGCCGCTTGTCTCCGCCTTCGAGAACTCGTCGGCAGTTTTGTCGTCTTCAGGCACGTAGGGTAGGGGGCGCGGATGCGGCTGCCCCACCTGGCTGTGGTGGTAGACGTGTGGATGGCGGAAGATGAGTTTGTCGGTCTCGGTGTTGAGCACGTCGGCAATGTCGTAGAGGCCCTGCTCGCGGGCAATCATAGCATAGAAGCATGTGTGCATCAGTACGTCGCCCAGTTCCTTCATCATATCGTGGGTGTCGCCGCGTATGATGGCGTCGCACAGTTCAAAGGTCTCCTCAATGGTGTTCGGGCGCAAGCTCTCGTTGGTCTGCTTTTTGTCCCAAGGGCATTTCTGGCGCAATTCGTCGAGCACGTCGAGCAACCGCCCGAAAGCGTGCATTTGTTCTTCTCGTGTATGCATATTATAAAGATGTGCGTATTTTTTGCAAAGGTAGGAAGAAAAAATGAAACATCCAAATTCTTCACAAAATTTCATAAAACGGGTTATGTTATTCTGGCTGATTTGCTATCTTTGCAGCAAACTTTTAGCTTGACCGAAAGCAAAGGCGGTTTATGACACCTCGCAGAGGTTAGTTATTTAGAAGTATATTTTAAGGTAAAGGATGAAATATATGTGGATGATATTGTTTCTGATGCTACCCCTTTTGGGGCTTGCCTACGTGGGATGGCACGTGTGGACGCTGGTACCGTTGTCGCGCCTTTTCCGTAGTGTCCTTATCGGTGTCGGCGTGTTGTCGTTTATGCTGATGTTCCTGAACTTTGGCCGCGTCATCGACCAGATGCCGCTGTCGCTGGCACGTCTGAGTTACGACGTGGGCAATTCCAGCATTTTCGTGCTGCTTTATCTGGTGATTCTGTTTCTGGTGCTCGACTTGGGGCGGCTGCTCCACGTGGTGCCTGCGGCGTGGCTCCGCCAGAACCTCTATGTCACGATGGCCATAGCCCTCGGCCTCTTTGCCGTGTTCCTGCTGGGTAACATACATTATATAAATAAGGTGCGGGTGGAGCAACAACTCACTACCGGCAAGCCCCTCTCGCGGCCTCTGCGACTGGTGATGGCCAGTGACCTCCATCTGGGCTACCACAACCCGCGCCACGAACTGGCCCGATGGGTGGATATGATTAACGGTGAGCAGCCTGACGTGATACTCATTGCTGGTGACATCATTGACATGAGCATGCGCCCGCTTTTGGAAGAGCGTATGGCCGAGGAGTTCCGCCGACTGGAGGCCCCCGTCTATGCCTGTCTGGGCAATCACGAATACTTTACCGGCGAACCTCTCGCACAACAGTTCTACCGCGACGCAGGCATCCATCTGCTGCGCGACAGCTGCGTCCTGACCCATGAAGGTCTGCTCATCGTGGGGCGCGACGACCGCTCCAACCCTCATCGCAAGGCACTCAGACGGCTGTTGCAGAACAGCGGCTATGACACTTCCGGCCACTACACAATTGTCCTCGACCACCAGCCCTACCATCTGGAACAAGCCGAGCAAGCTGGTGCCGATTTCCAGTTCAGCGGCCACACCCATCGTGGCCAAGTGTGGCCCATCTCGTGGATTACAGACCGAGTCTACGAGTGCTCCTTCGGCTCCTGGCAGCGCGGCCAGACGCACTACTACATATCGTCGGGACTTGGTATCTGGGGCGGCAAGTTCCGCATCGGCACCCAGTCTGAATACATTGTCGCCACCCTGCTTCCGCAAGACTGACAAAGATGGCTAAAATTGCTTTATATCAAGGAATATTAGGCTTGGAAAGAAAAAATATACACTTTTCTTGCTCCGTGTGCGGAAACACGCTACCTTTGCACCCGATTTCAAGAATAACGCCGCCGTAAGAGGTGGCAAATGTTTAACTTAAAAAAGAAAAAAAAGAAATGAAAAAGATTTTTATGACTCTGGCAGCTGCCTTTGTTGCAGTAAGCATGAATGCACAGATGTACGTTGGTGGTGGTGTTGGCTTCCAGTCTGTTTCTCACGACGGTAACAGCGAGACCGCTTTCACTCTCCTGCCTGAGGTCGGCTATAACCTCGACGAGAATATGTCGCTCGGTATGGTTTTCGGCTATGGCGAGAAGGGCAAGGATGAGAACAAGATCAAGGTGTTCACCATCAATCCTTACCTGCGTTACAATCTGGTTAAGTTCGACAACGTGAGCCTTTTCGTTGATGGCGGTTTCGACTTCACCAACACCAAGTACCATGCATACAAGAACAACACTTGGGGTCTCGGCGTGAAGCCCGGCGTGGCTGTGAACCTGAACGAGAAAATCAGCTTTGTTGCTCACATGGGCTTCCTGGGCTATCGCAGCTCTAAGGACGACACCGATGGCGCAAAGGCTTACAACACCGTTGGTCTCGCCCTCGACGGCACCGACCTGAGCTTCGGTTTCTACTATAACTTCTAATCAAAATAGCAGAGACTGCTTAACAGCCCGCTACCTCTCGCAGGTGGCGGGCGTTTTTCTTTCAGTAAAATTTGCCTGTTAGGAAAATAATGCGTAAATTTGCAGCGTCAATAACTAAATTACTGCAATGAAACTTACTGAGATCACTTCTGGCAAATTCAATGCCGCTGAATGGGAGGCCAAAGGCTATGAGCTTCCCAAGTTTGACATCCGTGCCCTGCGCGAAAAGACAGCAAAGGCCCCAACGTGGGTGCACTTCGGCGGTGGCAACATCTTCCGCGCTTTCCCTGCCGCCATCCTCAACGACGCGCTGAACACGGGCAAGTACGACCGAGGCGTCATCGTGGCCGAAACCTTCGACTTCGAGGTCATTGATAAGGCCTATGCGCCCTACGACAATCTCTCGTTGTCGGTCAGTCTTTGCTCCGACGGCAGCATCGGCAAGAAGGTCATTGCCAGCGTCACCGAGGCCTTGAAGGCCGACCCGCAGTTCCCTGACTGGCAGCGTCTGGTGGAAATCTTCCGTATGGAGAGCCTGCAGATGATTTCGTTCACCATTACCGAAAAGGGCTACACCTTCAACGAGGCCGACCTGGCGCGAGGAATGAAGCCCCTCTTCGCTATGGGCAAGGTCTGCGCCCTGCTCTATGAGCGCTGGCAGGCCGGACAGTTGCCACTGACCGTGCAGTCGATGGACAACTGCTCGCACAACGGCGACAAGGTCAAGGCCGGTGTCTTCGCTTATGCCGAGCGCTGGGTGAAGGACGGGCTGGTGCCCGCCGCCTTCCTCGACTATCTGAAGGACGAGAAGAAAATCACCTTCCCCTGGTCGATGATTGACAAGATTACGCCGCGCCCGCACGAAAAGGTGAAGGAATTGCTGGCCAAGGACGGTTTTGAGGACAACGACTACATTGAAACGGAGAAGCACACGTTCACGGCTCCCTTCGTGAACGCCGAGGAGGTGCAGTACCTCGTCATCGAGGACAACTACACCAATGGCCGTCCCCCGCTCGACCTGGGTGGCGCCCTCTACACTACCCGCGAGACCGTGGACAAAGTGGAGACGATGAAGGTGACCACCTGTCTGAACCCGCTCCACACGGCAATGTCTATCTACGGCTGCATGCTGGGATATACGCTCATTTCCGCCGAAATGGCCGACGAAGACCTGCGACTTTTCGTGCAGAAACTGGGCTACATCGAGGCGATGCCCGTCGTCGTCGATCCGGGCGTGCTCAACCCCTACGAGTTCATCGGTGCTGTCATCAACCGCCGACTTCCCAACCCCTTCATGCCCGACGCACCGCAGCGCATCGCTATGGACACCAGCCAGAAACTGCCCATCCGCTTCGGCGAGACCATCAAGAAATATCTGGCTCGTGGACTGGACAAGTCGAACCTTGTGCTGATTCCGCTCACGCTGGCCGGCTACGCCCGCTATCTGAAAGGCATCAAGGACGACGGCACACCATTTGAGCCGTCGCCAGACCCTATGCTCAACGAACTGCAGGCCATCGTCGCTCCGCTGGAATTAGGCAAGCCCGACCAGGACTGGAGCTGCCTGAAGCAGCTATACAGCCGTGCCGATGTCTTCGGTGTCAACCTTTACGAAGCAGGCTTGGGCGACCAGATTGAAGGTATGGTGCGCGAACTCTATGCCGCTCCTGGCGCCGTCCGCAAGACGCTCCACAAGTACGTTTCCTCCCGCTGATAATCTGGACGAATCAAACCTGGAGTTTGGACGGAACAAACTACCAGTTAGGACGAATCAAAGTAATAGTTTGGTTCGTCCTAACTTTTAGGGTGCACAGCGGACTTCTAATTCTTGCATCGGACTACAGCGGACTTTCTTTGTTTGCATCGGACTACAGCGGACTTCTAATTCTTGCAACGGACTACAGCGGACTTTCTTTGTTTGCATCGGACTACAGCGGACTTCTAATTCTTGCATCGGACTACAGCGGACTTTCTTTGTTTGCATCGGACTACAGCGGACTTCTAATTCTTGCATCGGACTACAGCGGACTTTCTTTGTTTGCATCGGACTACAGCGGACTTTCA
>JAGCZA010000100.1 GCA_017960525.1 Prevotella sp.
GGCAATAATACAAACATTTGAAAATCAGAATATTGCGAAGGTTTTAGGCAATTCAGCCCATCTGATGACCATGTACGGCGCAAGGCCTGTTATAATTATTTAACTACCAAGTATTGCCATTTTCAACCTTACAGGTCGAAATAATTCCTGAAGAAAAAATTCGAGTACCAAGACAAAATACCTTGAAGATAGTCCTTATGATATGGCCATATCCTATCAAGTATTTTTTTTTCGAAACTATTCATTACTTTAATACTTTCTGTTGTCGTATTTGCATACATTAGGCCACTACGTCTTTCTTCGTATTTACTCATATTAGTTGTTACTCCAGTCAGAAATATTGACACGCCTTCCTGATTACTTTCGGTATCAAAAGACACATAGCAATCTATGTCGTAGAGATAAGCATAACGAACTTTGTATCCATTTGCATACCAGTTCTTCCATTTGTCAAGACCTTGTAGCATAGTATCTCTTTTCACCAAATTATCGTATAATGCAAGAAACTCTTGCGGTGCAATGTTTTTTAATATATAAATCTGGTAATTGTGAGGTCTTTCCCAGTTATCTCTTAAAAAGTTAAAGATAGAGAAAGAAACAATCAGAAATGATATGAGCAGACTTTTTTTAAAAGTAATTACTTTGGACATACTACTTGTTCTTAATCAAAGTGTATTTGTATAACGACAAAGGAGCGAACAGCATATATGCAGACTTTGCCCAGAATCTTTTATTTTCCAAATCTGATGGGGAGTGATAATAGCTGTAAGCACTTCGCAAAGCCAGAAGAGCATCTTCTTTCCATACCTTGCAATTTAACAGGACACCTGATGCACCAACAGCTCCAAAATTATCATATCCCTTATCATGCAAAAAAACCGCATAATCTAAGTCATCAATAGGGGGAACTGCGTATGAATAAGAATTCCTTTTTTCGAAAAGATAAGGATTGCTTGGCCCCAAATAGTTTCCATACCAATTGTTGTTTATACTTTCAATTTTTGTGTAGTTGCTTGAACCTATATGCAATGATTTGAAATCTGTTTCCGCGTATGTCAAAGCACCGTTTTTTGAATAAGTTCCATCTGAATGGAAATTATAGAAGTCTATAGACTCTCTGTTTGGTATCATTACCCTGAAATTAGCGCCTTTATATTCAATATCATATGTATTTCTTTTCTCTCCATTATAATATATATTAATGACATCTTCCATGGAAGTGACCCTTGAATCGAAAAAGAAGAAAAAATTGCCAGAGTAATTAGCATAAATCCAGTCCTTTCCATCTGGGTCTACCGCATTCATGGGGTTGTTCATGCAGTACGCATACGGATGGAAGTTGTAGTATTTCTCGCAGAGCGGGTCCATCTGAGTGAAGTGGCCCAGAATGGGGTCGTACTGGCGGGCACCGTAGTCGTAAAAGTTGAGACCGTGCATACGGTCCAGCTCCTTGCCGTTGTACTTGTACTTTTGGAGAACGTCGTTTGAACCTGCGTCAGCGAAGATGCTGCCAATCTCATACCTAATGGTATGAGAAGTGTCGAGCGTTTCCCCAGGCTCAGCATACACCTCCTCCCACACTGTTCCTGTGGGGAAGACCTCATTATAATCCCCTGCACACACGGTATAGGAAGAAACGCACATGCAAAAAGATACTGCTATAGTTTTATAATCAACCACTGTACTCATCATTATGTGCTTTTTTATTAATTGAAACATACCTTTCCCTTCTTCAGCAAAGGGTGATAACTGACTTGTGCTGGAACGACTTGCGCGTGACAAATAAAGAATAGAAGTGTTAAAGTTTCCCTTTTCATAATTGATTTTATTGATTGATATTCGTTTTAATTTCGCCTTCTGTCATATCTAAAGTTGACCAAACAGGAACTGTTAAATCAGAATTGTTCTTTAAGCGGATTTCCCCGTTGGGCTGGATTTGAATCCAGCCCCAATGAGTATAAGCATCTGCGATGCGCTCTTTTCAGGACTGCAAAAGTAGTGCTTTTCCGCGAAACATGCAAGAAAAGGGCGCACAAAAGTTTCCCACACCTGTGCGCCCGCTGTCAAAAGATTTATCTTGTAATTTATATGGGGGCAAAAGGTCAAAGCCCCAGAGACTTAAAGATATACATATCATTTTCCCATTCCGACCATTCCGGCATCCAGACATATACTGATTTGTAGTCAACAGAAATGGGTTTCAGTCGCAACGTGTCAGATTTCACTATATAATTATATGTGAGAACGGCCCAATCAGATGACAGCGTAAGCTGATGCTCGTCTGAAATATAGTTAAAACAAATCGATACAGAGTCTCCAATCTGGATCATGCAGTGTTCACTTTCAAGTTCCATCCTTAAAACTCCGTCGTATGGCTTGAGACCATCTCCTTGATCTATCTCCGTTAGTTCCCACTTGCCTGCTATGGCCCCGACTTCATAGTTTGGCTCTGCAGTATCAGTTGAGCAGGCCCAGCATATAATGCAGAGTGATGCTAAAATAAAGTGTTTCATTTTCTAAAACATTTTATTTAGAGTATTTGTGTTATTGTGTGAAAAGACAACGCTATTGTATTGTAATTTTTTTTGTTGCTGTTTCTTTTCCATAGTTTGCCTTTATAATATATGTGCCTGGGCTCCAATGTTTAGTGTCTATCATTTTATTATTAATAGAGTATTTTTCCCAATTGATAATCTCACCCGTTACAGCGTTTGTTATCTGAAGGGTAAACCCTGAACCAAATTGTACCTTATCTTGATTGTTATTGACAATTTCTATACAATTATCACGATATTTGATATTTAAAAGTGGCCGTGGCTCTGTTATTGGATTATAGAAGGCTTTTATGGCCAATTGAAAATTACCACATCCGCTTAAATCTGATCCAGTTACAGTCAGGAGTTGGTCTTGCAAATTTGTATAAGGGAACTTCAGCTGAATAGTCCCGTTTCTATTGTCATTCCACAGACTAAGATTTGCTCCTGTATGAGATATGTACTTGCCAATGAAAAATGGAGAATAAAGAGTTATAAGGCAGGTCTGGTTGACATTAATAAAATCGTGATTATAAAAAGTCGTCTCAGGGATATCTGGATAGTTCCTATAATGATAATAATTTCCCTCTTGTGAATAAGTACCTGTAAAATTACCACTATAAATATGTTTATAAAGTACTGTAATTAAATTGCTACCATGATAGATTGATGCGCGTAGTGTATTGTTAATTTCACTCCCATTTCCTATGACAACGGTACATTGATTAGTTTCTGGGTGGTTTTGGGTGATGAGTACATTTGAAGATGGTTCGCTGTTTGTTAATGACCACACAACAGAACACTCACTTGGGAGACCATATACTGAATATTGTGCAGAATCACATATTTGTGTACTACCGAATAATGACATTGAATGACTTCCCACTCCAACAGCATACCAAGCATTTAAGACTGAATTTTTAAGTCCATCAATATTCAAAGCAAGTGCGGCGTTATAGAAAGCCTCAGAAATCTTCGGATATGTATTTTGGCTTCTAAGATAATTGTCATAGACCGCTTTCACTATCAGTGCTTCTGCGGCATCCATACCAACTCCGTCCACTGCATACCATCTCCCATTTTCATTTTGTCCATAGCCCCCATTCACTAACAAATAGAACCAATGTGAAAACACCCCACCTTTAACGTAATCATCGCCATTGTTGTAAGTGTTAGACAAATATGTGCTTGCGATTTTCTTATAAGCTAAATCCGAATTGGGCTGAGAAAGGTCCCTTAAACAGTTCGTCGTGTCGGAAGCAAAAATGTTTTCTCCTATTTTCCAAGCATCATTGTCACTATATCCGAAACGATAGTCCATAATGGCTCCCCAAATGTCACTTAGTCCTTCATTTAGGTATCTTTGTGGGCTTCCCCATCCTATTTGATAGTCTGTTATGCCATGACCATATTCATGCGCTACTACGTCTACAGAAGAGAACGGTCTTTGAAAATTAGAACCTTTACCAAAGAAAAGAATTTTGTCTTCTGTGTTCCACTGTGCATTATCTGTCGTAGTTGCAGGAGGAATAATCGACTGTACGATTGAGACTTTAACAAAAGCATTTATGTCTTTGCCATTATTGTCAAAACTATTCTTGCCATATACATTCTTTAGCCTGTCGTAAATTTGTTGCAAAGTCCAGTGCACATCCAATGCCATGTCTGTCCTGTCCGTGAAATCAACATAATTCCAAACATTGTCAAGATCGGTTACTTCTTGAGCATCAGATTCGGTAAATAAAATAGAAAGATTATTCTGATAATCTCTTGTCCAAATTACTGTACCTCTACTATTATCATAAAGACGATAAGAATTGTTTACATAATCCGTGTAAGCACTTTTTGCACCCATAAATCTTGTGTTAAATGTTCCCAAACTACTTAATGAATAGGCAGATGGCTCGCTAAATAAAATATCTCCGTTTGTTGCATCTATGTAAACTATCTCAGCTAAATATTCTTTTTTTGAAGATACATAAACCTTATATGTTAATGACGGTTTGCCGACATAAGAATAATCATCGGGTTGTATGTCTTTGATGCAAAGAACTGCATTATATGAGTCTATTAGTGAGGGGGATATTTTTTTATACTTTGCATATAGTATTTTTGACTCTTCCACACTTATAGAAGGTTTGGTAGGAACATTTGATACTTCAACATAGTTGCCATGAGCATAAGTCATCACGCCATCATTGTCAAAGTGGAACGTAAAAAAGGCACCATCAACCTCTAACCCATTATATAATTGCACAAAAGTTTCGTTCTCTTTTGATAGACTTACCGACTTGTTCTTTACGTAGCAAACGCCATCTTCCATATTTAGCATCTTTTCAAAAAAGTCCTCTGCCGTTTTAGGGATTTCAATGGTAGTGTCCAGCTTTGAAAACATTACTGATTCAATATGATTCTTGCTGTCATATTGAATAATCGTTTTGTCACAGATATAATTATTATAAGCATTTTCTAACTGTTTACCAGCTATGGATGCTGAAAAAAAGAAACAGATAGCTATTATAAGATTATTTTTCATAAACATTCTGTCTATATTAAAAAACTTACGAAACTGATGATTAGAGGGTTATAGTACCAAAGAAATAGATGCTGCCAGTGTCGGGGAGAAGCAGGATTTCGTAATCGCCACTGAGGGTGGAGGGCAGAGTAACAGTGCTTGAAGTAATGATTGTGGAGTAAACCTCCTCACCGTTCTCGTCAAGCAGTTGGAGTGTGAAACCAATGCAAGCGGTGACGAACTCCAGTTCGTAACTATCGATACTTACCTCTGGAACAACAACTGGCCCTCTGTGAGGCTGGCCTTGATTTGAGTCAGGGTCATTATACCCGGTATGTAAGTCAACGTCTACTCGGGCAGCTAACGTTTGAATACTTGTAAATGACAGCATAGCCATCACCAACAAAAAAAAGAATACTAATACGTTTTTTCATAGTTCATTTAAATTGTTAGACATCATCGATTGGCCTATCGGTTTGTGGGTGCAAATATACGACAGAATGATTTTTTGACCAAAAATCTTTCCGTGAAAAAATAAGCCAAAAATAAGCCAAGACTACTAAGCCTATGGATATCAAGTATTTAACCTAATAAGCCAAAAATAAGTCAAGCTGTAAGAGCGCCCTTCAGATTTGAAGCTAGTGATGCTGAGTCATCAATATTGAAGAGTTTTTCGTTTGCGCGTTTCTTGGCAGTATTGATAGTTTGTGGCTTTGTTTGCCTCAAAATCGCAATTACCGACTCGTCATAGTCCAACAAAAGCAGTATGCAGACATAAAGCTGAAGAGGGGAAAGGCATTTCAACAAAGAATAAGCAGCTGGCATATCCTTTCGGAATTCCGACAAAAGTTCCCTCCATTCATCATTGGTTATGTTAGGGCTGCCTTTCCTGAAATCACTCTTTTCATTGATTATTCTTACGATTTCGCTATTTTCAAATGCCGACAGTTTATCCTTCAACATAACATTGCGATATGCGTTATTATGTTCGGCAATGGTCTCGTTCAAGTATTCTATCTCCTTTTCTTTCCTTGCGATGATTCCGTCATAGTCTTTCGCATTTAGGCTGTCCAGCTCATTCCTCAGTTTTGTCCGCTCGGCAATGGTAGCCATATATTTTGCCCTCTGTAGTTTTCTTTGTCTATTATAATGGTGGACGAGCAAGATGGTAATGGCAATGAGGGCCAGCAGCAAGAAGGTGGAAAGCAGAAACCGCAAATTGGCCCGGTGGGCTGCTTCGGCATTTCTGCTTGATTCTTTCTGGATGCTGTTATATTTGTAACTTGCAGCTAATTGGGCAGTCACCTCCCCGTCCTTTATGGCAATAGATGAGTCATTGACTGCACAGTAGAGCTGGGCATACTTTGCGATGGAGTCAGCTTGGTGCCGCTTCTTGAAAACGCTCAGTAGTCCTTCAAACATAGAGTTTTGCGAGGTAAGTAATATATTGGGATAATACATCTTTCTGTAATAGAACTCCGCTGAGTCTAATTGCCCTGTGTTTTCAAACCACTTCCCTTTATAACGGTAGAAAAGTCGTTTCTTCGAATGTAATTCGTGGTTCTCGTCAAAATCATCACTTTTACTGTCATACTCTTCAATGAGTCTTTTTAGTTCATCGGTTCTCTCTGGCCTTTCCACGTAGATATGCATCAACATTGTCGATGCCAATAATGCTTCTTGCTCATACCCCATTTCTTTGTAGAAACGGATGACAGTATTGAGAATTAGTCTCGCGCTATCACACTTGTTCTGTATTATATATACGCTCGCAACTTTTTTCTGTTGATACATAGCAGACAATGTATCGCCATCAAGAAGATCATAGTGACCGGCTTTGCGATGGGCTTCTATTTCGTATGAGAGAAGTAACTGGTGACGATAAATATCTGCCATCTGACCATAAACGCTGGCCATTGTGCGGTAATCGCAATCGGCGGCGGTGGTGTCGGCGCAGTTGACGGCATCGAGATAGCTGTCGATGGCACGGGGAGCCTCGCCGAGGTCGCGGTAGACGCAGCCGAGCAGGTAGTGGGCCTCCATCCGCTCGTTGGGGGTGCCGTGGCTGTCGTAGTAGCCGGCCACCTCCTTCATCACGGAGTCGGTGGTGAAGTTGATGTAAGCCTTGTTCATCGCCTTGGCGCGTAGCAGCTCGTGGCGCATGCGCTGGCGGCGCGGCCATGTGCCGATGGGTGGTGCAGCAGCCGTGTCACAGGCCTGCAGCAGATGCAAGGCGGAGTCGGGGCGTGACTGCATCAGGCTGTCGGCTGTGCTGTGCAGCGCGTCTATAGCGGGGTCTCCCCTCTGGCATGCGGCCAGAAGGGTCAGGAGGAGCAGGAGGGGGAAGAGGCGACGTGGGAAAAGCATAATTCATAATTCACAATTCATAATTCATAATTCACAATTAATCAATAGATAAGCCTAGCAAGGGCGTAGGCCACGATGGTAGAGGTGATGACGCAGATGAGGCCAGGCATCATAAACGAGTGGTTGAGCAGATATTTGCCGATGACGGTGGTGCCGGAGCGGTCGAAGTTGACGGTGGCGATGTCGCTGGGGTAGTTGGGGATGAAGAAGTAGCCATAGACTGAGGGCAGCACGCCGAGGAGCACCACGCCGTCGATGCCTAATGAGTAGGCCAGGGGCAGCATTGACACGACGACGGCTCCCTGCGAGTTGATGAGCACGGAGACGAGGAAGAAGACGATGGCGATGGACCACGGGTATTGCTTCACTATGCTTTCGAGCATAGCCTGTATCTCCGGCATATAGTTGGAGAAATAGGTGTCGGCCATCCAGGCGATGCCGTAGATGGCGACGACGGCCACCATGCCGCTCTGCCAGACAGGGCCTGCGACGGCCTTCTTCGGCAAGGCTTTGCAGAAGATGATCATCAGGGCGGCAGCGGCTATCATCACAATCTGGATGACCAGGTTCATCTTCAGCGGCTTGCCTTCCCAAGAGGGCAACAGCGAGGGGAACACGGCAAACATAACGATGACGAGCAGGGCGCCGAGGAAAACGAACACAGCGTTCTTGGCTGACTGTGGGATTTCAATGTCGAGCGTGGTTGCGTTGTTGCCATAAATGTACTTGTACTGCTCGGGGTCTTTCAGCTTAGCTTGGAACACAGGGTCTTTGTCTAAGTCAAGTCCACGCCGGTAGGAAGCGGCAGCGGCGGCCATCAGACCGCAGATACAGGCGGGTATCGACACCATCAGCACCTGTGGAATGGAAATGTTGAAGCCATTGTCGTTGGAGATACTGACGAAGGCGACAACGGCGGCGGCGATGGGCGAGCAGGTGATGCCCACCTGCGAGGCGATGGAGGCCACGCCGCAGGGTCGCTCGGGGCGTATGCCCTTCTTCAGGGCGATGTCGCAGATGATGGGCATGAGCGTATAGACCACATGGCCGGTGCCCACGAGCACGGTGAGGAAGAAGGTGCACAGCGGTGCCAGGAAGGTGATGCTGTTGGGGTGTTTGCGCAGCAGCTTCTCGGCCAGCTGAATGAGCCAGTCCATGCCGCCGGAGGCTTGCATCATGCCGGCGCAGGTGACGGCGGCGATGATGATGTAGATGACGTCGGTGGGCGGTGTGCCGGGCTTCAGTCCGAATCCGAACACGAGGATGGCCAGTCCGATGCCGGAGATGGCACCGAGTGCGAGCGACCCGTAGCGCGAGCCTACCCACAATGCTCCCAACACGATGAGGAGCTGGATAATCATGGTTAGTGTAATCATAGTAGTTAAGAATTAAGAATTAAGAGGTGAGAGGTGAGAGGGGAGAGGTGAGAGGTAGGATGTATGAAGTTAGTTGCGTTTTTCCTTGATGATGCCGTGGCGGTAGGCATAGAGCAAGTCTTTCAGCTCGCTGATTTGCTGCCGCAGCTCGGCACCCTTGTCGGTGTCGGCCACGAGCATGCGGTGGGTGGACATCTCCACGATTTGCGTGGTGCTCTTGATGTCGGTGCCGCGCATGATGGCGTCCTGTGTGCTGGTGAACGGCTCGTGCTGCACCAGCTGGAAGCCCCGGCTGTGATAGACCAGCGTATAGCCGGCAATGCCCGTCTCCTTGTGGTAAGCCTCCGAGAAGCCGCCGTCGATGACCATCAGCCGCCCGCCGGCCTTGATGGGGTTCTCGCCCGAACCGGCATGCACGGGCACATGGCCGTTGATGATGTGGCGTGGATGGGATTGACCATTGACCATTGACCATTGACCATTCACGCCGAAGGCATCGAGTATGCGGTCGCACACCTCCTGCGAGTCGCGCAGCTTGAAGTAGTTGCCTTTCTCCTCGTGGTAGGTGTCGCGGTCGGTGAGGAAGTAGCGCTCGAAGGTGGCCATCTTCGACTTGTCGAACAACGGCGAGTCCTTGCCGCACCAGAGGTAGAGGAAATAGTCGCGGGCATAGGCTTTCTGCTCCTGCGGCGTGTCGTTCTGGAAGGCGGAGCGCACCAGCTGGCCTATATACTCCATCAGTTGGCGGCCCTGGTACTTGCGGCCCATGATCTCCACGTCCTTCAGCGTGCCGTCGTCGTTGAGGGGCACCGAGGCGTGGAAGAGCAGGTTCTGGTTGCAGATGTTGTACATGCAGCCGTGGCTCAGGATGGTGCGTATGTGCTTGCGCAGCTTCTCCGAGACGCGGAACGAGTGGTGCAGCTTCTGCATTAGTTCTGTTTCTTCTGCCGTCAGGTCCATCGTGTTAGTAGGGAAGTGGCAACTCTTCATGGCGTAGTCTTTGCCGTCGACGACGCAGACTTGGCGGCCAAGGTCGATGTGCTCCAGCAGACAGCGGTCCTCCATGCCCCATTCCGGGTGGCGGTGGAAGATGCGTGCCTCTTCCTTGAGTTGTATGACGGTGATGGCCTTGTGCATCTTTGCCGTCAGTTGTAGTGTCTTCTCGTCGAGTTGCCCCTCCTTCTTCAGTTCCTTGGGGATGAACTCTTCGCAGGGGTCGTCGCCATAGACTTCGAGGGCAAACGTGGCCAGCGGCACGAGGTTGATGCCGTAGCCCTCTTCGAGCGTGGCCAGGTTGGCGTAGCGCAGCGACAAGCGCAGCACATTGCAGATGCAGGCGTCGTTGCCGGCGGCGGCTCCCATCCACAGGATGTCGTGGTTGCCCCACTGGATGTCCCACGAGTGGTATTGCCGCAACGTGTCGAGGATGATGTGTGCGCCCGGGCCTCGGTCGTAGATGTCGCCGAGGATGTGGAGTTGGTCGATGGCCAGCCGCTGGATGACGTTGCAGATGGCTACGATGAAGTCGTCGGCACGGCCCGTAGTGATGATGGTGTCGACTATGACGGCCACATAGGCGGCCTTGTCCTGGTCGTCGCTGCGCTCGTGGAGCAGCTCCTCGATGATGTAGGAGAACTCCTGCGGCAGGCTCTTGCGCACCTTCGAGCGGGTGTACTTCGACGACACCTCGCGGCAGACGCGCACCAGCTGGTGGATGGTGATGTGGTACCAGTCGTCGATGTCTTCCTCCTGGGCCTTTATCAGCTCCAGTTTCTGTTCGGGGTAGTAGATGAGCGTGCACAGCTCCTTCTTCTCGCTCTCACGGATGGTGGTTCCGAAGATTTCGGAGACCTTACGCTTGATGTTGCCCGAGGCGTTCTTCAGCACGTGGATGAAGGCTTCGTGCTCGCCGTGCAGGTCGGCCAGGAAGTGTTCGGTGCCCTTGGGCAGGTTGAGGATGGCCTCCAGGTTGATGATTTCGCTGGCGGCATCGGCTACGGTGGGGTAGGCGGTGGAGAGCAGATGGAGGTAGCGTTCGTCGGTATGGGTCATGTGCTTTCTATAGTGTTTAGGGTTATAGTCTCAGGTGGTCGGCCAGTGCCTTGCGCAGGCTTCTGGTCAGTGTGTTGTCGATGGGTGGGCAGGGCATAAAGCCTTCTTCGAGCAGAGTCTGTTCCTGGAGCAGTGGCAGGATGCTCTGCATCAGGGGGCGCTGTTTCTCATCGTCGAGTGTGGCCATCAGCCGTTCTTCGTCCAGCAGGTCGTCGTGGAGGGCGCGGTGCAAATCAGTCAGCCGCAGCAGCGTGGGGCCGTTCTGCTGCACGTCGCGCAGCATGACCGCAATCGTCTTGTCCGCCATACTCTTGGGCTTCTGGTAGCCGCTGGGCAAATAGTTGTCGATAGGCTCTTTGGGTGGAGCTGCCTAGTCCAGCACCTTCAGTCCTTTCTCCACAAGGGACTGCACGCCTTCCTGCTCGGCATAGATGTATAGCAGATGGAAGTTGATGCTGGCCGGGGTGGGGGACTGGGGAGCCAGTTCAGGGGTGATGGCTGCCTTCAGTAGTGTGGCGAGTGCCTGCCGTGTGTCAGCGTCCATGCGCTCCAGCGGGTTGGAGTCGAGCACGCGCCGATAAATGGCGGCAATGTGGGTGGCCGCCTGTTGAAAGTCAGTCGTCTTGGTCACGAGAGGGTTTCTCACCACCTCCACGCGCTCCCTGTGCAGCCGTCGGGCCTCCAACTGGCTGCGGGCGATGGTGGCGTAGGCGCGGCTGTCGCCCTCGGTCTCGCCGTGGGGGCTTACCACCAGCCTTGCGCCTTTGGGCAGTTTGCAGGCAGCCTGGCCGTGCAGGTGGATGATGTCAGCGGAACTACCGCTGACCACGGAACAACTGCCGTTGCCCTCTGACATACATTCCACGTCTGGGGGCATGGCGTCGCACAGCAGGCTGACATAGCGTGCCAACTGTGGGTTGTCCTGGCTGTAGACATGGCAGACCTTCATGCAATCTCGGCGATTAGTCTTTCAGCGGATTCCATCCCTGCGCCTTCAGTTCAAACTCCTGACCGTCGCGGCTGACAAGGATATGGCCGAACTTCTCTTCGGTGATATGTCCGATGAGGTGCACATCGTCGAGGGCCTTTACCTTCTCCAGGTCGCCGATGGGCACGGTGAACACCAGTTCGTAGTCTTCGCCGCCGTTCAGGGCGCAGGTGGTGACGTTCATCTCCATTTCCTCGGCCATCACCGCCGTCTGGTAGTCGATGGGCAGTTCCTTCTCGAAGATGCGGCAGCCGCAATGGCTTTGCTTACAGATGTGGCGCAACTCCGACGAGAGGCCGTCGCTGACGTCCATCATCGCCGTGGGGCGGATGCCTGCCTCCCGCAGTTTTGCGACGATGTCGCCACGATCCTCGGCTTGCAGTTGCCGTTGGAGCAGATATTCCTTGCCGCTGAAGTCGGGTTGGAAGGAGTTGAGGGATGAGAGTTGAGAGTTAAGTGACTTTAGTCTCGCCTCGTCATTGGCGGCCTTTGCCTTGGCTATCTGTTTGTTCAGTTCGTCGAGTTGCGAGTAGAAGACACTCTTCTCCCGCTCCAGCAGTTGCAGGCCCATATAGGCGGCGCCGAGGTCGCCGCTGACGCAGATGAGGTCGTTAACGCGGGCGCTGTTACGGTAGACGATGTCCTCCTTCCTTGCCTCGCCGATGCAGGTGATGCTGATGGCCAGGCCGGTGTAACTGCTGGTGGTGTCGCCGCCGACGATGTCGACGCCCCATTTCTCGCAGGCCAGCCGCAGACCACTGTACAGTTGCTCCACGTCTTCCACGGTGAAGCGTTTGCTCAGCGCTAGTGAGACGGTCAACTGCCGGGGCGTGCCGTTCATGGCGAAGATGTCGCTGATGTTCACCATAGCCGACTTGTAGCCCAAATGCTGCAAGTCGGTATAGGTAAGGTCGAAGTGCACGCCCTCCATCAGCATGTCTGTGGTGACGAGCACCTCTGTGTCAGGATAGTGCAGTACGGCGCAGTCATCGCCCACGCCGTACTTTGTGCTTTCGTTCTTGTTTCCTAAATCCTTGGTCAGACGGTCTATAAGTCCAAACTCTCCAAGTGTTGCTATTTCCATACTGTGTTTAGTTGTTCTTTCCGCTGTCTATTTTCTCAGATCGTACAATCATTTCGCGTATGATTTCGGTCATCAGAGGCTGTGCCTTGTCGGCGGCCTCCTGCACCTCCTCGTGGCTTACCTCGACGGGGTTGTCGAAGCCGCCGAGGTCAGTAACGACGCTGATGCCGAAGGTGCGTATGCCGCAGTGGTGGGCCACGATGACCTCAGGCACAGTCGACATTCCCACGGTGTCGCCACCCAGGACACGGAACATGCGATACTCTGCAGGTGTCTCGAAGGTGGGGCCTTGCACGCCCATATAGACCCCGTATTGAAGGCGGATTTTCTTCTCGCGGGCAATCTTGCTGGCCAGTTTGATGAGTGCGGGGTCGTAGGTCTCGTGCATGTCAGGGAAGCGTGGGCCAGTAGGGAAATTCTTTCCGCGCAGCGGATGTTCGGGGAAGAAATTGATGTGGTCGGTGATGACCATCAGGTCGCCAATCTTGAAGCCCGGGTTCATACCGCCGGCAGCATTGCTCACGAAGAGCGTCTTGATGCCCAGTTCGTACATGACACGCACGGGGAATGTGACCTCCTTCATCGTGTATCCCTCGTAGTAGTGGAAGCGGCCCTGCATAGCGAGGATGTCCACGCCACCCAGTTTGCCGAAGATGAGTTTACCGCTGTGGCCTTCGACCGTGGAGACAGGGAAGTTAGGAATGTCGGAATACAATATTTCCTGCTTGTCAGTTATTTCGGAAGCTAATTGTCCGAGACCCGTTCCCAGTATGATGGCTGTTTTGGGGCTTGTTGTCATCTTTGCCTTTAACCAGGATGCTGTTTCTTGAATTTTTGCGTACATAACCTAAAATATTTTCGTTAAACATTTTTTCTTGTTCAAGCATGAACGTCACGTGTATGGGCAATGCATAGATGGACTGCTGCACCTCTTCGCTCAGCCCTTCTGCCTCTTTCAGCCTGACGGCGTCCTTTTCGGTGGTGATGATGCATTTCGGGGTGGGCAGGGCGGAGAAGGTGTCGTTGATTTTGCCGATGTCCTTGCGGCTGAAGTTGTGGTGGTCGGAGAAGTGGAGTGGGGTGATGTTTGGGTACAGTTTGCCCAGGTCTTCCTCCATCTGCTGTGGCGAGCCGATGCCTGTGAGCAGGAGCACGTTGGTGTCGGGGGCGATGGCGTCGAGGGCCTTGGCCTCTCCGTTGAACAGGCCTTGGAGTGCGTCGTAGTCAAAGGTGGTGAAGTAGAGTGTCTGGTAGGCAAACAGTTCCATTCCCTTCTTGATGACACGGAATTCCATTGGTTTCAGGTCTTTGGGGCACTTGGTCACAATCACTACGTCGGCGCGGTTCTTGCCGTTGAGCGGTTCGCGCAAGCGTCCGGCAGGCAGGAGCCTGTCGTAGATGATGAGGCGGTGGTAGTCGACGAGCATGATGTTGATGCCTGGCTTCACGTAGCGGTGCTGGAAGGCGTCGTCGAGCAGCACCACGTCTATGTCGTCATACTGCTCCTGCAATTTCTTGATGCCGTGGACGCGTTTCTTGTCCACAGCAATGATGGCTTTCGGGTACTTCTGCTTCATCTGGAACGACTCGTCGCCCAGGGTGCGTGCCGTGGCCGTGTCGTCGGCCAGTATGAAGCCTTTCGACTTCCGCTTGTAGCCCCGGCTCAGGACGGCCACCTTGCTTGTCTCTTGGAGCAGGCGCACCAGGTACTCCACGTGTGGGGTCTTGCCGGTGCCGCCTGCGGTGATGTTGCCCACGGCGATGACTGGCACATTGAAGGTGTGGCTCTTCAGGACTCCCATCTCGAAGAGCATATTTCGCAGCTTCACCCCCAAGCCGTAGAACCAGCTCAGGGGGAGCAGCCACTTGTTCACCTTTATGTGGTCACCTTCCATGGACAGTCGCCTGTGCTTACTTGATGGTTGTCAGATAGGGGAAGCGGGCCTGCAGACGGTTGCGTTGGCAGTCTTTGCGGGCCTGCATGACAGGCTCGTAGAGTTGGCCCAGTACCTGCTTCAGTTCTCCGTCAAGGTAGGTGCCCTTGTCTTCGGAGGCCGACTCGAGCAATGTCTCGAACCACTCCTTCTTTGCCGGGTAACTGCTGGTGTAGTAGTCGCCGTCGATGCTGGCCAGTTCTGCGGCCTTCTTCACAGCATCGTCGAGCGAACCCAACTGGTCAACCAATTTGATGGGCAGGGCGTCGGAGGCCACCCACACGCGGCCCTGGGCAATCTCGTGCACCTCGTCGCGGGTCATGCCGCGCCCTTCGGCCACGATGTTCAGGAAGGTCTCGTAGCCACGGTTCACGTAGTTCTGCATCTGGCGCAACTCCTCGGCATTGTCTTTCGCAAAGATGAGGTTTGTCTCATAGTCGCCGTTCTTGTTGGTGGCCACGCCGTCCCAGGTCACTCCTAGCTTGTCTGTCACCAGTTCGCTCATATTGGGCACCAGTCCGAAGATGCCAATCGAGCCGGTCACGGTAGTGGGCTCGGCCACGATGTAGCTGGCCGGTGCGCTAATCATATAGCCGCCCGAAGCTGCATAGCCGCCCATCGACACCACGATGGGCTTCTTCTCCTTGAGCTGCTTGAGGGCGTGCCATATTTGCTCTGAGGCCATGGCGCTGCCGCCAGGCGAATTGACGCGCACCACCACGGCTTTCACGTCGTCGTCCTTGGCCAGGTCGTTCAGGTCGGAGACCATTTCGCTGCCCACGATGGCGTGCTCGCTGGAGAAGGCGCTGGCCTGTGCGTCGATGATTTCGCCGTAGGCGTAGTAGACGGCAATCTTGTCGCCCTTCTCCTTCTTGTCGGAGGGCAGGCCCTTCATGTCGCTCAAGGTCATCTGGTTGATGTCGTCATCGTCGCTGATGCCCAGTTTTGCGCGTATCACCTGCTTGATGCCGTCAGGGTAGAACTCGCCGTCAATGAGGCGTGCCTTCTTGTAGTCCTCGCTGTTGGCAAAGAGCATAATGCTGTCGTCGGCCAGTTGGTTCAGTTGCTCTGCGCTGACGCCTCGGCTCTCGGCCATGCTGTTCAGCCAGTTCTTCCAGATGGCCTGCAGATAGGCAGTGCGCTGTTCGCGGTCGTTCTCGCTCATGTCCTTGCGAGTGACGCTCTCGACGGCACTCTTGTACTTGCCGACGCGGATGCACTGGTAGCGCACGCCAATCTTCTCGTAGAGACCGGTCATATAGTAGTTCTTGCCGCCTATTCCCTTGAAGTCGATCATACCGCCCTTGTTGAGGAAGAGCGAGTCGGCCACGGAGCATACATAGTAACTGCCCTGCAAGTACTGGTTGGCATAGGCAATGACCCACTTGCCGCTTTTCTTGAAGTCCTCCAGGGCGTCGCGTACCTGCTGGGCGGTGGCGGGGCCGTCAAAACTGGTGGCACCTCCTTCAATGTAGATGCCCTTGATGTTTTCCTCGTTCTTGGCCTTTTCAATGGCGCTTACGATGTCATCGAGGCCCATAGCCTCCATATCCATCTGGCCCAGGAGTTCGGCGATGGGGCTGTCGTCCTCGGCCCGCTCGCTGACCGTTCCGTCCAACTTGAGCACAAACACCGAGTTCTCTTTCGCCTTGGTTGGAGCACTGCTGCTGGCCACCATGCCGGCCAGTGAAATCATAAACATAATGCCGGCCAGAATGGCCAGAATCACGATGCCGCATATCGTGGCAAGCGTGTACTTGAAGAATTCTTTCATTTTGTGGTTGTTATTTGTTTTTGGTTTCTAATTGCCCGCAAAGGTAAGCATTTTTTTGTTATTTCTGAAAATAAACAGGAAATATTTTCATTCGCTTGCCGTCATCTGGTGGTTCTCGTCGGCGTCGTACTCGCGTGGACGGTGCTTGAACAGGCGGTGATGGATGAAGTTCATGCCCTCTAAACAGACAATCACCATCCCCGTTGCGGCTGCCGCGAGGGCGTACATGCCCACACCGGCCGTCATGCCGATGGCCGACGTCACCCACAGGCCAGCGGCTGTGGTGAGTCCTTTCACCACGTTTTTCTGGAAAATGATGGTGCCCGCGCCGATGAAGCCGATGCCGCTGACCACCTGGGCGGCCATACGGGCCGGGTCGCGCTGGATGATGACCCCCGGCTGGCCCTCGAAGCCGTCGAAGCCGTGCATCGACAGCACCATGAAGAGGGCACTGCCCAAGCCCACGAGGAAGTGGGTGCGGAAGCCGGCCTCCTTCGAGCGGAACTCGCGCTCCAGGCCGATGGCTCCGCCGAGCATGGCCGCAATGAAAATCGTCAAGATGTAGTCTCCTGCCATAGTCTCTTATTTATTATATTGAACAGCCTAATTGTGAATTGTGGATACCGTGTTCTCTTCCTCAAAGATTTGGTCGAACAGCGCCCGCAGTTGTTGCGGCTGGGCCATGAAGTTGCGCAGTTCGTTCAGTTTCTTCTCGTTGGGCGAACCGGCAATCCACAGGCGGATATAGCCGTGGGCCGAATACTTTTCCTGCAAGTGGCTGCGGAACCGCTCCCATTGCGCTTCCTTGTCCAACTGCGGATAGTTCGCCAGCCCGAACTGCACCGTGCGGCGGATGACCACCAGCGGCTCGATGTCGCGGTCGGCCTCGGCCACAATCTTCCCGTAGATGCTGCGTGGCGACCGGGAGGCCGAGGCGCGGTGGTCCTCGATGGCCTCCTTCATTACGCGCAACTGCTCGGCGTTGAACCACCGCCGCAGCCTCACGTCCTGCGCCAGGATTTTGCCGCCCGTCAGGTGGTGGACGGCACGTGGTCCCGACATGCCGATGTCGTGATAGGCGGCGATGGTATACACCATATCAATATCCGCACCCGTCTGACTGGCCAGCTGCAATGAGCGGCGTATCACGCGGGTGACGTGCTCCAGGTTGTGCGCCTTGTCAAATTCGGCGTAGCGCGGCAGAATCTGCGTCTCCACAAACTCCACCAAGTCGAGGCTTGCGTTGTTCTGCATAGCAACTTGCAAAGATACACTTTTTCATCCATACCTCCAAAATATTTGTCAAGAATTAACATAGTAGTAAAATTTGGACGAACCAAACCGGAAGTTTGGACGAACCAAACTATGACTTTGGACGAACCAAACCAGAAGTTTGGACGAACCAAACTTTTAGGCCGAAAAAAATAAGATTCCCACTTTCTTGGCCAGTTCGTTTTTTTGTTGTACCTTTGCAGGCGGATTGCGAAATGAAACTAACTAACTAACAACTAATCTTATCACAATGAAACTACAGACCATTACATTGCTGGCCATTATGGCCACAACCGTACAGGCACAGCAACTGAAGGTGGACATCAGTATCACCAACCGTCAGGCACAGGAAGTGCAGGAGCCGGGCTACACGCTCTGGCAGGCCGCACAGGGCAAGAGCACATCCATCGACATCGACGGCATCACGTGCACACTCTCGTGCCCCAGCAGTGCCTCCTACGAGATACGCACAGGCTGGAGCAAGACGTTTATTCAGAACACCACATACAAGGAGCAGAACGGGCGTCTCACCTTCGACGGCATCAGTCTCGACCCCCGCACTTACGGCTCGTTCACGCTGCGCCTGGAGGGTCTGCCAGTCGGCCAGCACTCGCTGCAGACATACCATAATTGCTGGGAGAACCCCACGTCCTTCTACGCCGCCCCGATGACGGTAAAACTGAACGGTGAGGTGGTGCATGAGAACGTGCAGCCCTCGTTCCTGCAGGCCGTGGCTGCCAACGCCACCCTGCTCGTCACGCCCTTCACCATCGCCAACGACGGCGACGCCGTGGAGTTGGAGTTCATCACCAGCGCCGACAATCCCGGCACGCCCGACAATGGCCAGGCCAACGAGTTCCAGGCCCCGCTGCTCAACGGCTTCGAGTTGAATACTGCCGACATCACCGTGCAGGCCAAGGAACCTTATCCCGCCAACAACGATTTGCACGCCGACTGCGACGGTGGCAGCGTGACCCTCAGTTGGACTGCTGCTTCCGACAGGGTCAAGGAACATCGCCTCTACTTCGGCAAGAGTGAGGACGCTATGGCATTGCTGGCCACTACCGTCGAAACAGCCTATACCGTCAATGACCTCTACAGCGGCGACACCTACTTCTGGCGCATCGACGAAGTAGCCCAGGACGGCACCGTCAGCGAGGGCACCGCCTGGTGCTTCAAGCCCCGTCAGTTGGCCTTCCCCGAGGCCGAGGGCTACGGACGCTTTGCCAATGGCGGACGCGGCGGTAGTGTCTACCACGTGACCAGCCTTTCGGGCGACAACGTGCCCGGTACGCTGAAGTACGGTCTGCTGCTCGACGAGCCGCATACCATCGTCTTCGATGTCTCCGGCATCATCGACTTGGGTTTCGAGGCCATCTTCACCAAGCCCAATATCACCATTGCCGCCCAGACGGCTCCTGGCAAGGGCATCTGCCTGAAGGCGTCGAACATCAACATCGGCTCTGACAACATCGCTCGCTTTGTCCGCTTCAAGCGCGGTCTCGGCGTATACGGCGAGAATACGGGTAATGCGATGGGTATGAGTGGTGCCGACCACGCCATCGTCGATCACTGCACGGCAGCGTGGGGAACGGATGAGACCGTCTCAGGCCGTGGCGCGAAGAACATCACGTTCCAGTACAGCGGCATCTTCGAGGCCCTTGGCATCACCGGCCACAAGAACTACAGCGACGGCACCAACCACGGTTATGCCGCCACCATCGACGGCCAGAAAGGCTCGTGGCACCACAATCTCCTGCTCAACTGCGAGGGCCGCAACTGGAGTATGGGCGGCGGTATGGACGGCCAGAACCGTCCCATTGGCGGCCTTGACCTCTTCAACAACGTGTGCTACAACTGGCACAACCGCACCACCGACGGCAACTGCCACGAGGTGAACTTCGTGAACAACTATTATAAAATGGGCTCTGATACCAGGCGCAAAGAACTATTCATTATGGATTTTGAACTGGCCACCGACGTTGCCGACAACCGCACCAATACGGCATACATCAGCGGCAATATCCGTGAGAACAAGAACCACACGCAGACCAAAGACAAGAAGGGCGATACCTATACTGCAACAGGGTATGTTCCTACCGACTATCAATATATGGTCAACGAACCGCTCTTCCCCTCGTATGCCACCATCCATTCGGCCACAGACGCTATGAAGATTGTCACCAGTTACGGCGGTGCCTTTATGCCCGTGCGCGACGAGCAGCACCAGCGCGTTATCCGTGAGACCCTTCAGGGTACATATACCTATGTAGGCTCGAAGTCGAAAATCAAGGGCGAGATTGACAACGAGGCTGACATCACCGACGCCGCAAACGGCGGCTGGGAGGAATGGCCGGAGGAGACCCGTGCCGCCGACTGGGACACCGACCAGGACGGTATGCCCAACTGGTGGGAGCGTTGCGTGAACAGCGACCCTGCGACAGCCAACCACAACGACGACCCGGACGGCGACGGCTGGACGTTGTTGGAGGATTATCTGGAATTCCTTGCCCACCCCTACGTCATCATCGAACCTAACGGTAGTGGCACCATCGACCTGAAGGAGCACTTCGCCGGTTTCTTCGGACAGAACGGCAATAGCGTCACGCCGACCTTTACCACCGAAAACTTGGAGGGCGGCCTCTTTGCCACCAGCATCGAGGGCACCACGCTGACCGTCAATGCCATCAAGCCTGACACCGAGAGCGTGGGCGTCTTCAATATCACCTGCTCCGACGGCACCACCACCTTCACTCAGCGCTTCGGTGTGGCCATCACCAGTGGCACCGAGACCACGGCCATTACTGACCGCGCCTCAGAGTATGGCGGTGTGGTCAGCCGTGAGTTCTTCACCCTCGACGGCAAGTGCGTCTCAGAGATGCAGCCTATGGAGGTCTATCTGATGAAAGAGACCCGCGCCGACGGCACCACTCGCACCACGAAAGTTATGAAGAGTCGCTAAACTCTAAACACTCAACACTCAATAAGAATTATGAACTTCAGCATCAAGCACCCCGAAAACGAAGGAGGTATGAATGAGCGCATCAAGCGTCTCCGCCAACAGAATTTCGACACCCCAACCACGCTCAGCATCGAGCGCGCCTTGATAGAGACCGCGTTCTACAAGAAGAACTATGGCACGATGTCCACGCCCGTGCTCCGTGCCAAGAACTTCTACGAGATATGCAAGCGCAAGACTATCTATATCGGCGAAGACGAACTGATTGTGGGCGAGCGCGGGCCGAAGCCCAAAGCCGTGCCAACGTTTCCGGAGTTGACGTGCCACTCGGTGGAAGACCTGCACACGCTGAACGAGCGCGAACTGCAACGCTACACCATCTCGCAGGAGGACATCGACACCTACGAGCGTGAGGTCATCCCCTACTGGCAGGGAAAGACGCAGCGTGAGCGCATCTTCAACCACGTCTCGCAGGCGTGGGAGGAGGCCTATCACGCCGGTGTCTTTACGGAGTTTATGGAGCAGCGCGCCGCCGGCCACACGGCTATGGACGGCAAGATGTACCACGAGGGCCTGCTTGACGTGAAGGCCCGCATCGAGGCCAAAATCAAGAGCCTCGACTACATCAACGACCCAGAGGCCACCGACAAGCAACAGGAGTTGGAGGCAATGGCCATCTCGTGCGATGCTGCCATCCTCTTTGCCGAAAGGCACGCCGAACTGGCCGAACAGATGGCTGCCAAAGAGCAGAATCCGCAACGCAAGGCCGAACTGGAGAAGATTGCCGACGTCTGCCGCTGGGTGCCCGCCCACGCCCCGCGTGACCTGTGGGAGGCCATTCAGATGTACTGGTTCGTGCACCTCGGCACCGTGACGGAGTTGAACGGCTGGGACTCGATGAACCCCGGCCACATCGACCAGCACCTCTTCCCCTTCTACGAGCAGGGGCTGAACGACGGCACGCTGAACCGCGACAAGGCCAAGGAACTGCTCTCCTGCCTCTGGATAAAGTTCAACAACCAGCCCGCGCCGCCAAAGGTGGGTGTGACGGCCTTGGAGAGCGGCACTTACAACGACTTCACGAACATCAACATCGGCGGCGTCGACCGCAACGGCAACAGCGCCACCAACGAACTGTCGTATATGATTCTGGAGATTCAGGAGGAATTGCACGAATTGCAGCCCGGCCTCTCTATCCATATCGCCGACGTCACGCCCGACGACTTCCTGCTGGAGGGCATCAAGGTGATACGCCAGGGGCACGGCTATCCCAGCATCTTCAACCCCGACACCTATATCAAAGAACTTGTGCGCGAGGGCAAGACCCTGGAGGATGCCCGCGAGGGCGGCTGCTCAGGCTGCATCGAGGTGGGCGCTTTCGGCAAGGAAGCCTATCTGCTTACGGGCTACCTCAACACACCGAAGATTCTGGAGATTACGCTTAACAACGGCATTGACCCGGAGACGGGCAAGAAACTTGGGCTGGAGACCGGCGACCCGCGCACGTTCACCAGTTTCGAGCAACTCTATGACGCCTGGCACCAGCAGATGGAGTACTTCGTCAATCTGAAACTTTCGGTCAACAACTACATCGAGCGGATGTTTGCCCTCTACGCCCCTGCCACGTTCCTCTCGCTCTACATCGACGACTGCATCGAGAAGGGTCGCGACTACTACAACGGCGGCGCCCGCTACAACACCACCTATATCCAGTGCACGGGCCTGGGCACCATCACCGACTGCTTCACCACCCTGAAGAAGCACGTCTTCGAGGACCATCGCTACACAATGGACGAGATACTCGAAGCCTGCAATAACAACTGGAAGGAACAGGAAGTGGTTCGCCAGTACATCCGCAACCACACACCGTTCTTCGGCAACGACGACCCGTATGCCGACGATATTGCCGTGCGCGTCTACGACGACCTGGTGAAGGCCATCGAGGGGCGCCCGAACACTCGGGGCGGCAAAACGCAATTGAATATGCTCTCCACCACCTGCCACAACTACTTCGGCAGCGTCTGCGGCGCCACGCCCAACGGCCGCTTCGCCCATTTCGCCATCAGCGACGGCACCAGCCCCGCCCACGGCAGCGACAGCCACGGCCCCACCGCCGTCATCAAGTCGTTGGGCAAACTCGACCAGACTAAGAGCGGCGGCACGCTGCTCAACGTCCGCTTCGTGCCCCAGTTGTTGAGGCGCGAGGAAGATATGAAGAAACTGGGCTCGCTCATTCGCACCTACTTCCGCTTCGGCGGCCACCACATCCAGTTCAACATCGTCGATACGGCCACGCTCCACGACGCGCAGAAGCACCCAGAGAACTACCGCGACCTCCTGGTCCGCGTGGCCGGATATAGTGATTATTTCAACGATATGACGGAGCAGTTGCAGAACGAAATCATCGCCCGCACGGAGAACGAGGATTTATAGGCATCTGAGTTTGGACGAACCAAACCCCTACTTTGGTTCGTCCAAACTACCAGTTTGGTTCGTCCTGATTTTGGACATCTTTTTGCCACCATAAATAATAAATGCCGTAATCACACGTTATAATAAGCGTGTTTAGGCGTAGGCTATGGATATTGCTCCCGATGCTGATGGGCTCGCTGTATGCGGGTGCCCAGTACGACCCGTCGTTCAGCCATTACTGGGCGATGGAGCCGTTTTTTAATCCTGCCGCATCGGGCAAGCAGGAGAAAATCAATGTCAGCGTGGCCTACAATATGTCGATGGTCGGCTTTGAGCACAATCCACGTACCATCTACCTTTCCGGCGATATGCCTTTCTATGCCCTCGGCGCCTATCATGGCGTGGGCGTTCAGATGGTGAACGACGATATTGGTGCCTTCTCCCACAAGAAATTCTCGGTGATGTATGCGTTCAAGCAGAAACTGCTCGGGGGCGTTCTCAGCATCGGCGTGCAGCCGGCTATGCTCAGTGAGAACCTGAACGGCTCGAAACTGGAATTTGAGGAGTCCGGCGACCTGGCTTTCTCTACGTCGGAAGTCACGGGAACAGCCTTCGACCTGAGTGGCGGCATCTACTATCAGCGCAATAACTGGTATGCCGGACTGTCGGTTCAACACGCGCTGGCGCCCACCGTGGAACTGGGAGAAACCAATGAGTTGAACCTGATGCAGTCGTATTATTTTACGGCAGGATGCAATATTCGACTTAAAAATCCGTTTCTAACAATACAGCCGTCAGCGCTGCTCCGTTCAGACGGGGTTGGCTATCGTGCCGACATCACAGCCCGCCTGACCTATACCTACGAGCAAAGGCTGATGTATGCTGGCTTAGGCTACAGCCCTACCAATTCCGCCACGGTCTACCTTGGCGGCAAGTTCCACGGAATTATGTTGGGCTACAGTTACGAGATTTACACCTCGGCTATCAGCCTTCGCAACGGCAGCCACGAGTTGCACGTGGGTTACCAGACCGACGTCAACCTGTTCAAGAAAGGCAGGAACAAGCACCAGAGCGTAAGACTGCTTTGAAATGAGGGCGGCGTGATGACAGTGTGATAACGATATAACGTGATAACGAAAAAACGATAATAACGAAATAACGACAAGATGGTAAAAACAATGTTCAAATCTATAGTTGGAGGTGGAATGTTCCTTCTCATTTTGTTGCTCACCTCCTGCTTTGGTGGCAAGGAGACAACAGCATCGGGCGGTGAACTGACTGGCTCCAGCGGCAAGTCGTTCTCGGAACCGGCACCCTATGGTATGGTCCTCATCAAGCGTGGCCATCTGAAGATGGGTATGGAAACGCCCGATTCGCTTTGGGGCAAGGAGACACCGGTGAGAGACATCTCCGTGGAGGGATTCTGGATGGACGATACCGAGATTACCAATTCTGAGTATCGCCAGTTCGTGAACTATGTGCGCGACAGCATCATCCGCGAGCGTCTGGCCGACCCCAATTACGGTGGCGACGAGAGTTTCAAGATTGAGGAAGACAAAAACGGCGACCCCATCACGCCTCACCTGAACTGGAAGAAGCCCATCCCCCGCAAGCCTAACGAGGACGAGCAGAGGGCTATTGAGAGTGTCTACGTCGTCAATCCTGTAACGGGCGAGAAGATGCTTGATGCCAACCAGATGAACTTCCGCTATGAGGTGTACGACTATACGGAGGCCGCCCTGCGCCGCAACCGCCTGAACCCCGAGGAGCGCAACCTGAACACCGATATCCCCGTGGATCCCAATGCCGAGGTGTGGATTTCAAAGGACACCGCCTATATCAACGACGAGGGAAAGATCGTGCGTGAGACCATCAACCGCCAGTTGACCGGCCCGTGGGACTTCCTTAATACGTACATTATTAATATATACCCCGACACGACTTGCTGGGTGAACGACTTCCCCAACGCCGACAACGAGGTGTATATGCGCAACTATTTCTCCAACGCGGCCTACAACGAATATCCCGTGGTGGGTGTCACTTGGGAGCAGGCCAACGCCTTCTGCCAGTGGCGCACCGACTTCCTGCTCAAGGGCCTCGGCCCGTCGGCCCGCTTCGTGCAGCGTTACCGTCTGCCGACGGAGGCCGAATGGGAGTATGCCGCACGCGGCAAGGACGGCACAGAGTTCCCCTGGGAGAATGAGGATGTGGCCAGCGGCAAGGGCTGTTTCTTTGCCAATTTCAAGCCTGAGGGCGGCAACTACACCAAGGACGGCAATCTCATCACCTCGAAGGTGGGCATCTATAGCGCCAACAGCAACGGCCTCTTCGATATGGCCGGCAACGTGGCCGAGTGGACATCGACCATCTATACCGAGGCAGGCGTCGATGCTATGAACGACATCAACCCGCAACTGAAGTACAATGCCGCCAAGGAAGACCCTTATCGGTTGAAGAAGAAGAGCGTGCGCGGCGGCTCGTGGAAAGACCCCGAAAGTTACATTCGCTCGGCCTGGCGCAGCAGCGAGTTCCAGAACCAGCCCCGCTCCTTCATAGGCTTCCGTTGCGTCCGCTCTCTGGCCAGCACCAGCAGTGAGAAGGCAAAGCCGGCCAAGGCGACAGTAAAGAAATCAAAGAAGTAACAACGTGATAACGAAATAACGCCAAGATGACTAAGTATAGCAAATTCAATATTATCTATCTGCTGCAGAGGTGGCTCGACAGCGTGCCCGGGCAGACGTTTATGAATTACGCCTACAGTTGGGGTGCTTCTATCGTGATTCTGGGTGCACTCTTCAAACTGACCCACCTGCCGGGAGCCAACTTTATGCTGTTCCTGGGTATGGGTACTGAGGTGCTTGTGTTCTTCATTGCCGGTTTCGACCGACCATTCGACAAGACCGAGGACGGCAAGGAACTGCCCACCCACGTTGGCGAAGATTTGCAGACCGAAGTCGAGACACAGGGCCAGCAGACTACCATCATCGGTGGTGGCGGCAGTGGTACTATCGTCATCGGCGGCGGCTCTGCCGAAGTGACTGGCGAAGAGGGTGCCGAGGTCCACACAGAAGGTGGTGGCGGCGGTATCATCGGCGGCGGTGGCTACATTGGCGGCGGCGGTTACGTCGGCGGTGGTGGCGGCTACATTGGCGGTGGCACAGTTGGCGAAGGCGAGGCACCTGCAGTCGAAGGCGACGGAACCATTTCTGCCGGCGGTGGCGGCATCATCGGCGGTGGTATCATCGGTGGCGTGGTTGCTCCTCAGCAGCCCGAACTGCCCGAAATCGACCCCGAAGAGATGGAGGAGGCCACGCAAGGCTATGTGGAGCAGTTGAAGGCTCTTACCGAAACTCTGAAGAAGGTGTCGGAGCAGAGCGAGCGCCTGACCCGCGACAGCGAGGAGATGGAGAACCTGAACCGCACGCTGACCGGCATCTGCAAGGTTTACGAGATGCAACTTAAGGGCGCCAGCCAGCAAATTGGCACCATTGACCAAATCAACGACCAGACCCGCAAGATGGCCGAGCAAATCGCCGAACTGAACCGCATCTATGCCCGTATGATTGAGGCTATGACCACCAATATGCCCCAAGTGAAAGGTTCAGAGTTAAACGTTTAGAGTTGAGTGACTTTACACACTCTCAACCCCCAAACTAAAGTCACTAAACTCTAAACACTAAACACTCAACAAGAAAAATGGCAATAAAGAAAAGACCCGTTTCTCCGCGCCAGAAGATGATCAACCTGATGTACGTCGTCTTGATGGCTATGCTCGCCTTGAACGTCTCCAACGAGGTGCTCAACGGCTTCGCCATCGTCGGCGAAAGCATCGGACGAACCACGGAGAACGCCATCAAAGATAACCAGGCCATCTACGAGGCTTTCGAGGAGCAGATGAAGGCCAACCCGCAAAAGGTGAAGGAGTGGTACGACAAGGCCCAGTTGGTGCGCCAGATGAGCGATTCGCTCTACGACTTTGCCGCCGAACTGAAACTGGCCATTGCCCGCGAGGCTGATGGCGAGGACGGCGACCCCAACCACCTGAAGGGCCAGGAAGACCTGGAAGCCTCGAACCAGGTGATGCTTGCGCCGGGACGCGGCAAGGGCGAGGCCCTGAAACTGGCCATTGAGAGTTATCGAGAGCGCATCCTGAAGATGATTCCTGACACGGCCAAGCAGCGCAACATTGCAAGTGACCTGACCACTGAGGTGCCGGAAGACAAACGCTCGTTAGGCAAGAACTGGCAGGAGACACAGTTTGAGGCTATGCCTGCCATCGCTGCCGTCACCATCCTGTCGAAGTTGCAGGGCGATGTGCGTAACGCCGAGAAAGAGGTGCTGCACACGCTGGTGCAGAACATTGACGTGAAGGATATCCGTGTGAACCTCCTTGAGGCATTCGTCATCCCCAACTCGCAGACCATCGTGCAGGGCGACAAGTTCTCGGCCAAGATAGTGATGGCCGCCATCGATACCACGCAGGTGCCGGACATCTACATTGGTGGCAAGAAGATGGATCTGAAGGACAATGTCTATGAGCAGATATGCGGTCGTACTGGCGACTTCACCCTCACAGGCTGGATTGAAACCGTCAATGGTAATGGTGACAAACTGCGCCGCGACTTCGAGCAGAAATACACGGTTGTGGAGCCTTCGGCCACCGTTTCTGCCGACCTCACCCGTATGCTCTATGCCGGTTACTCGAACCCCATCAGCGTCTCGGTGCCTGGCGTGCCACTCAACAAAGTGTCGGCCTCGATGACCAACGGAACCCTTACGCCCAGCGGCCCCGGCAAGTATATCGCCAGACCGTCGAAGATTGGCCAGGATGCCGTCATCACCGTCACATCGACCAACACGGGCCGCCCGCAGACGATGGGTTCTTTCGCCTTCCGCGTGCGTAAGTTGCCCGACCCCACGCCGTTTATTGACGTGAAGGACGAGGCTGGCAATCCCGCCCGCTTCAAGGGAGGCAATATGAGCAAGGGTGGACTGATTGGCGCGGAAGTTGTTGGCGCCGCCATCGACGATGGAATCCTCGACATTGCTTTCCGCGTGCAGTCGTTTGAGACCGTGTTCTTCGACAATATGGGTAATGCCAAGCCGCTGGCCAGCGACGGCCCGCGCTTCTCGGCTGCCCAGAAAGACCTCTTCCGCAAACTTACACGTGGCCGCCGCTTCTACATCTCGCGTGTCGTCGCTGTAGGCCCCGATGGCATCGAGCGTACGCTCAACACCGCTATGGAAATAAAAGTTCAGTAAGAAATGATAAATGATATAAAGGAAAGAACTATGAAGAATAATATGTTTCGAATGAATAACAGATGGATGATAGTGATAGGTTTATCATTTATCATTTGTCATTTATCATTTAGTGAAGCGTTTGCCCAGCCGAAGAAGAGTCGTGTGCAGCAGCAACAGAAGGCTGCCCAGCAGAAACAGCAGGGCGCTACTTCTCAGGGTGGTATGACCAAGCGAATGGAGATTATGTACCCCACTGCTGTGGATATGCCTGAAGAGGTGGTTTGGCGCCGCGACATCTACCGCGAAATCGACCTCAACAAGGAGGAGAACGCCGGACTCTACGACCCCGTGGAGCCGCAGGGCAAGCGTCTGAACCTCTTTACCTATATATTCAAGTTGGCATTGGGCAACTACATCCCTGTCTATGAATACAACCTTGACGGCAATGAAGTATTGGAGGCCTCGGCAAAGGTTGATATGAAGACCATTTTGGATAACTATCACATCTTCTACGAGGAGCAGGACGGCAAGGTGAAGGTGGACAACAGCGACATCCCTTCGGCTGAAGTGAAGATGTACTACCTGAAGGAGAGTGCCTACTACGACCAGGCCAACTCGTCGTTCCACATCAAGCCGATAGCCCTCTGTCCCGTTATGCTCCGTGAGGACGATTTCGGTGGCGAGGCAGCCAAGTACCCGTTGTTCTGGGTGAAGTACAGCGAGGTGGAACCCTATCTGAGCCGTCAGACCATCAAGACCAGCGACGTGAATGACGCTGCCATGATGAACCTTGACGACTATTTCACCCTGAACAAATACAAGGGCAATATCTATAAGACGGCCAATCGACTGGGAAGGACGCTGGCACAGGTAGCCGGTAACGACTCTACCAAGTTCACCAACGAACAGAAACGCATAGAGGCAGAGTTGCAGGCTTTCCGTGACGGTATCTTTGGCAACAAGGAGAAAACCGATTCCATAGACAGTATCGCTGTGGCTGATCCTAAGAAGGCTAAGGCACTCCGACAGCAGCGGGCTAAGGAACAGAAGAGTACCACACGGGCGACCCGCAGCCGCAAATCGTCGGGTGGAGGTTCCTCTTCTGGCGGTTCTTCCCGTGTGTCCGTCCGTCGTGAGAGACATTGAAGTTTTAACGTTAAACCTTTAATTATAATCGATTATGAAGAAATTTATTAGCACAATGATTGTGGCAGTGGCTCTGATGGCAGCCACACCCGCACTAGCCCAAGGCTTCAAGTTTGGTGTCAAGGGCGGTTTGAATGTCACCAGTATGAGTTTCGACAGTTTCAACAATGCCGTTGATATGGCCAAGAAAAACAAGGCCGGATGGTATATCGGACCCACGGTGAAGTTCTCATTGCCGATTGGTCTGGGCTTCGATGCAGCCGCCTTCTACGACCAGCGCAACACTCAAATGGAGGGTAACGACATCAAGCAGAAGACAGTCTATATCCCTATTAACCTTCGCTACAACATCGGTCTGGGAGGTCTGGGCAGCGTCTATGTGGCTGCCGGTCCTCAGTTCGGCTTCAACGTGGGCGACACCGACATCGACGTGATGTATCTTGGAGAGTCGAAAGAGCAGATTAAGGACAATTTCCAGATCAGGAAATCTACTTTAGGCATCAACCTTGGAGCAGGCGTTTCGCTCCTGAAGCATCTTGAGGTGGGTTTGGTGTACAACATTCCTTTCGGCAATACTGCCGATGTGAAGGGTGGCTTGAAGGATATGTACGAAGATCTGAAGTACAAGTACGACGTGAAGAGCAACACCTTCCAGGTGTCTGCCGCCTTCTATTTCTAAGAAACCGTCAAGACTGTGTTTGTCGACGTCATCCTTCCTTTGCCGCTCGACGGCCAGTTCACATACGCTGTTCCGCCTTCGCTTGAAAAACAAGTGGAGGCGGGGCTGCGTGTTCTTGTGCCATTTGGCAAAAACAAGACCTACGTGGGAATTGTCACCCGGCTGCATGAAGAAAAGCCGGAGGCCTACGAGGTGAAAGACATCTTGCAGTTGCTCGATGAAAAGCCCATTCTGCTACCAGCGCAGTACCGGCTTTGGCAGTGGATGGCCGACTACTATATGTCGCCCATCGGCGAGGTCTATAAAGCGGCGTTGCCGTCTGGCCTGAAGGCTGAGGAGGGGTATCGGGCGCGTACAGAGACTTACATCCGGCTCACCCCGAAGTATCAGAACGAGCAGGCCCTTCACATCGCCCTCGATATGCTGGTACGGGCCAAAAAACAGCAAGAGGCGTTCATCGCCTATCTGTCACTCTCACATTGGGACCTCATCGGGAGCGAAACATCAATTGTGGAGATTACCCGCGAGGAACTGCTGAATGCTTCTGGTGCCACGTTGGCCACCGTGAACGCCTTGCAGGCAAGAGGTATGCTGGAGACTTACGAGGTGGAGGTGGGGCGTCTGAATCACGGTGGCGAGCCGCACCCGGAACTTACGAAGCGGTTGAACCCAGCGCAGCAGGAAGCCTACAATCAGATTCTGATGTCGATGCTGAAGAAGCAGGTGACCCTGCTGCACGGCGTCACCAGCAGCGGAAAGACAGAAATATACATCCACCTCATACAGCGCGAGTTGGAGCACCACCGACAAGTGCTCTATCTTTTGCCAGAGATCGCCCTTACTGTGCAGATGATGGATCGTTTGCACCGTGTTTTTGGCAATCGTCTGGGCATTTACCACTCGAAATACAGCGACGCCGAGCGGGTTGAAATCTGGCAGAAACAACTTTCTGCCGACCCCTACGACATTATTCTTGGCGCCCGCTCTGCCGTGTTCCTTCCTTTCCAGCGCCTCGGTCTCGTCATCGTGGACGAGGAACACGAAACCAGTTACAAGCAACAGGATCCGATGCCCCGCTATCACGCAAGAAGCGCGGCCATTATGCTGGGCGCAAAGGTTCTTCTCGGTACTGCCACGCCTTGTGCCGAGACCTATCACAACGCCCGTACTGGCAAGTATGGCCTGGTGGAACTGACTGAACGCTATCAAGGCATTGAATTGCCCGACATACAAGTGGTGGACACGAAGGACTTACAGCACCGCAAGATGATGCGCGGCCCCTTCTCACCGCTGTTGCTGGCCCGTGTGCGCGAAGCCCTGGAGCGGGGCGAGCAGGCCATCCTCTTCCAGAACCGGCGCGGATGGGCACCGATGGTGATGTGCAGTCAGTGCGGATGGGTACCTCGTTGCGAGTATTGCGATGTCAGTTTGACGCTGCACCGCACCACCAACCAACTCTCGTGCCACTATTGCGGATTCACCTACTGCATACCCACTGAGTGCCCGGCCTGTGGCAGCAAGGACTTGAAGGGTAGGGGATACGGCACAGAGAAAATAGAGGAACAGATACGCGACATACTGCCTGACGCCCGTATTGCCCGTATGGACTACGACACCACACGCACCCGGAATGCTTACGAGCGCATCATTGATGACTTCGCTGCCGGGCGCACCAATCTCCTCATCGGCACGCAAATGATCAGCAAGGGGCTTGACTTCGACCGCGTGGCCGTAGTGGGCATACTCGATGCCGACACGATGCTCAACTACCCCGACTTCCGAGCCTACGAACACGCCTTCATGATGATGGCTCAGGTGAGTGGGCGGGCAGGACGCAAGAACAAGCGCGGACTCGTCATCCTGCAGACCCGTAACCCCAATCTGGAGGTCATCCGCCAGGTGGTGCGCAACGACTTTCCGTCGTTCTTCCGCGACCTTATGGCCGAGCGGCAGGCGTTCCGCTATCCGCCCTTCTGCCGGCTAATCTACGTCTACTTGAAGCACAAGAGCGACACGCTGGCAGATACCGCAGGACACGAAATGGGCAGCCGGCTGCGCCAATGGTTTGGCAACCGTGTACTGGGACCCGACAAGCCCGCCGTGGCCAAGGTGAAGACGCTCTGTATCCGCAAGCTCGTCATCAAACTGGAAAACGGTCTCGACCTGGCTCAGGCCCGCCACTATCTGAGGCTCGCCCAGCAGCAGATGCTGCAGGACAAGCGTTATGCATCGCTACAAATCTACTACGACGTAGATCCGCTATAGAAACGGAATCATAAACCAACAATAGAGAAAGATGAAGACTATCAAAAAGAAAATGGCCATATTGGCCTTGCTACTGCTCCCGACCGTGATGGCGTGGGCAGGAAACGTTAGTGAGACTGACGCAATGAAGAAAGCGCAGCAGTTTCTCGACAAACGTGGAACTGGTGGCGCCATCCAGATGAAAGCGGCTGCCAGAGGCCCGCGCAGGGCAGCTCCGACAGCTGTTCAGAGCGATTACTACGTGTTCAACGTAGGGAGCGGCGACGGCTTCGTCATCGTCAGTGGCGATGACCGCACGACAGATATTCTTGGCTATGCCGACAGCGGCAGATTCGACGAGGAGAACATGCCCGACGGGCTGCGCTATCTGTTAGACGGCTATGCCGAGCAGATGGCCTGGCTTGATGCCCATCAGGCTGAGGTTAGTGCTGCTCCTGCAGCTATTTCGCCAGCCCGTTCCCCCATTGCGCCGCTCATTGAGACACGCTGGGATCAGGGCGCACCCTACAACAACCTCTGCCCGGAGATTGATGATGAGAAAACCGTAACGGGTTGCGTAGCCACTTCTATGGCGCAGCTGATGTACTACCACAAGTGGCCTACGGCTGCATGCACCGACATTCCTGGCTATACTACTAATACAAAAAACAAAAATGAAGCGAGCTATTCATTGTCCGTAAGCGGCCTGACGTCTACCTCTTTCAACTGGGGAGCTATGACCAATACATACGCTTCTAACGCTACGGGTGCTGCCGCCGATGAGGTTGCAAAGCTGATGAAGTACTGTGGTGTCTCGCTGCAAATGACTTATGGCCTTAGGCAAAATGGCGGTTCGGGTGCTTTTAGCGAAGCCATCCCCTTTGCCCTGAAAACTTACTTTGGCTATGATGGCGGTGTGCGCCATACCTATCGTAAATGCTATAGCTATACCGAGTGGGTAGATCTTATCTATAGTGAACTGGCCAGCAGACGGCCAGTCGCCTTGCACGGGCAGAGTATGGGCGGCGGTCACTCCTTCGTGTGCGATGGCTACGACACCGACGACTACTTCCACATCAATTGGGGATGGGGCGGTGACGGTAACGGTTATTTCCGCCTCTCAGTCCTTCAGCCTTATGTGCAGGGTGCCGGAGGCTCGTCAACACTCGATGGTTTCAGCTTTAGCCAAGGCGCTGTCATTGGTATTCAGCCTCCCGTAGATGGCAACAAGGACTACTGCCTCTCGCTCGAAGGTCTGCGATTTGGCTCGTCTGATGCAAGTGCCAGCAAAAACTTTACCCGCGAAAACAAGACAGATAACTTTACCGGCATCAGCCTTTACTATGTGGTTTATGACTATTACTATGGCAGCAATGCTTTCGACTATGCCGTGCAATTGGTGGACGCTAATGGTGGTATTGTGCAGTCTTTCCATACTGAGGAAAATGTACAGATGAGTTGGAATCAGACAAATACCGAGCCCAATAATACCAACAGTAAGGGACGTACCCTCTCTGGACTCTCCATCCCTTCGTCTGTGGACGACGGAACTTATTATATCAAGGTGATGAGCCGCCCTGCTGGCACCAGCAACTGGCAGGAGTGCTACGACGGTGACCGCTACCAGCTGACCGCCGTCATCAGCGACAACAGTCTGACCATCACTGTGCCCATTCCTGCCACTATTAATCCTGCTTCGGCCACTCTCGACGTTAGTGGCAACCTGACCCAAGGCTACGAGCAGGAGGTGACGGCTACTATTACTGGTGGTAGTATTGACTTTCATGACGATGTCATCCTTCGCGTGAATGGCAAATCAGTTATGGGTAAGGTGCTCGACGTACCAGCTGGACGGTCTGTGGTTGCACGCTTTGTCTATACACCACTCACAGCGGGTGACAACGTGCTTACTCTATGGTCTAGAAGTACTAACTCACAGATTGGTTCAAGTACTACTGTATCCATTACAGAAAGTGATGCCACCAGCAACCTGACGCTAACCGTTAATTATACCATTGGTAATTTGAGTGATGGTAAACTCTATGGAAACGCTTTGCGCGTAACGGTTAGGGCTAACAATCCTTCGACAGAGAACACTTATGTTGGCAGACTGAATTGTTCGCTGCGGGAGTATGCTAGTGCTGATGCAAATATTGATGACTATGTCAGTAACTACGTAACCAAATACATCGTTATTGAGAAGGATAGTTATACTGATGTCGGCTTCGATTATATGGAATTGGAAGTAGGCAAGTTTTACCGATTGCGATTCAGCTATTCACAGAACTATATAGATGATGGCAAGATGAAAACTCGTCTCGTAGCGTTTGACCCTACTGAACCTTATGAGATGATAGAGGGCTATAAGACCTACAACGCAGACGGAACAACAACTATCCTGTCTAAACCCGTTAATAATGCTATCAATGGTGGCACAGCCCTGTGTATAGACTTGACAGGACTCACAACAATCCCAACCATCACCCCCAGCTCGAACACCAACTGCGTCTACCTCTTGCCTGATGGAGTGGAGGTTCCGGCCTCGCTGAGTGGTTGTAATGTGGTTTGCGGTAGTACAGCGAACAATCTGACGCTGACCGACGGCGAAGACTTCTTCACCCCCATTGCTTTCACCGCCGAAAATGCCTCATACACCCGCACCTTCACCCTCGCAGCGGCTGGCACAAGCGGCTGGAACACGCTTTTCCTGCCCTTCACCGCTACGACTGTCTCTTGCGTGGGCTTGGGCGATGTCGACTGGTTCCAGTCTGCTGGCGATACTGATGGCAACTTCTGGCTCCGAAGCTTTACTGGTGACGGTGAGGGCAGCGTCACTTTCGACTATGCCAACACCACCTCTATTGCCGCCAACACGCCTTATATCATTGCCGTGCCTGGCTCGGACTTCGGCAGCTGGCAGATGACCGGAAAGGAGGTCACTTTTAGTGGAACTAATGTCAGCATCGCTGCCACTTCGCCTGTTTCTGGCGTCAGCGGCAACCACTACAAGTTTGTGGGCAGCACCGTCGGCACGACCGTTTCCAACGTCTATGTGCTCAACGACAAGGGCAGCAAGTTCGTAAAGACTACTGACAAAGAAGTTGAACCCTTCCGTGCCTGGTTCACGCCCATCAGCATCAGTTCACTCAGTCGCCCATCGCTTGTCATCTTCAGCCCTGAAGAAACGGGAATAGAACTCCCCTCTGCTGAAGGCGAGGAGAGCGGCTGTTACTTTACCCTCGACGGGCGCAGGCTTCCTGCCGCTCCCTCCGTTCCAGGCATCTATGTGTTGAATCGTAAAAAAGTGATTGTCAAATGAATAAGAAAACCTACAAGAAGCCCGCGACAAGAACTGTCGCCCTTCATCACCAGCAGCATTTGCTTACTGCTACTGAAACATCACCTCGTCCTTCCGCCAGTTTTATGTCCAATCCCGGCATTGGCGATACCGACGACGACGAATAGGAATAAATCAACTCAAAAGTTTGGTTCGTCCAAACTCCCACTTTGGACGAACCAAACTCATAGTTTGGACGAACCAAATTTTTATTTGCTAACTTTGCAATCTGTATTTTAGATTCTCATTCTGTTGCATGAAAAAGTATTTTGTTTTATGTTTAGCCTCTGCGTTTTGCCTGTATTCATTAACGTCATTTTCACAGGCAAAACATAATTCTGTTGTAAAAAGCTTCCTGGCAACAGCCCCCGACACCGTAGAACAGGGTGTGCCTTTCGTAGTCGATTATTCCTTGGAAGCAATGGTGTGGGATGCGGGAGGTAAGCCATTAGAGGGGAATGGGTGTCGTTTGCAAAATGTAAGCTATAATAAAGTTTCGGGAACACCTTATTCGAAATTGAAGGCAAAGTGCATTTATATAACCTCAAAGACAGGAAGCATAGAACTGCCTGGAATGGTGATGAGCGTGCGGAAGAAAAAAGTGACCACTACCCCTAAAACCATTTATGTCAAGCCCAACAGAAATTATGGTGAAGAAATGGGGGTGGCACACAAATGGCTGACTGGCCACGGATTGAACGACGATTCGCTGTGCCTGACAATCTACGAAAGTCCTTTAGCAAAAGAATTCTATATATTCAGGGATGAAAGGCATCAAGGATTTTGCGTTGTAGCAAAAAAGGACGGCTGGAATGTCGTGGGACAACCAATTCTGGCCTATAGTACCGAAAACTCGCTCCTTTTGACAAATTGGAAAGGGTATATGAATTTGTTGAACCCATACAATGAACAGATAGCCGCACTAAAAAAACGCCCAAATTCGCATACAACGGGGGATGATATGCACTATGGCAGGAAAAACGACCGCGTGGCACCAATGCTTGGTAATCTGCAATGGGGGCAGTCAAGTCCGTACAATCACCATGTGGTTTTTAGTGTGAACGGAAAGCGGGGGGTAATTGGCTGTGTTCCTTTGGCAGTAGCTATGGTTATGAACTACTACAAATGGCCAAACCAGGCACAGTCGCATGTCTACTATCAGACGGAACACAAAATCTACAAAATGGATATGGACAGCTTTAAGCCTGAATGGGATGCGTTCAGGAACTCCTATTCGGAGAAGGACACTACACAGTGCGATAATCTGGCATTATTGCTGTCAAGACTTGGTGTTGCTGTCGATGCAAACTATATGGGTAAAGAGACTTCAGCCAATTTGGTGAATGCCAAGTCCACGATGTGCAACAATTTCAAGTATTCAGGGAAAATGAATATGAACGTCACACCTCTTCCCGACCAAGATATGATGACACTCATTTACAAAGAGCTTGACAATGGCAGGCCGTTGATTGCCAGCACCAATGGACATGCTTTCGTATGCGATGGATACGATGACGATTTCCTGCATTACAACTTGGGATGGCATGGGGCGGCAAATGGTTATTATAGGCTGAAACTGGGAGATTATGAAGCAGAAAACAGTCTTCTTATAATTAAGAATGTCTTATATGGCATAGAGCCGCAACGTGAAGATGTAAATAAGGATGTGGTGTTGAATGTCGCTGGGACACTGGAGCAATTGCTCAGCGACGACGAGAAAGGCAGTGTCACGCATCTTACTGTCAGCGGCCCATTGAACAGCAAGGACATCAGGCTTCTGAGAAAGATGGCAGGGGCA